>CAKUJM010000076.1 GCA_934661755.1 uncultured Lentisphaeria bacterium | reverse complement strand
TGGCCGGAGAAGCCGTCAACTCGCCAGGCAAAGTCTGCACCTGGCTGAGATAGGACACCTTAATCAGCAGACACTATATTATTCCGTGGTGAAGCCGCATCGCTGTTGCTGGCGGCCTTCTTCTATCAAGGGGAACAATAACGATGGATGACAATGGCCTGACTCCAATTGACAACAATGCCGGCAGCGTGACGCCGGCCATGGCGCCGGCTAATATCATGGTGATGCAGCGCGATGTCGCCTTGGGGCCGTTTGATTTCGACGAATTGTGCTGGCTTTATGGCCGCCGCTATCTTGCCGATGATGACCTGGTGATGCCGCCGGATGGGCAAAATGCGGTCCTGCTGCGCATTTTCCTGGATGCGCAACTGTCGAAACTCGACGAGATACCGTCATCCATCTTCTTCATCGAGTGCCCCGCCTGCGGGAATGCGTTGAATCCTCCCGGCACGCTTCAGCCATATTCGTGCCCCGCCTGCGGGGAGGAATTCTCCGTCAGCCGACTCCGGATGCTCTTCTTCAACCGGGCGCATACGAGCCGGAGCGTCGGCGTCCCCCAGCTGGCGTCGATGTCGGGCTACGATTGGGTGGAGCTGCTGCGCGAGAAGCCGCAGTTCGTGCATTTCGCGCTGCTTGATCGGCTCAATGGCACCGACTGGGTGAAGCTGCTGCGCGCCGTGCCGCCCCTGGCGGACTATTGCCGGTGGTCGGTGCTGGACGCTGAACATTGGCGGACGCTGTTGAACGAGGGGCTCTGTGAACGCGCGGTCGCCGAATTTGCGCTTGCCGAGCCGTCGATGCAGATCCCTGCGCTGCTGCGGCAGCCACAGCTTGAGCACTATGTCAATTTCAGCCGGTATTCCCTGGCGGATTGGTTGCGGTTGCTGCGCAAGTGCCCGCAGATGGCTCCAGCCCATCCGGAGTGGTGTGCCAAGCTGAATCCCACCCAGGTAATCGCCTTCCTCGAAGAGTATGGACTGCCGGAAACTCTGCTGTCGATGCTGCCGTCAAGTCAATTGACCGGCATCGACTGGCTGCGGGTGATGATCAAGAACCCCCGCTGCGCCAGACTTTGCCACTGGGCGGCGGTGGTCAGGCATATCGAACGACTGCCTAGCCCGGATCCGGTAGTGCGCGGACAGTCGCTACACGATGACTCGATGAAATATCATTCCGGACAGCACAGCTGTGCGATAAGCTATCCGGAACTGGCGTCGATGACCCAGGAGATATACCGCCATGCCGACTGCATGGCCATGACGCGGGAGCTGACCCAGGAAGAGCTGTTCCTGCTGTTCGACTATATGCAATGGGAGGAATACCTCCCCCTGGACGACCTGGAGCCGGACCGGAAAATCGCGGTGCTCGCCATGCATCCGGATTTCGGAACCGTGCAGATGCTGTGGCCGCGGCTGCCGCCATGGATGGCAGCTGAAATCGCCGTGCGCTCGCCATCGCTTTTTCCCGAACTCTATTATGCCGCCAGAAAAGCGCTGACCCGCGAACAATGGAACCGGCTGCTTGCCGAGGTCCCCAATGGCACGCCGCTGATGAACCTGATTGCCGAAAAGGTGCCGCTGTCGTTTGCGGATATCATCCAGTGCCGCCATCGCGGATGCGCAAAGTTGCGCGCTCGTATCCTCCGGTGGTATCTGCTTGCGCTGGGATTGGCCCTGCTGTGGTATTTTCTGACCCTGCCTTGATGTGGCAAAATGCGCGGCTGCCGCAAGCGACGAGTGAGCTGCGCAGATTGGACAGACGCCACTCACCACCCGTTTTGTAAAGTGTCTGCCAATCGCACACTTTTGGGGATTATGGTGCTTGCGGCTGGCAATGCCGTGCGGAGCGGTTAGCTTAAGGCTGGGTGGTCGGGCGGGGGATATATGGCCCACCTATAAGGCAGACGCGCGCGCGCGAGGGAACGAGGGCGGATGGGGGCTTTTGGAGCTTTTGGGATGCGGCTGGGGGGGGGGCTGGCGCCGGTCATGACGTGCCGTTGTGCATGGCCGTAAAAAGACCGCGCTCACGTTTTCACGACAAGAAGAGCCTCCCCTGCAAGGGGAGGTGGCGCGACAGCGCCGGAGGGGTTGGCGTTGGGCTTGACGTGCGTTCGTGTCTGCCCGTAAAACGACCGCGCTCCAGTTTTCACGACAAGAAAAGCCTCCCCTGCAAGGGGAGGTGGCGCGACAGCGCCGGAGGGGTTGGCGCCGGTCATGACGTGCGTCCATGCGTAGTTTGAAGAACGCGCTTTGTTGTAACAACATAATTGTCCAAGGGCGAGACGCCCTTGCTACTCCCTTGTCCAAGGGCGGGACGCCCTTGCTACCCCGGGGAAGGCTGGGTGCGAGGAGTTGGCGTCGTGAGTGGGCTTGGCCGGTGCATGTGTGTTGTCAATGACAAAGCCTGTTTACAACAAAGCGCGTTCTTCAAACTACGCACCACGGCACGTCAAGCCCAACGCCAACCCCTCCGCCGCCTGCGGCGGCCTCGAGTTTGGCGAATTTCAGCTCTTTGGCAATCGAATCCCCAGTTCAATCTTTGCTATTTTTTTAAAAAAATGGCTTAGCGTTCCAACGGCAGAAAAGGCTAGGCGGGCACCCTCCCAAGCTCAATCACTTCCTTCCGCAACAGCCTCACCAGATCCCGTATCGA
>CAKUJM010000075.1 GCA_934661755.1 uncultured Lentisphaeria bacterium | reverse complement strand
CAGCGCCGGAGGGGTTGGCGCCGGGCTTGACGTGCGTCCATGCGTAGTTTATAAGAACGCGCCATGTTGCAACAACATAATTGTCCAAGGGCGAGACGCCCTTGCTACCCCCTTGCCAAGTCCACTCACACGGTTATCCCCTCCGCCGCCAGCTCTATCTGCCTCCCCTGCAAGGGGAGGGCCGCCGGCTTCGCCGGACGCTGTGCAAGCGTGGCTCGGAACTACGCCGTGGCATTTCCTGTTAATTGGTGTCTGCTGATTAAGGTGCCTTGTTGTTCGACTCGGCCTTAATGACTCCGAACAGCCGGACGTGGCCATCGAGCCCATCGGCGTCCAGCCGGTTGTGCATTGTCGCATTTACAGTCGAGCCGCCAATCAATGGCAACGCACGCGATGCGTTTATCTGCCGCCACTGGCTATAGGTGTAGTTCGGCGCAAACTGCTTGAGAACATGCGCGAGTTGTTCGAACATGGCGTTAAGCTTGGCGCTGTCCAGCGTCCTCATCCGCACGGCCATGTCCGGATGGTTGAATGCGTCGCGCATTGCCGCCGCCTTGTATTCCTTGACAAAATCCGCCTCCGTCCGGAATGACGCTATCGCATCCACCAGCTCGGCAAATGACCGCGCGGGCAATTCGACGGAATCCATCGCCGCCCGCAATGCCCGCATCTGGTCGGAAATCTTCAAAGAACGCAAATCTTCAGCCGCCTGACTTGAAAAGTCAGGAGCAGGTGATAAACTATAGCGGACGTCGCCCCATCCCGTTTCGGACGTGCTGCGGGGAGATGCCGCATTATGTGGTAGTGCATCCTGCGTTTGGGGGACGTCTTTACTTTATAGAATCTGCGTATTGTAAGACGTTTGCGCGTTCCTCCTCCCGGACGGACTTCCTCGACGATACAATAAGTTCCCCCTATCTCCTTTTTATAACGACCGCGCTCACGTTCTCACGACAGGAAAAGCCTCCCCTGCAAAGGGAGGTGGCGCGGCAGCGCCGGAGGGGTTGGCGCCGGGCTTGACGCTCCGCCGTGCGTGGCCGTTAAACGACCGCGCTCACATTTTTCACGACAGGAAAGCCTCCCCTGCAAGGGGAGGTGGCGCGATAGCGCCGGAGGGGTTGGCGCCGGTCATGACGTGCGTCCATGCGTAGTTTATAAGAACGCGCCATGTTGCAACAACATAATTGTCCAAGGGCGAGACGCCCTTGCTACCTCCTTGTCCAAGGGCGAGACGCCCTTGCTACCCCCTCTCTCGCGCGCGCGACGACCATATAGGTGGGCCAAGTTCCCCCGCCCGACCACCCAGCGTTAAGCTAACTGCCCCGCACGACATTGCCAATCGCCGTCGCCATAATCCCCAAAAGTGTGCGATTGGCAGACACTTTACAAACGGTGAAGAATCGAGGTGGTGAGAACGGAGGCGAACCGAGGACGTTTTCCCATCTGGGCCATTTGGGCTATCATGGTGCGACAAAGTGTCGCGGTCCGGCGCTGTCTGTAGCTTTATGCGCCTGCGTACTGTTGGCACAGACATTGCTGTCCACTTCAGTCATGCTTTCAATCTTTTGAATTCCATATCTAGGAGGTAAATTTTATGAACTACGACAAATTCACCACCAAATCACGCGAATGCATCGGCGAGGCACAGCAGCTGGCGGCAAAGCTCAAGCATGCCGAGCTGACGGGGTTGCATCTTTTCGCCGCCATGCTCCAGCAGGAGAATGGCACGGTATCGGCGATTCTGTCGCGGCTGGGAAAGGATGTCAAGGCGCTCATCGACAACACCGATGCGGCCTTGGCGCGTCTGCCTCATGTGAGCGGCAGCAACAGCCAGGTCTATTTGGGCAACGAGGGCAATGAGGTTTTGGCGGCGGCCGACAGCTACCGCGAGCTATTCAAGGACGACTTCATCAGTGTCGAGCATATTTTGCTGGCGCTCAATGACAAAGCCCCGGAGGTCGCGAAGATGCTTTCCGCCCACGGCATTGGCAAGGATGCGTTGCTCAACGCGATCAAGGCGGTGCGTGGCAACCAGCGGGTTACCAGTGAGGATCCGGAGGCCACCTACGAGGCGTTGTCGAAATACGGCAAGGATCTGACCGCCTTGGCGCGTCAGAACAAGCTGGATCCGGTAATCGGCCGTGACGAGGAGATCCGCCGGGTGATGCAGATTCTCTCGCGCCGTACCAAGAACAACCCGGTTCTGATCGGCGAGCCAGGCGTGGGCAAGACGGCCATTGTCGAGGGACTGGCGGGGCGGATTGTCCGCGGCGACGTGCCGGAGGGTTTGAAGGAGTGTCGGCTGATTGCGCTGGACATGGGCGCGCTGGTCGCCGGCGCCAAGTTCCGTGGCGAATTTGAAGAGCGTCTCAAGGCGGTGCTCAACGAGGTCACCAAGTCCGAGGGGCAGATCATCCTCTTCATCGACGAGTTGCACACAGTGGTCGGCGCCGGCGCCGCCGAAGGCTCGATGGATGCCAGCAATCTGCTCAAGCCGATGCTGGCGCGTGGCGAACTGCATTGCATTGGCGCGACCACGCTCAACGAATACCGCAAGTACATCGAAAAGGACGCGGCGCTTGAGCGGCGTTTCCAGACGGTGCTCATCCCGCCGCCGGATGTCGAGGACACCATCTCGATCCTGCGTGGATTGCGCGAGCGCTACGAATTGCATCACGGTGTCACCATCCGCGACTCCGCCCTGGTGGCGGCGGCGGTGCTTTCCGACCGTTACATCTCCGACCGGTTCCTGCCCGATAAGGCCATCGACCTGGTGGACGAAGCGGCGGCCAAATTGCGCACCGAGATCGACTCGCGTCCGGTGGAGCTGGACGAAGTGGCACGGCGCAAAACCCAGATCGAAATCGAGCTTACCGGTTTGCGCAAGGATGATGACCCGGCGGCACGGGAGCGGGTGGCCAAGCTGGAGGAGGAACTCAAGGAAGTCACCGCCAAGGTCGATAAGCTGGAGACGCAGTGGGAAGCGGAAAAGGGCACCATTGAGAAAATCCGCGGGCTCAAGAGCTCGCTGGAGCTGGCCAACCAGCAGCTCGATGAAGCTACCCGCAAGGGCGATCTGGCCACTGCCGGCCAATTCAAGTACGGCACCATTCCGGAATTGCAGAGGCAGCTCAAGAAGCTTATGGAACGCCATGCGTCAGGCAGCGAACAGCGGCTGCTACGCGAGGAGGTTGATGACAACGACATTGCCGAGATCATCAGCCGCTGGACCCACATTCCGGTGTCCAAGCTGATGGAGGGCGAGCGTGAGAAGCTCATGCACCTGGATGACACGCTGCATCAGCGGGTCATCGGTCAGGATGAAGCCGTCACCGCGGTGGCGGAGGCCATCCAGCGGGCGCGGGCGGGGTTGCAGGATCCCAACCGGCCGATTGGTTCCTTCATGTTCCTTGGGCCGACCGGCGTCGGCAAGACCGAGCTGGCCAAGAGCCTGGCTGCGGCCATCTTTGATGACGAGCGGGCGCTGGTGCGTTTCGACATGTCGGAATACATGGAGAAATTCGCGGTGTCGCGGCTGGTTGGCGCGCCGCCGGGATATGTCGGCTATGACGAAGGCGGACAGCTCACCGAGGCTGTGCGTCGGCGTCCGTATTGCGTGTTGCTCTTCGACGAAATCGAAAAGGCCCATCCCGATGTCTTCAACATCCTGTTGCAGGTGCTCGACGACGGCCGGCTGACCGATTCGCAGGGCAGGGTGGTCGATTTCAAGAACACTGTGATCATCCTCACCAGCAATATCGGGAGCAAGGAGATCATCGCCGCCGGCGACGAGGATTTCGAAAAGTTGCGTAGCAAGGTGCTCGACCAGCTCCACGGCTTCTTCCGCCCGGAATTCCTCAACCGTCTGGACGACATCGTGGTATTCCATCAGCTCAAGAAGGAGCAGATCGGCAAGATCGTCACCATCCAGTTGGCGGCATTGGCCAAGCGGGTCGCGGGCATGCAAATCAAGCTGCATGTCAGCGACAAGGCCTGCGCCGCGCTGGCGGACGAAGGCTACGAGCCGCTCTATGGCGCACGTCCGCTTAAGCGGGTGATCATCCGACGGATTGAGAATCCGCTCTCGAAGGTGATCCTCTCGGGCAAGGCGGCCGCCGGCGATACCATCGAGGTGGACTTCAATGGCACGGACTACACCTTCGATGTAAAGCCCCAGGCGAAGTAGCAACGCCTGATCAAGAAAAGGAGAACCGCGTGTCTTCCCCGTTGGTGGGGAGGGCACGCGGTTTCTTTGTTTGGGAGCGGACCATGCGGAGCGGGGGATGCAGATTTGTAAAGTGTCTGCCAATCGCACATTTTTGGGGATTATGGCGACGGCGATTGGCAATGCCGTGCGGGGCGGTTAGCTTATCGCTGGGTGGTCGGGCGGGGGAACTTGGCCATAGGCGCTAACTTATTCTTTAGATTCTAAGAGCGAAACTTCAGGAAATTATTATCTTATCCCGGGTGACAT
>CAKUJM010000074.1 GCA_934661755.1 uncultured Lentisphaeria bacterium | reverse complement strand
GAGGGGTTAACCGCGTGAGTGAACTTGGCCGGTGCATGTGTTGTCAATAACAAAGTCTGTTTACAACAAAGCGCGTTTTTCAAACTACGCACGGACGTGCGTCAAGCCCGACGCCAACCCCTCCGGCGCTACCGCGCCACCTCCCCTTGCAGGGGAGGCTTTTCCTGTCGTGAAAACTGGAGCGCGGTCGTTTAACGCCCATGCATGGACGCACGTCAAGCCCGACGCCAACCCCCAGGCCTCTCAGCCTCCCCTGCAAGGGGAGGTGCCGCCGACAGGCGGCGGAGGGGTTAACCGCGTGAGTGAACTTGGCCGGTGCATGTGTTGTCAATAACAAAGTCTGTTTACAACAAAGCGCGTTTTTCAAACTACGCACGGACGTGCGTCAAGCCCGACGCCAACCCCTCCGGCGCTACCGCGCCACCTCCCCTTGCAGGGGAGGCTTTTCCTGTCGTGAAAACGTGAGCGCGGTCGTTTTACGGCCATGCACGACGGCACGTCAAGTCCGGCGTCACCCCCTCCGCTTTTCTTGTCGTGAAAACGTGAGCGCGGTCGTTTTACATCCATGCACCACGGCACGTCAAGTCCGGCGTCACCCCCTCCGCTTTTCCTGTCGTGAAAACGTGAGCGCGGTCATTTAACGCCCATATAATGCATCCGCCAGCTCCAGCAGGGTTTCGGCCGAATACACCATGCAGTTGAGCCAGTCCGGCAGATCGATGTCAAAAAACCAGGTCGGGATGGATCCATCCGGGCGCTGGTTGCGCAGGATGGCATCCGCCATGGCGCGGGCCTTTTCCAGATAAAGGTTGTCGCCGGTGCATTTGTACGCCTTGGTCCACACGGAGATGAAGTTGCTCATTGAGGCGTCGACCGGCCAGTAGCAGTTGTATTGCTCCAGCGCCGTCGGCATCACCATTCCATTGTTTTTATCTCCGCCCGGGTACATGCTGGTGCCGATGGCGGGATTGGGGTCGCTCCAGACCACGAACTGGTCCTCGCTCCAATCCACGATTTCCAGCGCCGTCTTGACCTGCCCCTGCTTCATCAGGCTGGCGGCCAGTTCATGGGCATGGTTCTTGGTCAGGTTTTTGTACATCTCCTGCGGGATGACATCCTCGAACTGCCCATCCCAGTTCCAAAGCCGCAGATTCTGGTCAATCAGCCGTTTGCAGGCACGGTCGCCCATCGCGTCATAGGACGGATCGTCGGTGGCCGCGGAGAGCCCGGACAGGAACTCCATCATCGTCCTGGTGATGAGCACGACATTTTCCACGACCGGCCTGCCATCGTCCTCGCAATATACCAGATACCAGCTGCCGTCGGGCAGTTCGAGCCGTCCCATGGTATTTGCCAGCCGCACTGCGGCCTCCAGGTATCTGGCCTTGCCGGTGCGGCGATGCAACTCCAGGTACATTCCGCCGGCGACCATCGGGTAGATCATCATGATCTGGCCGATGTGCGGCTTGGCCAGGTGGTAGGTGGCGTGTTTCCAATAGGTCGGCGGCAGGAATTCCAGCGGCGTACCGGCGGGGCAGCTGTTGTCGATCAGCCAGTCGCCCATCTTGCAGGCGATCTCCAGGCAATTCGCCCGGACCTGTGCGTCATCCGACAGGTCCAAGTGGCGCAGAAGCGCCCTGATGATCGCGCTCAGGGTCTTGGTGGGATAGCAGTACTTCCGGTAGATCTTCTCGTCCACCGTCCCGCCATGGAGCCACCCCTGGACATGCGGGAGGCCATAGATATACGCCAGACAGCGCCGGGCGGCGGCCGAATAGTCATGGGAGATGGACGGATAGGGGCCATGGAACCACGCGCACCGGTAGAACTCCCGTTCAAACGGCTGCGGAAGCACGGCGCCATCCCGGCCCAGCGCCGCAACGGTCAGCTTCACGGTTCCGACCGGCACGCGGTCCCAGATGGCGGTCAGCGGCTCCTGCGGCGAGTCGGCGGTGAACTCCGCAATCGGCGCGCCCGCGGGGGTGGTGACTGAGAAGCGGTATCCCGCCGCGCCGGGGCGGACCGGGATCTCAAAGGCCGGCGGCATGATGAACTGCCGGGCGTGGCGGTTCCAAAAGGGGATGCCGTCGCGCTGCGGCAGCGCCACCGGGCGCAGGCTATGGGCGAATGAGCGCCGGTTGAGCTGTTCCCAGCCGGCGGCGTCATCCTCTGAGAGGGCAAGCTGACTGCGGGTCATGTCTTCCATCCTGAATCCGTGAAGCCGGTTCTTTTGCGGCAGTTATTTCTTATTGCGGCTGAAATACTTCAGCATCACCTTCAGACGGTCGGTCGGGGCGGCGGCGCGGGTGATGGCATCCGGGGTCCCCTCGTGCTCCAAGCTCCATCCTTCCCATTCGCGGAAGGCATGGTAGGTCCAGTCCCATCCATACTCCTCGAAGATGGATACCAGGTCGTCCAGGTAGGCCGCGCCTCCCGGAGCCCAGACCGCCACCGAGAACTCCCCGACCTGGATCCGGGCGCCGTATTGGCGCTCGAATTTGCGCACGGCGGCCATCGACTGCGCCAGGCGGGCGCGGTCCCATCCGGCGTCACGGTAGTCGTATCTGCTGGAATAGAAGGTCTTGACGTAACTCAAGTCGCTCACGCCCTGGTGGGTGTATTCGCCGGGTGCGTACATGTGGATCGAGTAGATGATGTTGTCCAACGGCATGGGCGCCATCTCGAAGAACACCGGATTGGCCATGTGGTTCCCCTCGACCATGACCGGCACCTCGGGATCGATTTTCCGGATCGCCCTGGCGGCGGCGTACTGGACCTGCCAGAAGCTGTGGCGGGCACGGCCATGCTGGATCGGCTCGTTGCACAGGTCGTAGGCGTAGATCAGGCGGTTCCCCTTGAAGCGCCGGGCGGTCTGCTGCCAAATCCCGATGAAGGCGTCGCGGTACCGGTCATCCTCCATGATCTGGAAATGGCTGGGATCCAGCGGATTCCCCTCGCCGTCGACTTTGCCGCGGCAGCGCCCGCCAATCACATGATGCATATCGACAATCACCTGGATGCCATGCTGTTCCAATAGCGGCATCAGCGACTCCAGGTGGTCGAGGGCGCGGCTGAACCACTGCCGGTATCCGTCGATGTCGGTGACATCCGGGCATCCGTCCACGATCTGGTACCGGACCAGGTTGACGCCCCACTTGGCCAGTTCGCGCACATCCGCCTCGCCGAATCTGCTCCACGGCGGGCTCATCACCCCGCGCCGCGGGGAATTGGCGGTCACCCGGCTGGTGTAGGAGCATTTGAAGCCCTCGGGCAATTGGACGTCGGTGAAGGCGGTGACCGGGAATTCCTCAATGGCGACGTTGCGGAACTGCAGCCTCCCCCATCCCTGCTGGATTCCGAGGACGATCTGCCCCTCGTCGATCCCCTCGGGGAAATCGCAATAGAGGGATATGGGCTGCCATTGCCGGCAGCTTCCGCGCAGCACCGGGCTGACGAAGAAATTCTTGTTCCCGTCCCTGCCGTTGTAGGCCAGGATCTTGCCGCCGGCGTGGGGATTGCCGGGCTCGCAGACAATGCCGTCGTATCGCACTTCGCCGCGGATCTGCAGGCCCTTGCCCAGCAGGCTTTTCAGCGGCAGCATGAAGACCGCGCCGCGCGTGGCGTTGGATAGCCCCGGCTGCGCCGGGATGTCCACGGTGAAGACGCCGTCACTGAAGCTGACATCCACCTCGGCGCCGCCGTCCACGAAATGCCCCAGCCTGAAGTCCTTCTCGCCCAGGCGGACCTCCTCGCCCGCGGTGAGGATCATCACGGCGCAAATTGCCGCAATGGCGGCAGGAATTCCCTTGATCATCGGCATGCCCCTCCGCTATCTGAGCGTGATCCAGTTATAGCTTGTCCACAGCGTGCCCCTGTAGCGGCGAGTCTCCACATGGCCGTCCACAAAACTGAAGTTGCTGGACATGTTGTGCACCCATCCGGGGGCGTAGCGCCCATTGCCGGTGCTGGGCTGGCTTGCAATCAACCAGGGCAGAAGCATCTCCACCCGTGCCCGGCCGCCGTAGCCACCAACGTAGTCCACCCAGTCCTGCTCGCCGAAGTTTATCGCCCGTGGCTGCATGCTGGTGAGCATGCGCGAATTGGTCGGCTTGGCGTATGACGCCATCCACGGCACGCTGGTGCCGACGATATTCGACGTGTTGTCGGTGCTGCCGGTGATCGAATAGTTGGTGATGAAGGCGGATACCGACTGGTTGCCGCCCTTCCATTGACGCGAGCCGGTGCCGCTCGGGTTGGCGGCGGGGCACAGCATCACCGCCGTCCTGAAGCCGGTGTAGAACAGCGCGCCGGCGTCGCCATTGTCGCCCATCGGCAGCCATGGCTTCAGGCGCACCCACTGGTTACCCAGCCAGTCGTAGGGCGGAAGGTAGTCGCCATTGTCGCCGCAATACATGATCAATGACAACCCGATCTGCTTCATGTTGTTGACGCAGGAGATCGTGCGCGCCTTCTGCCGGGCGCGCCCCAACGCCGGCAGCAGCATCGACGCCAATATCGCGATGATCGCGATCACCACCAGCAGCTCGATCAGCGTGAATGTCCGGTTCTGTCTAAATGTGGATGGGGGGGGGTATTTTGTCATAGATTGTCATCTCCTATTGAATTACGGCGGTATTGTGTTGCCAAAATTGCAAAGCCATGGTTGACGTCTCTAAAGATTATACTAAATATCAACCAATTGCGCAATACACGATACATCAATATAATGTAATATTCCGCCAAATATAGCCAGCGTCTGCCGTCATGTCCCGTGCATCAGTAACAAAGAATGAAATTGCCAGAAGGCTGGATTTCCCCTTTCCCCTCCTGCGTCCCCGCAAACATGGCATAAAG
>CAKUJM010000073.1 GCA_934661755.1 uncultured Lentisphaeria bacterium | reverse complement strand
AACTACGCATGGACGCACGTCATGACCGACGGTAACCCCCAGGCTCTTCAGCCTCCCCTGCAAGGGGAGGTGCCGCCGACAGGCGGCGGAGGGGTTAACCGCGTGAGTGAACTTGGCCGGTGCATGTGTTGTCAATGACAAAGTCTGTTTGCAACAAAGCGCGTTCTTCAAACTACGCACGGACGCACGTCAAGCCCAACGCCAACCCCTCCGGCGCTGTCGCGCCACCTCCCCTTGCAGGGGAGGCTTTTCCTGTCGTGAAAACTGGAGCGCGGTCGTTTAACGTCCGTACATCGCGGCACGTCATGACCGGCGCACGTCATCCCTCCTTGTCCCGCTGGCTTTCGTGTGATGGTGAGGGATTGCAAATTCAGGAATTACATTATGCATGCGGTCCGGGACGGGCGGCCGCCCTGCCTTGCGGTAGGGAGGAAAGTCCAGGCACCACAGGGCAGGAGTCCCGGTTGAAAGGCCGGGTATTGCGGGGCAAACCCGCAGTCAGGATAGCGCAACAGAAAGCAGACCGCCGCTGGCGACAGCGGCAAGGGTGAAACGGTGGGGCAAGAGCCCACCAGCGCCGCAGGAGACTGCGGCGGCTTGGCAAGCCCGCTCCGGTGCAAGACCAAATAGGGGACGAGGCGCTGCCCGCGCCGCTTGAGTTCCGGGTATCGGTCGCGCTAGATGAATGGTCGCCGGGCTGGCGCCTGAAAACGCCGGCTGCACAGAACCTGGCTTACAGTCCCGGGCCGCACTTGTTTTTCCCCAGGCGTGATCGTCCGTAGATGCGGATCCCGTCAGTTTTTTTTGCCCCGCCGCGGGCGTGACGTTTTCTCGCACGCTCCCTCGGGAATCCCATGGCGGCCGTCGGGGTGTCTTCAATCAGTGAAGTCAGGCCAAGGAAAAAAGGGCTGCAGGCGGCATATTTCCTTTCCATGCGCGAAAACAGTCTTAAAATCATTGAGAGATGCTGCGGGATGCTGGGCGGCGCCACCGAGGCGGCCAAGATTCTCGAACAGCTCTGCCGATATCTGGCGGAGGCCTTCAATGCGCGGATCTGCGCATTGAGCACCTTCGACTGCACGCCGGGGGATACCTGCGGAAAGATGGTCATCCGTGCCTCGCATGGACTCTATTACAATGAGATCCAGGGGTTCAAACCCGCGGAGACCATCACCGAGATGGCCTTCCGCAGCGGCCATGTCCTCAATAGCTATATCGGCAAGGACTACGAACTCAATGGCGTCCGGCTGATGAGCAGCATCCAGGAGCGGTGCAACACGATATTGGTGCTGCCGCTGCGCTTCAACGGCAACGCCATCGGCGCCCTGACCATGTGCCGGGTCTCCAAGCGCACCTTCCCCAAATGGATCATCGACACCCTGGGGGTGATTGCCACGCCGCTGGCTGGATTCCTGCAGAATCTCGACATGGCACGGGGACATGCCGCCGCGACCTACGGCGACACCCCGTACGCCAAGACGCCCGGACAGACTGCCGAGGTGATGGGCTCGTACAATGGCAGCTACCTCAAGGGCAAGCCGATCGCCCCCGGAGTCGGGCTGGGGCGCGCCGTGATCCTGGCCGGCGATGACGTGCTGCGAAATGCGCCGCTCACCCGCACCGACGACCTGGCCGGCGAACGGCGACGGCTGGAAGAGGCCTTCGCCTCAGTCGAACTCTCCCTGCAGAAAAACACCCGGCAGATGGGCGAACTGCTGGCGGAGGCCGAGGCCGATATCTTCGAATCCCATCTGCTGATGCTGAAGGATCCGACCCTGCGTGAGCGCATCGACGGATTCCTGCAGGAGCACTATACTCTCGAAGCCGCGTTGTCGCTCACCTTCAAGGCCTTCCAGGACGACTTCCAGGCAATGGAGGATGAATATCTGCGGGAACGCATCCAGGATGTCGAGGATATCCTGCTGCGGCTGCTCAATGCGATCTGCAACGCCACCGGCAACCCGGAGGCGGACCTGGCGGAGACCGGCGACGAGACCCCGGTGGTGCTGGTGGCGCACGAGATCTTCCCCTCACAGCTCTTCGCCATCTCGATCCGGCGGATCAGCGGCATCGTCTGCGAAACCGGCGGCGCCACCGCCCATGCCGCCATCCTCTCGCGGGCGCTGCGGATCCCGATGATCGTCAATCTGGTGTCCATCCCCAAGCTCGTCCATCCCACCGACGAGCTGCTGGTCGATGGACGCGACGGCACCTGCTTCATCAATCCCCGCCAGGAACTCGTTGCGCAGTACCAGCCGCTGCTGCAGACCAGCATCCAGGCGCGGCAGCTGGATTTGCGCGCAATCTCCGGAGTGGATGACCTGCCGACCACGACCGACGGAGTGCCAATCCGCCTTTGCGGAAATGTGACGCTGTCGTCGGAAATCCCCGCGCTGCACGCCGCTGGAATCCGCGAAATCGGACTGTACCGCACCGAATTCATGTTCATGCTCCGCAATTCGCTGCCGGATGAGCAGACGCAATACAAGATCCTGTCGCATCTGGTCGAAAGCGCCGAAGGCGCGCCGGTGACCATCCGGGCATTGGACATCGGCGGCGACAAGCCGCTGTCATATCTCAAGTGGGATCCGGAGAACAACCCCTCGCTGGGATGGCGCGGGCTGCGTTTCCTGCTCTCCAACCAGGAGGTGGCACGGCCGCATCTGCGCGCCATCCTGCGCACCTGCAGCGCCCCGAATGTGACGCTGATGTTCCCGATGGTGGCGGACAAGGCGGACATGGAACGCGCCCGCGCGGCAGTCGAGGACGCGCACCGCTCGCTGCAGGCCGAACGCATCCCGCATGGCCTGCCGCGGCTGGGGATGATGCTGGAGGTGCCGTCGGCGGTGGTCTGCCTCGAACAGCTGCTGCCGGAAGTGGATTTTGTCAGCATCGGCACCAATGACCTGGTGCAGTACCTCTTTGCGGTGGACCGCGGCAACAACAAGGTCACCCAGTGGTTCAAGCAATGCCACCCGGTGGTCTTCAGCATCCTCGGCTTTGTCTGCCGGACTGTGGCCAAATTCCCCGGAAAAGACCTGGAGTTGTGCGGCGAACTGGCGGGGAACCAGCTGGCCACGCCGGCGCTTCTGGGCGCCGGACTGCGCAAGCTCTCGATGAATTCCGCCGCCATCCCCCGGGTCCGGGAGTATATACGCAAGGTTTCCATGGCGGAATGCCAGGCCCTCTACGAAGAATTGTGCAAGTTCTCCAATGCCGATGAAGTCCATCGGCGACTCCGCGAGTTCCAGGCGGCCCACCCGCTGTAACCCAAATAGATGGAAAAACAACTCAATACCACCGCCATGCGCTACCCTGCAGTCCCGCTGATCACCCATGACCCGTACTTCTCGCTGTGGTCATTTGCCGACAACCTCCACGAAGATGATGCCCGACATTGGACCGGCAGGGCCAAAAAACTGCGCGGGATAATCGAGGTCGATGGCGAATTGGCGCGATTCATGGGCGGCTGGGGGTGTCAGGACACCGCGCGGCAGCTGTCCTGCCGGGTGTTGCCGACCCGCACTGTCTACGAGTTCGAATTCCGTGGCGTCAAGCTCACCGTCACCTTCCTGACACCCGCGCTGCTGCATGACCTCAAGGTGCTGTCCCGCCCCCTGAGCTACGTCCTCTTCCAGGCCGAGGCACAAGACGGCCGGCCGCATCAATGCCGGATCTTCTGGGCGTGCGGCGGCAACCTGTGCCTGAATGACGAAACCGCCCCGGTGAATTACGGGCGGCTGGGACATGCGAAATGCGACCTGATGTTCTTGCGCGCCGCCAATCAGCAGGTGCTGGGGAAATGCGGCGACGTCATCTGCATCGACTGGGGCAGCTTCTTCCTGGCGGTGCCGCATCGACAGAATGCGCAATGCGCCATCGGCAATGACAATGAGCTGTTCAAGGGCATCGTGGACTGCCGGCAGCTGCCGCCCAACGACTCCACCGCGATGACGTCCAATGCCGGCACGGAGAACTGGATGTCGCTGGCCACGGCCATCGATCTGCCGCTGGACGAGGAGCGGTATCTCGTCTGCGCGTATGATGACGAATACAGCGTGGAGTACCTCAATTGCCGTCTGCGCGGATACTGGCACACCGAGTTCGGGAGCTTCGGCGACATGCTTTCCGCCGCCATCGACCAGAAGGATGAGCTGAAGGCCGAATGCGAGGCCTTCGATGAGCTGCTGCTGCACCAGGCGCGGACCATCGGCGGCGAAGAATACGCGGATATCTGCGCGCTGGCGTACCGCCAGGCCATCGCCGCCCATAAGCTGGTGGCGGACAACCGCGGCACGCCGCTGTTCTTCTCCAAGGAAAACTACTCCGACGGCGATATCTGCACAGTCGATGTCACCTATCCCAGCGCGCCGCTGTTCCTGTTCCTGTCGCCGGAGCTGGTCCGGGGCATGCTCACGCCAATTTTGGACTACGCCGCAAACCGCAGCCGCTGGCGTCATCCATTCGCGCCCCATGACCTGGGGCTATTCCCGCTGGCCAATGGCCAGGCCTACGGCGGCGGCGAAAAGGATGAAACCAACCAGATGCCTGTCGAGGAATGCGGCAATATCCTCCTGCTGTGCGGGGCGCTGCTGCGGTTCCACAATGATGTGGATTTCCTGCGCAAATACGAACACCAGCTGCGCGAATGGGCGCAGTATCTGCTCGAGAAGGGCTACGATCCGGAAAACCAGCTTTGCACCGACGACTTCGCCGGCCACCTGGCCCATAACGCCAACCTCTCGCTGAAGGCCATCCTCGCCATGGGCGCCTGGGCCCATATCTGCCAGGCGCTTGGATGCAAGGGCGAGGCCAAGCATTTCTACGAGACCGCAATGCAGGCCGCCAGCCGCTGGATCCATGACGCCAATGACGGCGACCACTACCGGCTGGCATTCGACCAGCCCGGGACCTGGAGCCAGAAGTACAACCTGGTCTGGGACCGCCTCCTGGATCTGCGGCTCTTCCCCGCGGAAGTCGCCGAGACCGAAATGGCCTTCTATCGACGGCACCAGGGGCAGTTCGGACTGCCGCTGGACAGCCGAAAGGAATACACCAAGCTGGACTGGATCATCTGGAGCGCATGCCTCACCGGAAGCCGCGAAGACTTCGATGCCCTGGTACACCCCGTCCGCCAATGGCTGGAAAATACCTGCGACCGCGTCCCCATGAGCGACTGGTACGAAACTGCCGGCAAGGGCGAACACCGCGGGTTCCAGGCACGATCCGTGGTCGGCGGCGTCTTCCTGCCGTTCCTCTATCACATGATTGCCGACCGGTTGTAGCAAAACGCCCACAGGCAATCCCTCCGGCGTTGGGCTTGACGTGCGTCCATGCGTAGTTTGAAGAACGCGCCATGTTGTAAACAGACTTTGTTATTGACAACACATGCACCGGCCAAGTTCACTCACGCGGTTAACCCCTCCGCCGCCTGTCGGCGGCACCTCCCCTTGCAGTGGAGGCTGAGGGGCCTAGGGGTTGGCGTTGGGCTTGACGTGCCGTAGTGTACGGACGTTAAACGACCGCGCTCACGTTCTCCGACAAGAAAAGCCTCCCCTGCAAGGGGAGGTGGCGCGACAGCGCCGGAGGGGTTGGCGTCGGGCTTGACGTGCGTCCATGCGTAGTTTGAAGAACGCGCTTTGTTGCAACAACATAATTGTCCAAGGCCGAGACGCCCTTGCTACCCCGGGAGGGGCTGAGGAGCCTAGGGGTTGGCGTTGGGCTTGACGTGCCGTAGTGTACGGACGTTAAACGACCGCGCTCCAGTTCTCACGACCAGAAAAGCCTCCCCTGCAAGGGGAGGTGGCGCGACAGCGCCGGAGGGGTTGGCGTCGGGCTTGACGTGCGTCCATGC
>CAKUJM010000072.1 GCA_934661755.1 uncultured Lentisphaeria bacterium | reverse complement strand
TAACCGCGTGAGTGAACTTGGCCGGTGCATGTGTTGTCAATAACAAAGTCTGTTTGCAACATGGCGCGTTCTTCAAAACTACGCATGGACGCACGTCATGACCGGCGCCAACCCCTAGGCTCTTCAGCCTCCCCTGCAAGGGGAGGTGCCGCCGACAGGCGGCGGAGGGGTTAACCGCGTGAGTGAACTTGGCCGGTGCATGTGTTGTCAATAACAAAGTCTGTTTACAACAAAGCGCGTTCTTCAAACTACGCACGGCGGCACGTCAAGCCCGGCGCCAACCCCTCCGGCGCTGTCGCGCCACCTCCCCTTGCAGGGGAGGCTGATAGAGCGCTGTCGCACCATCCCTCCTGCAGGGGAGGCTGACAGAGCACTAGCACACCTTTCAGTGGACGAGGTATTTCTCCGGAGTCACCACCAGGCCGGGATGCAGCTTGAGATATTCCTGCAGGGCATCGCGGGTGAGTCTGCCGGTGTTCTTGAAGCTGCACTCCGGGCGGGACAATATTTCCTCCAGCACCGGATAGCGTCCGCCGCCGGCGGCGGTGAACGAATTGAGCGCCAGCAAATAGCGCCTCGCGGAATCCGGCGGCGCGCCATTGACGCTTTGCAGATGTGCGCCGCCATCTGCGGCGATGGTTGCGCAGGCATTGTACAATCCGCAATAGGTATACGACTTTCTCATCTTCCATTGCTCGGCGATGATCGCCTCCAGCTGCGCCGCAGTCACCTGGCAGGTGACCATGGTATTGTCATACGGCACCACATCGAAGAGCATCTTGCCGGTCACCGGCCTGCCGGCGGGGAGGGACGCCGATGACAGCACGCCGTGCATGACCACCTCCGCCCCCGTGGCATGGCGGATGGCGGCGCAAAAAAGCTGGCTCATGGCATTGGATTGTCCCGGACGCCCGGTGGCAGAAATCGTCCTGCCCGGCGCGGGGGCGACCACCGACTTCTCATATTTCTCCGCGACGGCCAGGTCTCCAGCCAATGCCCGGCGCACCATGTCATCCTCGGCAGTCTGCGCGTCAGGATAGATCAGCCTGGAGGTGATGGAGCGCACCCGGCGGGACGCATCGTCGCAGACCACCTCGGCCACCGCCAGTGCCTGGCCATGGGGCGGCGGCTGCATATACCAGGCATGCGGACCGATCTGCCGCCCCGGAATTGCCCGATGGGTGTGGCCGCCGAGAATCAAGTCGATTTCCGGGAATTCCTCGGCGATCTGTGCCACCTCGTTGACACCGCGCCGGTCATTGACCACCCACCCCTGGTGCAATGCCAGGACAATCACCTCCGGATTGGCCTTCAGCACCTCCGGCAATACCCGCCGGAGCTGCGCACGGGCAGTGCCCACCAGATAGGCATTGGACAATTCCGGCAGAAACCAATGGCGCAAATAAGACGCCGTCGATCCGATCACCGCAACCCGGCAGCCACCGCGTTCAAAGAGCTTCCATGACGGCCAGGAAGGCAAGACGCCATCCGCCGGCTGGAGATTGCCGCAGATGATGTTCGATGACAGCATCGCCGCACCCTCGGCAAAGGCCTGCGGACCGAAATCGAAATCGTGGTTCCCGGGGATCCATGCATCGCATTTCATCGCCTGCAATGCCCGCAAGGGCGCCAGACCACGAGTCAGGGTGCCAATCAGCGTCCCCTGCATGGTGTCGCCGGTGTCGATATGGATGGTGCTTTGGTCGCCGGCCTGCCGTCGCAGCTGGCCAATGACGGTGGCAAGCTGCAGCCACGGGCTGGGCCTGCCCTCCGCCCCCGTCAGGCACGCGTGCAGATCGCTGGTGTGGATGATCTGCACCGTCCCCGCCGACAGCACTGCTCCCAGCATCCAGCAAATGACAAAATGGATTCGGACTGCCATGCCAGCCACCTGGTGACGACGGTGGTGAAATCTACCGCTGCGTCCCCCCGCTTGGCGGCACGCCGCCGCCCTGCCCATCCGGAGACACCGGCGGCAACGGCGCATTCAGGAAGAACTCCAGCCGGTCGGAGAGAATCCGCTCCCGTGACTGCTGAATGTTGTCCAAGTGCTTCTGCAACGCCTCAAGCCGCTGGCGGATATGATCGACCATGGTCTCGAAGGAAAGCGCGATTTGCTCCTTCAGCCGCACCTCCAGCTCGGCGGCGTTGGCCGGCGGGGGGTCGGAACGCAACTGCCGGGCCAGCGCCCAGCACCCATCGTCATAATGCCGCAGCCTCCCCCGCAGGCGATTGTGGCGCTGCGCCAGGAAGAGCCGCCCCAATTCCCGGCGGAACTGCTCGGAATCGGTGGACCGCAATTCCTTTAGACGCTGGTACTCAGCCGGATTGTCCGCCTTCAGTCGCTGGAAATACTCGTAGATCTGCGGCGGCATCCGGCCGCAGTCGCCACCACCATCCGCCGGCCGCTGGCATTGTGGCCGATGCGGAGGCGGCGGAGGCGGCAGCAAATCGGCATCCTCGGCAAAGACCGGCGGAGGAGGACTGGCGGAGCCAGCCGCGCCGGAAACGCCCTCGGCTGCCGACAACTCCATGGCGACGCCCGCCAGCGTCATCGCCAAAGCCACCGCGAATGCGTGACGCACTGTTTTCAAGATATCATTGAGTCGCATGATTCCAGCAATCAATTGAAGACCAGCAAGGCCAGATCGGTTTCCAAATTGTCCAGTTCGTTCTCGGAAAGCTCGCAGGCGGCATCCCACCAAAGCTCGGCATCGCCATCGTAGACGCCATGCCCGGACGCCGCCTTTGCGGCTGGCACGGCCGCCCGAGTCCCGGCTGCCGTCCGGACGTCGCCGTCGCTGCGCATCGGAATCACCACCGCCGCCAGAACCGCGGCCACCACCAATGCGGCGGCCGCCGCCAGCGACCGCATCAGCCCCATCCGACGGCGGCGGCGCCGGATGAAATCCCGCTCCGCCAGGCAGCATTGCCTGATGCGCGACTCCAGCGACGGCGACGGCTTTGCACCCGATGCCAGATCGGCGACCTGGACAAAGCCGGCGCATTCGGGGCAATCCCGCATGTGCGCCGCCATCCCTGCGGTGAGCCCGCCGCCATTGGCTAGATACTGTCTTTGAAAATCATTGCAGGTCATGGCCATGCCCTCCTTGCATTTGACAGGAGCCTGGAGCCGTGAAGCTGGTGGGTTTCGACGTCAGAATGAAGAATTTTGAGCGAGCGTACCGGATGTGCGTGACCGGAAAATGATGAAATCATGAAATCATGGCGCAAAAAGGAAACCACTTCACGGATTCGGGGGGAAAACCTCAAAGGAAGTCCCTCAGCATCCGCCGCAGATTCTGCACCGCGTAGTGCATCCGCCCCAGGGCGGTGTTGAGGCCGATCCCCTGGCGGCTGGCGATTTCCTTGAACGAAACCCCCTCGTTGCGCAAACGGACGATTTCCCGCTGCTCGGCGGGAAGCCGCTCCAGCGCATCCTGCAACGCCGACTCCAGCAACTCGCGGTTGAGCTGCTCCAGCGGCTGGCAGGACTGCGCCTCCAGATGCTCCGGCAACTCCTGCATCGCATTGTCGCCGCTGCGGTAGAAATCCATCACCAAATTGTGGGCGATCCGGCAAAGCCAGGCCAGAAAACGCATCCGGTCGGTGTAGCGCGGCAGGTTGCGCACCGCCTTGACCCATGTCTGCTGAAAAACGTCGTCGGCCTGATCGCGACGGCCGCACAGCAGCCGGTTGATGTAGGAATACAGCGGCAGACGATAGCGGCGGTACAACGCGTCAAAGGCACGGTCGTCGCCGCCAAGGAAGCCGGCCACCAGCTCGGTGTCGCTCAATTTGTCATGGGGCGGTCGGGAATCCATCCTCCAGCTCATTCCCCGTCTTCATGGCCGTAAAACGCAAAACATCGGCTTTTATTGCCCTCCATCATGCTGAAAAACAGCTCATTCCCCCTTCGCCACCGTCTCGCCCTGCTCAAAATGCCTGATCTTCGATGTCAATACCGCCAGACCGCCGGCGATGACCTCGCGCTGCACAATCACCCCGTCCGGCACCTTCAGGCAAACGTTGGCGAAATTCCATAAATAACGTATCCCCAGCGAAATGAGCAACTCGGCAGTCGACTGCGCCACCGGGGACGGCACGCAGATCACCCCGATTTTGGGCAGATGATCCCCCAAACGCATCCGGATGTCGCCAATGTCATGGACCTGGCACCCGTGAATCAAATGGCCGATCTTGCCCGGGTCGCTGTCAAATACCGACTCAATCCGAAAATTGTAGCTGCTGAACTCGTGATACCCCAGCAGCGCCGACCCCAGGGCTCCCGCGCCTACCAGGGTGGCGGATACCGGCTCATCAAGGCCAATGAAACTCAATATCGCCTGGACCAGCTCGTCGATCTTGTATCCGTAGCGACGATGCCCCGCCAGCCCCGTCATCGCCATGTCCTTCCGGGTGACGATCGAGTCAACGCCAATGTAATTGGCCAAATCAGTGCAGGATGCATAAATGCGTCCGTCCAGACGCATCTGGTAAAGCTTCTGCAAATATGTCGGCATCCGACGCATCGTCGGAGTACCCGGAATCTTGTATCGTGCCATGGTCGAAATGAAAATCCGCCGGGATGATGATAATTATTTCGTATGTCACATAATTTAGCCGACAACACCGTTTTTTCCCACCGCCAGGCCAACCATGACCGAGTATTTTTTTGCCATGCCCCAGCCCGCAGACAAAGAAAAACAACGCCTCCGGCAAAGCCCCCCCCCGCCACAGGAGATTTGCAGAACTGAATGCACGATGGCATCTTTGCAGGCCTGCCTTTCCAGTTACGGTGCACGGCCAGGGCAGGCAAAGTGGTTTGCAAATCCCGGCACGGCATATATAGTAAGCGACTTTGCGACATTTTTCAATTTCGTGTCACAACCACCATCGGGCGCAATCCCGTGCCCCAACCCAGAAGCAGGAGCAAAATGTCCTCAAAGCTTTCCCGTTACCTGTCATCCGCCGCCCTCGTCCTTGGTGGCTCGCTATTTGGCGCCGGCTTTTCCATTCTTGAGCAGAGCCCGTCCGGCCTGGGCGCGGCGCTCTCCGGCATGACCGCCAACACCTCCGAGCCCTCGTCGCTGTATTTCAACCCGTCGGCGACCGCCTGGTTCGACCAGCCGTCGATTTCGCTGGGCACCCACGTCCTCACCGGCGACGTCAAATTCCATGACAATGGCCGCACCACCTTGAGCGGCCGTGACAGCGGCGACATTATCGGCACCACCTTCATTCCGAATCTGGCGGCAGTCTGTCCGATCAGCGACGGCCTGAACCTCGGCCTGACCATGTCCGCCACCTCCGGCACCGAGACCAACTATCCCAAAGACTGGCAGGGTCGCTATTTTGCGGTCGACACCAGCATTGCGGTGATCGAGATCCAGCCATCGCTCTCCTATCGGATCACCGACAATTTTTCGGTGGGCGTCGGCTTCATGGCGCAATATGACGACCTGCTGATGCGCCAGATGCTCCCCACCGCCCGCTATGGCAATGATTCGGAGATGAAGTTGTCCGGCGACACCTGGGCCTACGGCTTCACCGCCGGTCTGACCTGGAAGCCCATCGAGAGCACCACCATCGGGCTGGGATACCGTTCCAAGATGACCCACAAGGTCTCCGGCAAGGCCCGCATCAACCACATTCCGGCGGCGCTGGGCGCGGCGCTGCGCACCGGCAGCGTCTACACTGACGAGGGTGATCTTACCATGAACATGCCGCAGAACGTCAACCTGGGCATCGTCCACCAGCTTACCGAGAAATTGAAGCTGATGATGGATATCGCCTGGACGGACTGGAGCGAGATGGACGAGCTGAAGATCAAGTTCAAGAAGGGCATCCTCACGGGCAAGAGCGCCACCGAGGAAATGCGCTGGCACGACAGCTGGCGTTTCGCCATTGGCGGCGAATACCAGGTGACTGACAAATGGACCCTGCGCCTTGGCACCTGCTATGACCAGCGCACGGTCACCAACCACGACACCAAGACCTGCAAGCTCCCGGACTCCAACCGCTACTGGGCCAGCGCCGGCGTCAGCTACCAGTTCAACGAAGCGCTGCGCATCGATGTGTCCTTCACCCACATCTTCTTCCAGCCCAGCCATATCAACCAGCGCAACAGCGAGGGGCTCATCTCCGGTACCTTCGAAGGCTACACCAACCTGCTCTCGCTGGGGCTCAAATACGACTTCTGATATCGCAGCACGGGATCGGAGGGGAGGGGCAATATTGGCGGCCGCCATGGCGTTTTCGCGCCATCGTGAGCCAGCTTGACGCAAATGATTCCGCCACGCGGCGGATGCGTGCGTCCGCAACTTCGCAAGCGGCCTCAGAAATGCCCGCCCCCAGTAACAAAGAATGAAAAATAGTTCGCGCTGAACACAGGCATCGTCTTCTGAGGCCATTGCGGAGAATAGTTCG
>CAKUJM010000071.1 GCA_934661755.1 uncultured Lentisphaeria bacterium | reverse complement strand
GGAGAAGGGAGAAGGGAGAAGGGAGAAGGGAGAAGGGAGAAGGGAGAAGGGAGAAGGGAGAAGGGAGAAGGGAGAAGAGGGTAGAAGGTAGTGCGTGGACACTTTGCAGTGGGCTTCCATCAAGGAGGGGGGTGAACCACGAATATTATACTGTTTTCGTGTATTTCGTGCTTTTCGTGGTTTAAACTGTTTTATTCGTGTCCATTCGTGTCCATTCGTGGTTCAAATGTTTTCGTGTATTTCGTGCTTTTCGTAGTTTCTTTAGTTGCTACATTATCCAGAGGTTTTTGACTCCTGTGACAATCATCTGGAGTGAGATTGCGCTGAGGATTAGCCCTGTGATTTTGCTAAGGACGCTGATATTTGCGTGTCCGAGGAACTTTTCGATTTTATCTGCGGCGACGAGGAGTCCCCAGATTGATGCGCATGCGAGAACGATTGCGATGCTGGTTATGGCCTTTTCCTGGACTCCGTCGGCTGTATTGCCCATGACCATGAGCGCACCGAGGCATGCGGGTCCTGCTGTGATAGGGGTTGCCAGTGGAACGACCGCCATGTCCATCAGCACTTCCGGCGCGAATGCCTCCGCCTTCACCTTCTTGTCGAGGACGAGATTGACTGCGGTGAGGAGCAGGAGGACCCCCGAGCCGGCGCGGAATGCGTCTACCGTGATGTCGAAGAGCTGCATCACGTAGGTTCCCGCCAGGTAGATCAGCAGTGTGATGACGGTTGCCCCGAATGCGATCCTGAACGCCAGCTTTGCCCGCAGATTCTGTGGGATTCCGTCCGTTATCGAGATAAACGAGCTAAGGACGAAGAATGGTGTCAGGAGGAAGAAGAGGTTCAGGTATGTTGCGAACCAGGAATGCAGGATGGCGAACATAATTGTGTGAGAGTCGGATTATTGCGTGGGGGAGCGTCTCTAGGCCGTCTCGTGTGTGTTCTGCCTGAATTAGAGGACGTTTCTGGTCTTCCAGAATGATGGCAGCAGGATGACGAATGCAGTGAAGAGTTCGAGTCTTCCTGCGATCATATTGAATGTGAGGAGCAGTTTTGCCGGGGTTGAGACAGCTGCGAAGGTATTTGCCGGGCCGAGGGCTCCGAGTCCTGGACCTGCGTTTCCGAGGGTTGTGACTGCCGCGGAGAGCGAGGTCTCCAGATCCATATTCGAGAGATATAGTATATATCTGATTATTTGGTATGCAAATACCAAAATCAATATTTCTCGAAAAAAATTATTAGTACAGATGGTCGATTTCTACTTGATGCATGCTTATTAATCAAAACATCGATGTACAGAAACATTGCCATGCCTGACGAACAGTTTATGAGGTCCCCATAGCAATTCCATGTCTTGCGGTTGAAAAGCGCACTAAAGAATTTACCCTGAACCATTCATTGCGCAGCCGGCTTGCCGCGTTGTACCCCGACTGCAGCCGCGAGATATTCGGCATGGCGTTCCTGAAATGCAAGGAGCAGTCTCGCTTCCGGCGGCACGCGCCCATTGCCAATTGTCCAAGGGCGCCGGAGGTCGTTGGCGCCGGGCTTGACGCACCGCAGTGCATGGCCGTTAAACGACCGCGCTCACGTTCTCACGACAAGAAAAGCCTCCCCTGCAAGGGGAGGTGGCGCGAAAGCGCCGGAGGGGTTGGCGTCGGGCATGACGTGCCGTCGTGCGTAGTTTGAAGAACGCGCCATGTTTGCAAACAGACTTTGTTATTGACAACACATGCACCGGCCAAGTTCACTCACGCGGTTAACCCCTCCGCCGCCTGTCGGCGGCACCTCCCCTTGCAGGGGAGGCTGAGGTGCCTAGGGGTTGGCGTCGGGCTTGATGTGCCGTGGTGCATGGCCGTAAAATGACCGCGCTCACGTTCTTACGACAAATAAAGCCTCCCCTGCAAGGGGAGGTGGCGCGTCAGCGCCGGAGGGGTTGACGCCGGGCTTGACGCACCGCAGTGCATAGTTTGAAGAACGCGCCATGTTGTAACAGACATAATTGTCCAAGGGCGAGACGCCCTTGCTACCCCTCCTGCCAAGGGCGAGACGCCCTTGCTACCCCCCCTGCCAAGGGCGTGACGCCCTTGCTACCCCTCACTTTGTGGCGCCCGGCTGCACTGACGCCGGCGCGGCGCCGCCAGCGGAGGACGACGCCGCATCGCCATGCGGTTTTTCGGGGATGCTGTTGATTTGCAGGCGCAATTGCTGGCGGCCGTCCGCGCCGCCATGATCATGCAGGACATACTTGTCCTGCACCCGCGTCAGCAGATCCTTGACCGCATCCACGTAAAGCACTGTCAGCGTCGACTGCGGATTGCGGCGGTATTCATCCCGGATCAGCTCGAATTTCTCCTTTTCCGCCTGAAGGCGGCTCACCAGGATTTCCACTGACGCCCGGGCTTCGCCAATCACCCGCTCGTAATTCGCATTGGCCTGTGAAAGCAGGCTGTTGGCAGCGCTCTCCGCATTCTGGATGGCGGTCTGCTTGTTGCGCTCGCTGGCATTGACCTGGTTGAAGGCCTGCAGCGCCGCCATCGGCGGCTGGGGCTGCCCCACCATGTTCACCGTCTGGATCTCAATGCCCAGGCCGATCTTCTCCACCAGCGACGCCAGACGCCGGCGCACGCCGTCCTCAATGCGCTCCGTGACCGTCTCGCCTGACGCCGTGGTCGCGCTCCGGCTGGCCTTGATCAGGTCCTCGGTGGTCCAGTTCGCAGTCTCGGTCAGCACCGCATCCGAAAGCAGATTGCGAATCACCGCCTCATGGCCGCGCAGCCGGTCGCCCTCCTTCCGGGTGGGCGCGCCCTCGCTCAAATTGCGTTCGCGCCCGGCGGAGCCGTCATTGTCATCGTAGAAATTCAAGTAGAAGCTGGCGGCGTTGTCGACCCGGTACGAAACCACCCACTCGACGTGGAAGATATGCATGTCGCCATTGACCAGATAGCCGTCCACGCCATTGCGTAATTCGCGGTTGATGGCGCCGGCGGGCCCGCCGGTCGGCGACACCCAGGCCTTGAAGGTATTCCGGGTCGACACGGACACCGACTTGTTGGCCGGGACCATGATCACCTCGTCCACCGGATAGGGATAGGACCAATACCACTTTCCGCTTTGCAGGATTGGCGAGGATCCGCCGTCGCCCACCCGGTGCTGGAGCACCCCGAAGCGCAGCAGCATGGCCTCATACTGCTCGTCGACCCGGAAGATTCCGCTGAAGATGAAGTAGTAGACGAACACCGCGGCGATGAGGGTCAGGAAGCAGAAGAAGAGCATCCTGAGCATCCGGGTGAGGCTGGCCATCCCGGAAGGCGGCGGCGGGGTCGGGGCGATGGGGCAATTCGGATTCTTGTCGTCACTCATGGATAGCCCTCCCGTGGTTATTGCCGCTGTTCGCTGGCGGGCACGGCCGGCATCGCCTCCTGCAGCTTCTGCAGGACATTCGGGGTGAGCATGTCAAACGGCGCGGTCGAGGTGTCCAGGATCAGCGTATCCCTCTCGCCCATTGACACCCGCAGGGCATCCAGGCTGCGGATGAAGCTGGCAAGCTCCGGGTCCTGGGCAAAGACGCTGTAGTACTCCGCGGCCTTGGCGTCGCCCTGCCCGCGGATCTTGGTGGCCTCCGCCTCCGCAGCCGCGGTCAGCATCGTCGCCCGGGTATTGGCGTCCGAGAGGATCTTCGCGGCCTCGGCCTGGCCGTCGTCCTCGAACTTCTTGGCCTTGGCCTCGCGCTCGGAGATCATGGCGGCGTAGATGTTCTGGGTCACTGCGGCGGGGAATCCCAGCTGCCGGAAGCCGATGTGGACGATCTCGATGCCAAACTGGCTGAGCACCTGGTCGTGGATGGCATTGAGCATTTCATCCTCGATCCTGGCCAGGGTCGCCGAGCCGCCATCCGGCGACACCATGTCGGTGAAGGCGTATTTGGAGATGATGGCCGAACGCGCGCCCCGCACTTCGTCGGAGAGCTTGCGCTCGGCGGCATCCGTGGAATCCAGCGACCGCAGGAAGACCTCCGGATTGCCGACCTTCCACAGCACATAGGTGGAAATCACGATCTGCTGGCTGTCGCTGGTCATGTACTGCTCGTCATGGCCGACTGCCAGCTCATAGCACTGCACCCGGTTGTCATGACGCCACACCGAATTGATGAACGGCCAGCGGAAATGCAGCCCGGGGCCATAGGGGACCAGCTTTCCCGAATAGGTCTTAAGCAGGGCGTATTCGGTCTGCTTAACCTGGAAGGTGACCATCACCACAATGAAGATCGCCACCACCGCCAATGCCAATATCACCACTGGCCAGTGACGGGAAACCACTTGTTGCTTATCGTTGTTCATAGGGCATGTGCTCCTTTGGATATAATTCAATGAAAATCGGCGGTCCTTCCCGGAAGTGGGTTTGCGTCATGCGCAAGCGCTTATTCCGCATTCAGATTGAGATCGAGCAGTCCGCTGCGGGTCTTGCGCTCCAGATTGAGCCAGAGGACTTCGTCCTTGGACTTGCCGGTCAGCACATACTTGCGCGCCCGGGATCCGCTGGTCTCCAGCACCTCGTAGTAGTTGTTGAGGATGTATTGGCGCGGAGCCGCGCGGTAGCATTGCAGCTGGCTGGGGAAGCGTCCGCTCTCCGCCGCCGCCTGGTTGATGGTGGTGTCGCGGTACATGTTGGCGCTGTTGAGAATCAGATGCCGCTGCGTTTCCGACTGGGTCCTGGCCGTATTGGCGCTTGTCTGCGCCTTCTGGATCAGCGTGCGCTTGTCCACCCGCGCACTGGTGATGCGGTCGAATGCGCCGCCGACCCCGACCGGCGGATGCAGTCCGGTCAAGGCTACGAATACGACCTCGACTCCCAGGTCCAGGTCGTCGCAGCGCTTCTGGATTCGGCGTCGCAGCTCCTCGGTGGCCCTGCCGCGCCCTGCCCCCAGAAGATCGTTCCAATCCGACTGGATGAAGTACTCCAGCAGCTCGCGCTGGCCGATGTTCTTCAGAATCTTGGCGGTGTCGCGGTTGCCGTATGCATAGCGGTAGAGGTCCTTGACCTTGAAGAAAAGCGGAATATGCGCGGAAAGCAATCCGACGCCCTGCTGGCTTTGCGACTGCGCCGTCCCCAACTGCACTTCCATGGACACCCGTTCGACGGAGCGGGCTCCGACCAGGAAGTCGGCCTCGTCGCCATGCTTTTTGGCCAGGTTCCACAATATCACCGCCTCTTCGCCATGGCCATCTTCCTCGCCATCATCCTCGTCGCCATGGCCGTGGCCATGGTCGTCACGCTTCTTCTTCTCCTTCTGGCCGGCACGCAGCTCATCCTCTTCGCCGCCGCCGCCCTCGATGGTGAGCTGCTGGACTTTTGACGAGGAGAATTTGTAAATTGTCTCAAACGGATACGGCAGCTTTAAATACACCCCGGCGCCGAATGGCTCGCTGCATATCACTTTTCCGAAGCGTTCGCGAAGGCCGGTCTCCGACGGCTGGACCACCACAACGCAGGTCATCAGCCAGAACGCCAGCGCCATCACCATCAGCAACGGCACCATGGTGCGTTCAAGGAAGTGGTAGAACCACGCCTCGGAGACCCGGAATCCGAACTGGTAATCCAGGGAGAGCGCGACATTGCGGGCGACGCCTCCCGGCTCGGTGAACAGCGCCAGCAGCCGCGACTCCGGCAGTGGCCGTTCCTCTTCGCCCGGCATTCGCGGCCGATAGAACTCGATCACAAAGGACAATATCAGCTCGATGGCCAGCACTCCCAGGATCACCGCCCCCAGCCGTGCCATCGCGATGTCGGCATGGTCCGCCCAGCGTCCGAAGTACTCGCAGAAGAACACCGCGCTCCCCAGCAGGAAGAGGAAGCCGCTCAAGAACAGCCAGGCCGATGCCGGACGCAGCCACCGGCATCCCGGCTCCCGCGAGACCCCGATGAAATAGCTGCCGCCCACCAGGGTTCCAATGCAGCAGCAGAAGGCCAATATCGCCATCGGCAGCGGATTGGGCGCGGGGGCATTGACCGTCAGCAGCTTCCAGCGCCACCACCACCGGAGGATGAAGATCCCCATCACCACCCCGATTCCGATGGTGCATGCGGGAACGAAATACTTGACATATTGCCGGTTGGCGCGGGTCGCCAGGCGAACCGCCTCGTCGGCATCCTCGAACAGCTCGGTGGCGCCATGCTGCCGCCGGTATTCCTCCGCGTCATGCTCTTCCTGGCGCTGCCGGTGCTCAAAGGCGGTGCGCCCCACCGCCAGCAGCGCCAGCGCCAGGGTCACCGCCGCCGCAGTGCTTGCCGTGATCATGGCGGTGCATCTGCCGTTGCTGCCAATGATCAGCCCGACAACCATCAGCACCACGCTGATCGCGCTGATGCCCAAACTCAGATTTCTTGGTCTAAAACTGTTATTTGCCATGACAGATTGCCTGGTGGTATCTGGATTCGCGAAGCCAAAACATGCGCTGTTTTTTTACGATAGGGCCTAAATATAGCCCGCCTTTCTTTCAGTGTGCAGCCATGACGGACTTTTTTTGCCCGTCCGCCAGTAACAAAGAATGAAATTGCCAGAAGGCTGGATTTCCCCTTTCCCCTCCTGCGTCCCCGCAAACATGGCAT
>CAKUJM010000070.1 GCA_934661755.1 uncultured Lentisphaeria bacterium | reverse complement strand
CTTGTCGTGAAAACGTGAGCGCGGTCGTTTTACGGCCAGGCACAACGGCACGTCATGACCGGCGCCAACCCCTCCGGCGCTATCGCGCCACCTCCCCTTGCAGGGGAGGCTTTTCTTGTCGTGAAAACGTGAGCGCGGTCGTTTTACGGCCAGGCACAACGGCACGTCATGACCGGCGACAACCCCTCCGGCGCTGTCGCGCCACCTCCCCTTGCAGGGGAGGCTGATGGAGCGCTGTCGCGCCACCTCCCCTTGCAGGGGAGGCTTTTCTTGTCGTGGAAACGTGAGCGCGGTCGTCTCCTACGGTCCATGGGTGTGTATCTCCATCCTCCGTTTGATCGGGCATAATAATCGAAAAGTGCAACAAATCAGCCGAAAAATAATATTGCAGTCGCCATATTCGCCATAATATTTGTGCACTGTCGGCAGAACGGATTCAGCTCTGCCTAAAAAAAATCAACCAGGAGCAGGAGCTTGTCTACAATGGGTGCAAAACGCGTGTTGGTGCTGGGCGCGACTGGCGCAATGGGTCAGTACCTCGTGCCGATTTTGGCGGACATGGGCCATGATGTCACGGCAGTGGCATTGGATCAGAAGTCCAGCGACCGTCCGAACGTACATTACATCGCCGTAAAGAACGCCAAGGAGATGGCAGAATATGCCCGGCTGCTGGGCGGCAAATACGACGGCATTGTCGATTTCCTGATCTATCCCACCGGCGAGCTGCCATGGACGGTGCCGAATGCCGCCGCATCCACCGGCCACTACATCTATCTTTCCACCTACCGCATCTACGCCAACGAGGAAGTGCCGATCAAGGAGACCTCGCCACGGCTGATCGACACCTCGCCGGATGTGATCCTGCGCAATTCCGACGACTACTGCATCTACAAGGCGCGCGGCGAAAACATCCTCAGGTCGCTGCCGTCCAGGAACTGGACCATCGTGCGCCCGGCGATCACCTACTCCTTCATGCGCTACCAGCTGACGACCCTGGAGGCATTCCTGACCGTCGCCAGGGCCTTCGCCGGCAAACAGGTCGCGGTGCCAGTCCAGGCTCGCGACTGCCAGGCGACCATGAGCTGGGGCGGCGATGTCGCCATGATGCTGGCCAGGCTGCTCTTCAATGACAAGGCCCTCGGCGAGACCTTCACCGTCTCCACCTCCGAGCACCACACCTGGGGGCAGATCGCGGAATACTACCGCGACATCTGCAACCTGCAGGCGGTATGGGTCGACAAGGAGGACTACCTGCGGATCTTCAATGGCGGCCAATGGGACCGAGGCGCCCGCTGGCAACTGGAATACGACCGCCTCTTCGAACGGGTAATTGACAACTCCAAGGTGCTCGCCGCCACCGGTATGAGGCAAACCGACCTGAAGAAGCTCCACGACGGCCTCAAGTACGAGATCGGGCGCTGCCCGCGGGACGCCTGGGAAAACTGCCAATCCGAATACACCCGGCTGCTCAACCAGCGGATGGACGAGTGCCTGGCCGGAAATGGCGTCCGCCAACCGCAACCGCCTCCATCAACTGACTTGCCATGAAAAACTACATCGTCACCGTCGTTTCGCCCGGCAATGCCGAGCTTTGTGAATGCGAAGTCCCGCAGCTGTCTGGCGGCCTGGTGCCGATCCGCAACCATTACAAAGAGCAGCCCGTACACCTTTGAACACGACCTGCTGGTGCACAGGATTTCGCTGGCGGCGGCGGGGATCACTGCGTAGCCGCAGGCCGCGGCGGCTGCAATATCACATAAGTCGGAAAGCCGATGACCCGGCAATGCGCCATCAGCGCCTGGGCGTCGGCGTCCCGATGATCGTCGCCACGAACCTTCAGGCAGATGTAACCATCCAGGAGCGCACGCACCTGGCGATCGCGCAAGGTGGTGGCGTCCATGGCCTTGCATGACTTGCAGGCCAGCCCCCAGAAATCAACCAGGACGGCTTTGCCGGTTTGCCGGGATCGCTCAAGCGACTGCCTGATGTCGGCGGACCACAGCGGCGCCAGCCCACCGGCTTCCGCCGCCGCCTCCGCCACGGGGCGGTTGCCGCGCATGATCTTGATCGACAAGCCAATATAGTATACGCCGAAAAGCAGGATCAGGATCGCGAAGGCGCGCTTCACCCAGATCATCCACCTTCCCGGGCGCGGCAGTGACGCCACGCCACCGCCCAGGATCGGCCATGGCAGGCCGAGGCCGGCGCCCAGCGCCAGCGGCAATAGCCACGCCACTGCATTGCCGCGCTGCAGCAGATCCACCGACAACAGTAGCACCCACAGCAGCACCGGCGCCACGCATGCGCCCGCCAGCAGTGCGGCCATCACCCCCAGGAGGAATGCCGCCGCCGCCCCGCCGGCCCTGCCGCCGCCAGCCGGCACCTTGCCGCGAAAACGGCTTAAGTCCAATGAAAACAGGTCGGCCATGGCGGCCGCCAGCAGCACGAAGACCACTCCGGCGGCCAGATTCACCCAGGCATTGGCGGACAGAGCGCCAAATTGCCCCCCGACCATCAGGAAGCCGATCCCCAATCCGCCGAAGGCCAGCGCCATCCCCAGGCCGTACATCCCGCCGAGGAAAGCCCCAGCCGCGCGGCTTCCGCTGCGGGCGCCGATGACTCCCAGGGTAATTGGAATCATCGGCAGGACACACGGCGTCAAATTCAGCAGCACGCCCAGACCGACGGCCAGCAACAGGGTCAGAATCCCGCCATACCTGGCGTATGCGCGTGACAGCGGATCCGCGGGATCCTCCGCGGCAATGCCAGAGAGCCAATTGCAAAAGGCCTCCGCGTCCGAATAGCCGACGCTGGTGCGCGATATCGTGAACTCCGCCAGGCGCAGTGCCCCGCCTGCATCCCCTCCAACGACGTCCGGCGACGACGGCCCGGCGGCATCCGGCGACGCCCCGAAGACCACCGTCTGCGGCAGATGGCACACCGACGCGGTGCAGCCCTGCAAGGTGAAGTCGAGGACCGGCGGCGGCAAGGCCGGCTCCACGCGATAGAGGATGGTGGCGCCATTGCGGTAGACGCCATCCGGATAATCCGCCGAAGGCATTGGCGCCGGCAGCTTCTCCGGGACAATGTCATAGCCGCCATCCGGAGCCTCCAGCGCGATGCTGTCTGCGGGAATCACGCCATCCGTCGGCGCAATCAGCGTCACCGCCACCCGCAGCCCGCCGCCTTCGCCACCAGCCAGAAAACGCGCGCTGGCGCCAAAGCCGTTGTCCTGGGCGAAAACCGCAACCGTCGCCGCCAGCATGGCCGCGACGGCCATGGCGACGGCGTCCCCCCGGCGGGACATGCGCCCGCCCCGATGGATTCCATTGGTCATTTTGCCCTCCATGTCATTAGCCGATCATGATGCGGTTGGCTGGATAATGGATGCGGGAACGGCCGCCTGACGTGCGCATCATCGCCAGCAGCGTCAGGAACCCCACCCGTCCGGCAAGCATCAGCGTGATGATGACGATCTTGCCAAACAGGTCCAGCTGCGTCGTGAGCCCCGTGCTCAGTCCGACGGTGCCGATGGCGGATACCGCCTCGAACAGGATGTCCAGCAGCGCGGCCTGCGGCATGTGGGCGCTCAGCAGCAATGTGGCGGTGAAGACACACCCCATGGCTGTGACCAATACCGCCGCGGCCTGCCGGATCGTCTGGTCGCTCACCGTGGTCTGGAAGACCACGACTTCACGGCGCCCGCGGATGATCGATACGATCAGCATGGCCAGGATGCCGACGGTAGTCACGCGGATTCCGCCGGCATTGGAGGCGGGCGCGCCTCCGCAGAACATCAGGAAAATCGACGTCAGCTGCGATACCGGCTTCATTCCTTCGACGGGAACCGAATTGAATCCCGCGGTGCGGCAGCTCACCGACTGGAACAGTGCGTTGGCGCCGCGCTGTCCGAGGGAAAGTCCGACCAGGGTGTTGTCGTATTCCGCAATGAACAGCACCACCGTCCCCAGCATCGTCAGGATGGCGCTCACCCAGAGGATGAGCTTGACATGCGCGGGAAGTCGCAATGGCCGCCGGTCGAAAAGGCGGCTCCAGAGATTGGCGATGACGTGATAGCCAAGTCCGCCGATGGTGATGAGCGCCGACAGGATGAGCAGCGGCACGGCGTCATGCCGCAATTGGCAGCAGTTGTCAGGCAGGATGGAGAAGCCCGAGTTGCAGAATGCATTGAGGGTGAGGAAGGCGCCGTGGCGCAAGGCGTCTGCCGGGCGCCCGAAGGCGTCGGCCCAGAGAAAATAGCCGGTCATGGCGGCGGTCCCGATGGCCTCGATCGACAGCGTCAGCAGGATGACGGTGCGGATCAGCCGCTTGGCCAGCGCGCCCCGCTCTTCGCCGGTCATGTCCTGCAGCGCGGAGCTTTCCAGCACCCCCAGACGATGGCCGAAGCTGAGGGCAATGAAGGAGCCGACCGTCATGATCCCCAGCGATCCCAGCTGGATGAGCACCGCGAGGATCAGCTGGCCAATGCCGGTAAGCTGGGTGGCGATGTCGATGACGCTCAGTCCGGTGACGCACACTGCGCTGGTGGCGGTGAAAAGCGCGTCCTGCACCGCCAGCCCCTCGCCGGCGGGATCACAGCAGGGCAGCGACAGCAAATAGGCGCCGCAGGCGATGATCTGCACGAAGCTGGCGGCCAGTAGATGCGCGGGATGCGACAGCAGCCATCCCCAGAACCGCGATGGCCGGCCGCCGGCATAATGCAGGAAGAGGCAGCCGCAGAGCAGATGCCCAAGCGCTGTTGGCACCACCCAGGCGCCGAGCCCCTGCCGGACTGCCGCCGCCAGCGGGAGCATGCTTGCCAGCAGCATCCAGAACGGCCATGGCAGATGCTGGAGCATCCGCAAGACACGCAGCATGGACGACTGCCCGGCGCCATCCGTCGGCAGCCAGTAGCTGCGATGCAGCGCCAGGACGCACCGGCACCACAGGAACGCCAGCGTTCCGGCGGTGAACAGCCATCGCGCCCACGTCGCCAGCGGCGGCGGCGACACCGCATAGGACTGCCCCCCATTGTACGCCATCATCAGCGCCATGGCGGCGGCGGCGGTCAGGCACCAGCTGTTGAGATGGCCGGGAACGACGGCCGCGGCGGCGGCATTTTCGCGCAACAGCCGCCGTATTCCCAGGCGGCCGCGCATGAACAGCCAGGCCGTGAGCCGCGAACTGCGGTAGAGGGCGCGGTTCTGCCAAAACAGCACCGCCGTCCCCAGAAGCGCCCGCCATGGCATCGCGGCGGCGCCGGCCAGGTACTGCCACGCGGGGAAGGCGGTCAGGAAGACGCAATCCAGATACCACAGCCGCAGCACCGCGCGGTCGCCGCTGCGCAGACGCCGGCTGCGATGCCACCAGAAGAAAAGATAGAACACCCCGGAGATCCCGAAGCCACGCAGGAGCATGAGACCATGGCCGTCGTCACCGGCGGCGCCGAAGGACAGCAGGAAGAGGTGCATGAGCAACCCCGCCAGCAAAATCAGCAGGCTGTGCAGGAAATTCATCTGCAGCCATCGGCGGTAGATTGGGAGTGTCCTGGTCATTTCACTTCTTCTGCACTGCGGTCCGGCGATGACGGCAAGCCGCGGTCTGGACGGCGATTGCCGCCATCAGGCACAGCCATGCCGCCCAGTCGCCAAAACGGCAATATGGCGACAGCCCGGCACGGCCTGCCACCGGCACATTGTATACCCCGGTTCCGGCGCCATATTGGCCGCCATGGCGATCGCGAACCACCCCCGTGATGGAACCGTCCGGCAAGATGAGGCAGGTGTCGCTGTTGTTGCCGGAGCGCAGGAGCGGCACCCGGTTTTCGACGGCGCGCATCACCGCATGGGCCAGATGCTGCCGGGCCTCGGCGGAAAATGGATACCAGCAGTCGTTGGTGATGGTCACCAGGAAATCGGCGCCGTCCTGCATGAAGCGACGCGGGATTCCGGGAAATGCATCCTCGAAGCAGATGCTTACGCCAAAGCGGGCGCCGGCGCATTTGAAAAGCGTGTACCTGCTGCCGGCGGTCATGTCCCGGCCCATGCCGATGAGCCCCGGCAGCCATGGAAAATAACGCGAAAAGGGCACGTACTCGCCAAACGGCACCAGGTGGATCTTGTCGTAATGGCCGCTGCGCAGCGGAGTCGATGCATTGGCCAATAGCGGGCTGGACGCTGTCAGCAGAAAGGCGGAATTGTACAAGCCGCAGTCCGATTCGTCGAATCCGGGCTTCAGCAGCACCTGGAAATTCTTCGGACGCAAGTCGATCGCCCCCAGCAGCAGCGGCACGCCGTCCATCTTCCGCAGAAGCGCCTGCAGGTTCCTGGCATACGGATGATAGCCGATGGCGCAAGGCAACGCCCCCTCCGGCCAGACCGCCAGGTCAATCGGCCGCCCCGCCCGGGCCAGCCCGTCAAGCGTCAGCCAGCTGTAGCGCTGCCAGGAGTACTCGAAAAGGTCGTAGTCCCATGACCGGCATTCCGGCAAATCGCCCTGCACCGCCATCACCGTCAGAGTGCGGCCGGCGGGCTGGGCGGACGCGCCCACGCGGACGGCGACGCCATGCAGCAGCACCGCCGCCAGGGCCGCCACCGCGGTCCACCACAGCGGCTGGCGCCACCACTTCCGCCGCGCGACAATGGCCGCCGCAATTCCGGCATTCACCGCCATGATGGCGGTCCCCAGTCCGTATGGTCCCGCCACCGACACGCATTGCCGGGTGAGCGGGTTGAATGCCTGCGAGGTGCCCAGGATGGCCCAGGGGAAGCCGGTGAACAGCCATCCCCGCAGCCACTCCAGCGCCGTCCAGCCGGCCACCGGCGCCACCCCGGCCAAAAGCTGCATCCGCCAGCCGGCGCCCGGCGGCAGCAGCGGCGCTCCCGGGCAATGCGGCGGCGACGCCGCCGTCTCGCCATCCTTGAGGACCTCCACCGGCTTGAGACGCCATGCCACATCGGCGGCCAACCAGTACCACGCCATCGGGAAAAGCGCACAGTACCCCGCCAGAAGCCACCCCGCGCCAAAACCGACGGCGTTGAGCCAATGCAGGAGGGTCGCAAAATGGACGTAGCCAAAAAGGCCGCCGATCGCCAGACGCTCAAGATGACGCCGCGGAAATGGCAATGCCAGCAATGGCACCATCGCCAAAAAGGCCGCCCAGGACCACTCCAGCGGCGAAAAAGACGCACTTGCCAGCCCGCCGCCGACCACCGCCGCAATCGCCCGCCACCAGCGCAGCCGCCGCAAAATTGTACAGTCGTGCACCATCATCTTCCTGCCTGCCCTGCATATACAAGCAGCTGTGGGCGGCGTGCATAATGTAATGCCCCTGGGGCGGCCAGGCGCGGCCACCCCAATCCAGGACGCGGGACGCGCCTCCGCCCCCGCCACGACGCAGTAACAAAGAATGAAAAATAGTTCGCGCTGAACACAGGCATCGTCTTCTGAGGCCATTGCGGAGAATAGTTCGC
>CAKUJM010000069.1 GCA_934661755.1 uncultured Lentisphaeria bacterium | reverse complement strand
CGGTATATCTTGACGGTATATCTTGACGGTATATCTTGACGGTATATCTTGACGGTATATCTTGACGGTATATCTTGACGGTATATCTTGACGGTATATCTTGGCGAATGCCCTGGGGATATCTTGAGGGGAGGTCTTGAGGGATGTCTTGACGAATTCTGGTTAGCGGATATCTTGACGCTTTTACAGAATGCCATGACAGCCTCCTCGCGCGCGCGATCCTTAATAGGTGGGCCAATGCTCCCCCGCCCGACCACCCAGCGTTAAGCTAACCGCCCTACGCGGGATTGCCAATTGCCCGCACCAAAATCCCCAAAAGTGTGCGATTGGCAGACACTTTACAAATGCCCCGAGTTGTCTGCAGCCTGCCCCCTTTCATTCCCCGGACAGGCCTTGGACAGCCTGTCAAAAAACGCATATCCTCATGCGCGCTGCAATCTTATTGTGCTGTCCATGGAAAACGGCAGTATTCATTTGAAGGGTGGCTTGCAGGAGCGCCTCAAAGTGGCAGGGTGACCTGAACCTGAACAGCACAATAATAGGTTGGCCATGCTCCATCGCCCTATCACCCCAGCATTAAGCCAATCGCCTTCTCCAGACTTTACACTTTTTGTCAATGTGGTGAAAAAAATCTCTTCGCGCAATGCTAAATTAACGCGGTTTTACCATGTGATCCCCGAATTGAGAACTGGATGCGAGGCCGGTACACAGGCCTCAAGCCAACATAGGAAGAGTCGAAGCAATGTCGAAGAGTCAGGAATACATCAGCCGCGTGCTGGCCACGGTGGCAGCGCGCAATGCCAACCAGCCGGAGTTCATGGAGGCCGCCACCGAGGTCCTCAACTCCTTGGCTCCCGCCCTGGAGGCCAATCCGAAATTCGAGGCCAACGGCATCCTCGAACGGCTGGTCGAGCCGGAGCGCTCCATCAATTTCCGCGTGGCGTGGGAGGATGACAACGGCAGGATCCAAGTCAACCGCGGCTTCCGCTATGAGTTCAACAGCGCAATCGGTCCGTACAAGGGCGGTCTGCGCTTCCATCCCAGCGTCAATGAGTCCATCCTCAAATTCCTGGGCTTCGAGCAGGTCTTCAAGAATGCGCTGACCACGTTGCCGATGGGCGGCGGCAAGGGCGGCTCGGATTTCAATCCGAAGGGGCGTTCCGACCGCGAAGTCATGCGCTTCTGCCAGGCCTTCATGAGCGAGCTGTTCCGCCATATCGGACCGGACACCGATGTGCCGGCCGGTGACATCGGTGTCGGCGCCCGCGAGATCGGCTTCCTCTTCGGGCAATACAAGCGGCTGACCAACACCTTCACCGGCGTGCTCACCGGCAAGGGCTTCAACTGGGGCGGGTCGCTGATTCGCCCGGAGGCCACCGGCTATGGCTCGGTGTATTTCTCGGCGGAGATGCTCAAGACCCGCAATGACGATCTGGCGGGCAAGGTGTGCGCGGTCTCCGGATCGGGCAATGTCGCCCAGTATACCGCCCAGAAGCTGATCCAACTGGGCGCCAAGCCGGTCACCCTCTCCGACTCCAATGGCTCGATCTACGATCCGGAGGGCATCGACCAGGAGAAGCTGGAGTGGATCAAGCAGCTCAAGAATGTCAAGCGCGGCCGGATCAAGGAGTACGCCGAGGCCTTCAAGGGCGTCCAGTATCTTGATGGCCAGCGTCCGTGGAGCGTCAAGTGCGATTGCGCCTATCCCTCCGCCACCCAGAATGAAATCAGCGGCGAGGAAGCCAAGACGCTGGTGGCCAACGGCTGCCGGCTGGTCTGCGAGGGCGCCAATATGCCGTCCACCCCGGAGGCCATCGAGGTCTTCCAGGGCAATGGATTGCTCTACGCGCCGGGCAAGGCCTCCAATGCCGGCGGCGTCTCGGTCTCCGGATTGGAGATGAGCCAGAACTCCGAGCGCCTCCATTGGAGCGCCCAGGAGGTCGATGAGAAGCTCCATGGCATCATGGTGACCATCCATAAGAACTGCTATGAGACTGCCATCGAATACGGTCTGAAGGACAACCTGGTCGCCGGCGCCAATATCAGCAGCTTCCTGAAAGTCGCCAACTCCATGCTCGATCAGGGCGTGTACTAGAAATCAGCGGGGGAATATGGAGGATGACGGAAGCCGTATTCCTCCGTATTCCTCCGTATTCCTCCGTATGCAGCGGCTGCGCAATATTATCCGGTCGTCGCCTCTGGCGCCGGTGGCGCGCAGAATCTATCGCCGCATCACGCTGTTGCTGATTCGCGTTCTTTTGTCTCGCCGGCGGGTGCCGAAGCCCGCAGACGAGAACCGCGATACCTTTGTATTTGGCAATGACCATCTGGGCGATGTCGTGGTGCGGCTGCCATTCCTGGATGCGCTGTCACGCCGTGCGCGTGGCCGCAGTGGCCGGATGGTGGTGGTGGTCGCGCCGGCATATGCCGATTTTATGCGCCGCACCGGCGTTGCCGACCATGTCATCGCCCTGTCGCGGGAGGAGACCCTGAGTCTATATCAGTGGCGCCGGGTGCGCAGGCTGCTGCATCGCGAGCTGGCGCCATTCCACTTTCGCGAAGCGGTCAATTCGATCCACATGGGGCATCTGCCGCAGGATGATCTGCTCATGACCGCAATCAGCGCGCAGGAGAGCTTCGGGTCGTTTGATCCGGTTTTCCAGAATTACGCCGTTCTTGACAGCAGCCACTTGCCATATGGGCATTTCTACCGCTACGACCGCGCAATGACGGTGCATGGTAATGACCGCGAATACTGCCGGTTCATCACCGGCGAGGCGCCAAAGTGCCGCGAGGTGACGTCGTTCATGCCACGGCTGACTGAAGAAGAACAGGCGGCCTTGCCACGCATTCCGGATTGCTGCTACGCCATTGTCCCCGGGGCGCAGGCGGCGTTCCGCCGCTGGCCGACGGCAAAATTTGCGACGGTATGCAATTGGCTGCTGGAACGGGATCCCCATGTGCATGTTGCCATCCTGGGCAGCAAGGACGAGGCACCATTGGCATCGGCGGTCATCGGGGAGATTGGCGACAAGTCGCGGATGGTGGATTTGACGGGACGCACCAGCATATTGCAATTGGGCGCGATATTGCCGCGCTTCCGGCTGGTGGTCAGCAACGAGACCGGCACCGCGCATTTTGCCATGATGCTTGGCGTTCCGGTGATCAGTATCCTCGGTGGCGGGCATTATGGGGGTTTTGAGCCCAATCCGCAATGTCGAACCGAGCATTGCGTCACTGTCGACGACCACCGTTGCTTCAGGTGCGGCTGGCATTGCAGCAAAAACAATGATATCAGCCAGCCCCACCCCTGCATTGCCGGAATCACCACGGAGCAGGTGATCACGGCAATCTGCAATGCGGAAGCAAAGGCGTGACTGGATGGGGCATGCACGTCCGCCGCCCCCGCCGCCGTCATCTGTTCCCTTTCGTTATCTTCACCATCGGGTAGAGGCCCGGTTCCGGTGCGGGACGGCTGTCGTCCAGGGCATAGCCCAGCCGCTCATAGAAGGGGATGGCATTGCGGTAGGCGAAGATGGCGATGCGCTCAAAATGCAGCTCCTCGGCATCATGCTCCAGCGCCTTGACCATTGCGCGGCCTATGCCCTTTCCCTGCAACTCCGGCAGGACATAGATGCTCAGCAGGATTCCGGTGGTGGGCTCGCCCCAGAAGGACTCGATGGTGGCGGTGCCAATGATCCGCCCGCTGGCATTGTCCCGGGCGACATGCATCCGCCCCTCGCGGGATTGCCCGGTCAGGTATTCAATGGTGTGCATTTGCCGATGGCGCTCAATGAAGGCGGGATCATAATGATCCGCCAGGCTATGCGACAGCGTGCGCTGGACCAATGCGGTCAGCTCCTCCAGGTCCTCAGGACGGACGCGGCGGATGGTATAGTCAGTCATGGGGGTGTTCATCCTTGCGGAAGCAGTCGAAGAGCCGCTTCAGGCCATGGCGGTAGAAGTGCCGGCGGACAAATCTGGCGGCCTTGAGCAGCGCCCCCGGCTGGGCTGCCGAAGATAGCGATGGCGGCAGGATGCCGTGATAGTATGACTCGGTGATCTTCACCAGCGAAAAGAGGTCGGACCGTACCCGCCAGCGGTGCAGCTTGCGCCGCAGCCATCCGGCATGCTCGGCGGAGGAGAGGTGGCTGCCAGTCCCCCAGTCGATGATCCGCACGCCATTGTCGGCGGTGATCAGCAGGTTGGCACGGCGAAAATCACCATGGGCGAAGCCGGCGCGATGAAGCCGCTCCAGCACCTTGCAGAGATTCAGGAAAAACTCCGGCGGCGGCACGGTGCCGTCGGTATAATGGCGACGGCTCTGCAATGGCTGGCCGTCATTGATGAACTCCATCACCAGAGTGTATTTCCCCGCCATCGCGTATGGCAGGGGCGCCACTGACGGACAATGCCTTGCCAATTGCACCAGCAGCGAATACTCGGTCCTGATGCTGCCTCCAAAGAGCAGCCGTGCCAGCCAGTTGTGGCGGCCGAAGGTCTTGACCAGAAATTGCCGCCCGTCGCATTCGTAGACGTAGACGTCGGAGTTCCCCCACGACGTGGAATGCCGGAGCGGACGGCAGACCGCCAGCAGAGTGTCGAGGTCGCCAGGAAGGTCAATGGCTGGTGGTGGTTCGGAAGAATTGGACATCTGGAGATGGACGGCTGTGGCCAGATGGCGCTTCATGGCCGCTACGCCAGGAAGAACTTGCGCAACTTCACCGGGTCAGTCAAGGCCAGGAAGGTCTTCTTCTCGGTATTGCAAAGCATCGAGGCGACATGCGAAATATACTGCATGTACGGGCTGTTGCGGTTCTTCGGGGTGACGGTGAGCACAATCAGGTTGATGGGCTCGCTGTTGCCATCGTCGACAATCTTGCTGCCGGGGCAGAGCGCGATTACCGACACCATCTTCTCGACGCTGCTGCTGCGGGCATGCGGCATGGCAATGCCGCCGTCCATTACTGTGGTCTCCAGATTCTCGCGCTGCATGATGTCGTTGAGGCATTCCTCGAAGGACGTCACATACCCGCAGCGGAAGAGGTGGCGGATCAGCTCCTCCAATGCGCCGCGGTAGCTGGTGGCCTGCAAGTCGACAATCACGCAGTTTTCCGGGATGATACTGGACAGCGCCGCCTCGTCCTTGCCGGTGTACGGCACCACCGATGAATAGCTGGTGTCGGCGTTGTGCGGCAGCGACATGCGCTGGATTTCCTCCATGTCGTGGAAGAGCTCCACCGAGGTCTCGTTGAAGACGCTCATGATGGTCGGCTGGTCCTTGGCGGTGAACTCGAAGGCGATGTTGTCCGCATTGGCGGTCATGGTGAAGGCGTTGGGGCCTTTGCGGAAATTGATGAGGTTGCTGTCGGCGGAGTACTTGGAATGGCGGAAGCCCTCCAGACGGAAGTTGTCCACCAGTTGCCGGACCAGGAAGTCGCGCACTGTGGCCGAGGGCATTGGGAACTCGATGTGGAGCAACTGCAGATTCGGCCTTTCCTTGCGCACGCCCTTGCCCTTGATGGACAGCACCGCGCTGAGCAGCGGCGGCGCGACCAGCGTGGTCATCATGGTCATGATGATGGCAATGCCGAAAAGCTCCTGATCGACGATTGGCGCCGTCTGGCCATCAACCGTCATCATGGTGGTCGCGCCGATGCCGGCGATGATCAGCGCGACCTCGCCGCGGGGGATCATGCCGACGCCGATGCGCACCGCGCCCAGCCAGTTGAAGTTCATGAACAGCGAAGGCATCATGCAGCCGACCACCTTGCCCAGCACCGCCAGCAACGAGAAGATCATGCCGTATTTGAGGATCTCCCATTGGGCGAAGACCTCGATATTGATGGTCATGCCCATGATTACGAAGAAGATCGGCACCAGGAAGTCATAGAGGCTGTTGAGCTTGTCCTGGATGGCAAAGGACAGGTCGGTCTTGGAGAAGGTCAATCCCGCGACATAGGCGCCGATGATCATGGCCAAGCCGCAGTTCTGGAAAAATCCGCCCAATATCAGGGCGATGGCAAAGGCGAGGATGGCGTAGGCATGGCCGCCGCAGCTTTTGCGCAGCAGCTTCGCCAGCGGGTGGGCCACCAGCAGGCCGGCGGCAGTGAACCCCAGCCACAACCCGATGCTCTTGAGCGAGATGAGGCCGATGCTCAGCCAGCTGATGCCATGCGCGCCGATGGCACCGGTGGCGGCGCTGACAATGCCCAGAACGACTGCCAGGCAGATGATCCCGAGTACGTCGTCGATTACCGCCGCCGCCATGATGGTGGTGCCCTCCGGGGAGTCCATGCTCTTCTTGTCGGAGAGGATCCGCGCGGTTATGCCGACCGAGGTCGCGGTGGAGAGGATGCCCATGAAGAGCGCGCGTGGATCCATGATGCCGCAATCATGGTACATGCATTTGGCCAGCAGCACCCCAAGCACGAATGAACCGATGACGCCGCCCAGGCCGACCATGGTGCCGACCACCGAATAACGGAAGAACATCTTGATGTCGGTTTCCAGGCCGGACATGAAGAGCAATACCACTGATCCCAGGGTCGCCAGGGAATAAAGCGGCAATGGCACCGGGAGCGCGCCTTCCGCCGGACGCGGGAAAAGGCCGTCGGGATAGCCGGGGAGGGGCAGATGACCGAGGAGGTACGGGCCGATGATGACTCCGGCCACCAATTCGCCCAACACCGAAGGCAGGCCGATCCTGGCGGTCAACTGGCCCAGAAACTTCGATGCAATAATGACCACGCCGATCTGCAGCGCCAGCATGGCAATTTGTGAAGTGGTATCCATAGGTGTTACGTCCAATGGCTTCTTTCCCAGAACCTACGCGATGACCGCATGGAAACAGTAATCGCGAAAATAGGTAAAGTTATGACAATTTTGCCGATTTCCCGGCAAGCGTGCAAATATAACCCCTGTTCGGAGGACTGTGGTACGGCATATGGCATAATGCGACAGAATGCCAAGTCAGGGAAACCATCCGCATGAGGCAATGAGGTGGATGGGGCAACGCCCCTCCGTTCTGTAAAGTGTCTGCCAATCGCACACTTTTGGGGATTTTGATGCTGGCAATTGGCAATCCTGCGTGAGGCGGTTAGCTTAACGCAGGGTGGTCGGGCGGGGGAGCATTGGCCCACCTATAAGGATCGCGCGCGCGAGGGACGTTGGAGGCATGCACAACGGCAGGGGGATGTGAGGTTGCAGCGGAGGGGATAACCGCGTGCGTCAACTTGGCCGGTGGGTGTGCTTGCTTGCGACATGGCGCGTTCTTGTAAACGATGCACTGCGGCACGTCATGCCCGACGCCAACCCCTAGGCTCTTCAGCCTCCCCTGCAAGGGGAGGTGCCGCCGCCAGGCGGCGGAGGGGTTAACCGCGTGAGTGAACTTGGCCGGTGCATGTGTTGTCAATAACAAAGTCTGTTTGCAACAAAGCGCGTTCTCCAAACTACGTACGACGGCACGTCATGCCCGGCGCCAACCCCTAGGCTCTTCAGCCTCCCCTGCAAGGGGAGGTGCCGCCGACAGGCG
>CAKUJM010000068.1 GCA_934661755.1 uncultured Lentisphaeria bacterium | reverse complement strand
CAGGCGGCGGAGGGGTTAACCGCGTGAGTGAACTTGGCCGGTGCATGTGTTGTCAATGACAAAGTCTGCTTGCAACAAAGCGCGTTCTTCAAACTACGCATGGACGCGCGTCACGCCCGGCGCCAACCCCCTCCGGCGCGGTCGTTTGCAAATCGTGTTTCGCCAGTCCCTTTTTCTGCCGATGGGGTGGTGCGCTCTTCGGATTCAGGGCTATAATATCCGCATTTACCGCATTGCCTTCCCAACTTCAGCACCCACCCTAACCGATTACCCAACGATAATGCAAGCAGCATTCATGGCCCAGCGATTTCAGGTTAATGGGCGCCTGGTATCAGTCGAAGCAACCGGTCACGGCAACATCAACGAGACCTATTTGGCAATTTTCCGCACGGTGTTCTCCGAGGAGCGGGTAATTTTGCAGCGCATCAACCGGAATGTCTTCAAGGACCCGGAGGCGGTGATGGCGAACATGCGCTATGTCACCGACTTTGTCCACCGCAAATTGGAGTCGGAGCAGGACAGCGCGGATCGCATTTGGCAATTGCCGCGGGTGATTCCTGCGAAGGACGGCCACGATTTCGCCGTCGACGGCGAGGGCAACTACTGGCGGGCGATCACGGTGATTGCCTCGGCCAGCGCCTATGATTCGATCCAGAGTCCGGAGCATGCCTTTGAGATTGGCGCGGTGCTGGGGCAATTCCATCGCATTTTCTCGGAGTTGCCGGTGGAGCGGCTGACCGACACCCTCCCGGGATTCCATATCACCCCGGGGTACATGAGGCAGCTGGATGACGCGCTGGCCACCGAGGAGGGCCGACGCCGGCTCAATTCCTCGGAGGTGGCCAGGAACGCCCTGCGGTTCATCGAGGCGCGCCGCGATTTCACCAATGTGCTGGAGAGAGCCTGCCGCAAGGGCGAGTTGCGTCTGCAGGCGATCCACGGCGACCCCAAGACCTCGAATGTCATGGTCGATGACGCCACCGGCAAGGGCACCAGCCTGATCGACCTGGACACGGTCAAGCCCGGACTGATCCAGTATGACATCGGCGACTGCCTGCGTTCGTGCTGCAATCCCGCCGGCGAGGAGACCCGCGAGTTGTCGAGCGTCATATTCGACTCGGATCTATGCGATGCGGTGATGCGCGGCTACAAGGCCCACGCCGGGCAGTTCCTCACCGCCGCCGACCGGGAGCATCTGTATGATGCGGTCCGGCTGATCACCCTGGAATTGGGGATCCGGTTCTTTGCCGACTACCTGGCCGGCGATGTCTACTTCCGGGTCAGCCGGGAGGGGCAGAACCTCCATCGCGCCCGGGTGCAGATCAAGCTCTGCCAGTCTATCGAGTCCCGCGAGTCGCAGATACGCCGGATCGCGGAGGCGATGTAGTTTTCCGTCTTGCATTACCCTGAATCCGTGAAAGTTGGTCACTTTGCGCCATGATCGAGTCATTTTTCGATCGCGCACTCCCGGTATGCTCCCTCGAAACTCCTCATCCTGGCGTAAAATGACCTGACTTCACGGATTCAGGAATTCTTCAATCCCATCATCAGGAATTTCATCATGGAAAAATTGAAAGTAGGTATAATTGGCGTAGGCAACATGGGATCTTGCCATGCGTCCTGCCTCAAGCAGGTCCCGTCGGTACGGCTTACGGCGTTGTGCGACATCAATCCGGAGGCGTTCAAGCGGGTCCCGGAGGATGTCCGCCAGGGCGTCTCCTGCCATGTGTCGGCGGAGGACTTCTTTGCCAAGGCCGATGTCGATCTGGTGATGATCGCGGTGCCGCATTATTCGCATCCCGACATGGCGATCATGGCCATGGATCATGGCAAGCACTTCATCCTGGAGAAGCCGATCTGCGTGCACAAGGCCGAGGCGGAGCGGCTGATCCGGGAGTGCGCGAAGCATCCGGAGCTGGTCAAGAGCGCGATGTTCAACCAGCGCACCATCAAGCTCCATGTCCGGCTCAAGGAGCTGATCGAGAGCGGCCAGTTCGGCCGGATCAACCGCGTGAACTGGATCATCACCGACTGGTTCCGCACCCAGGCGTACTATGACTCCGGCGACTGGCGTGCATCCTGGCGCGGCGAGGGCGGCGGCGTGCTGCTCAACCAGTGCCCGCACAACCTCGACCTCTTCCAGTGGTTCTTCGGATTGCCGAAGAAGGTCAGCGCCCAGGTGCATTTCGGGAAATTCCATGACATCGAGGTCGAGGACGAGGTCAATGCATACCTCGAATACGAGGATGGCATGACGGGCAATTTCATCACCACCACTGGCGAATATCCCGGGACCAACCGCCTGGAGATCGCCGCCGAGATGGGGCGCATCGTCATGGAGGGCGGGAAGATCGCCTTCCGCCGCAATGTCAAGCCATGCAGCCAGTTCTGCCATGACGCGCTCCGTGCGTGGGATGTCCTGGACTGCTGGGACTGCGTGATCCCCTGCGCGGAAGAGCCGGCGGTGCCCACCCAGCACATGCGCATTGTCGCCAATGTCGTCGATGCCATCCGCAATGGCGCCAAGCTGATTGCGCCGGTGGAGGAGGGCATTCGCGGCTTGGAGCTGGGCAACGCGATGCTGCTGTCCGGCTGGACTGGCGCACCGGTGGAGTTGCCGATTGACAGCGCGGACTACGCGGCACGGCTGCAGAAGCTGGTCGAGACTTCCCGCTATACCAAGAAGCCGGTGACGGCCACGGCGGCGTCCAGCGAGGGCTTTGCCAATTCCTTCGGGCATTAGTCGGCATTGCGGAGGGTGTCCAGGGGGGATTGACGGTTGATCGCCGAAGTCGCATTCAATATCGCCAGCGGGCAGTCATACGACTATCTGGTTCCGGAGGAGCTGCGCGGCGTTGCCGCCGCCGGCTGTCGGGTGGTGGCGCCCTTCCGCACCGAGGTGAAGAACGGGTACATCATCCGCCTCAAGGACTCGTCGAAATTTGCCAATCCCCGCCCGATCCTCAAGATCGAGCCGTCTGACCGGCAGATCCCGCCGCAGCTCATGAAGCTGGCGGACTGGATCTGCGAATACTATTGTGCGCCGCACGAATGCGTCGTCTGGAATCTGCTGCCGGCGGTGGTGCGGAAGGGCCAGATGCGCCCGCAGCAGATCCTCCATCTGGAGCTGTCCGGCAAGACCGCCGAAAATGCCGCGGAGGAGTTTGCGGCGCTGACCCCGAAGCGCCAGAAGGTGCTGCGGACGCTGAAGGCGCTGGGCGGCGCACTGCCGCTCAAGGAGGCCATGGGGGCGCTGGATGCCGGCGCGTCGGTGATCGACGCGCTGGTCGCGTCGGGATGGCTGGCGAAGGTCCCGCGCACCCAGGAGCGCAATCCCTTTGCCAACCTGAAGATTCTGCCGGACAGCGCGCGTGCGCTTACCGGCGAGCAATCCGCCGCGCTCAAGCTCATCAACGCGGCGATCGACACCCCGGGGAGCCGACCGGTATTGCTCTACGGGGTGACCGGCGCCGGCAAGACCGAGGTCTACCTGCAGGCGATCGCGCATTGCCTGGAACTGGGGCGCGAGGCGATTGTGCTGGTGCCGGAGATCGCCTTGACGCCGCAGACTGTCACCCGCTTCCGGGCGCGTTTCGGCGACCAGGTGTCGGTGCTGCACAGCGGGCTTAGCGACGGACAGCGCTTTGACGAATGGACCCGCATCAACTCCGGCCGCAGCCGGATCGCGGTCGGCGCGCGGTCGGCGCTGTTTGCGCCATTCCGGAAGCTGGGGCTGATCGTGGTCGACGAGGAGCACGAGAGCACCTACAAGCAGGACGAGATGCCGCATTACAACGCACGGGATGTGGCGGTGGTCCGTGGTGCGCTGGAGCATTGCGCGGTGGTATTGGGCACGGCCACGCCGTCGCTGGAGTCATATTATAACTGCACCATCGGCAAATATCAGCTGGCGCGGCTGTCGCATCGCATCCAGTCGCATCCGCTGCCGCCGATCGAGCTGGTCGACATGCGCCAGGAAAGGCAGTCGCTGAACAACCAGCGCCATGCGTCCTTTTTTTCGCGTCGCCTCACCGAGCTGATCAGCGCCCGTCTGGCGGATGGCGAGCAGACGATGCTTTTTCTCAACCGCCGCGGCTATGCCACGCAACTGACCTGTCCGATGTGCGGCTGGACCGCCACCTGCGGCCAATGCGAGCGCACCTACACCTACCACCGCAAGATCGGCCGTCTGATCTGCCATCTATGCGGCGCCGATCTGGCGGCTCCGGAGGTCTGCCCCGCCTGCGGCTGCAAGGATATCCGCTATGGCGGCTTTGGCACCGAGCGCATCGAGGCCGTGGCCCGCGCGGCATTTCCGGATGCGCGGATCGCCCGCATGGACTCCGACACCATGACCAACGCGGAGTCGTATCGCGCGGTGCTGGATCAATTCCGCGCGCAGAAGATCGATATATTGATAGGCACCCAGATGATTGCCAAGGGGCTGGATTTCCCCAACGTCACGCTGGTCGGGATCATCCAGGCCGACATCGGCCTCAATGTGCCGGACTTCCGTTCGGCGGAGCGCACTTTTGCGCTGATCACCCAGGTCGCCGGCCGGGCTGGCCGCGGCGACTTGCCGGGACGGGTGGTGGTCCAGACCTACACTCCCGACAACTACGCGCTGACCTGCGCCCAGAGGCACGACTATGACGCCTTCTACGAGCAGGAAGTCCCCGCACGGCAGGCGCTGATGTTCCCGCCATTTGCGCACCTGGTGCTATTGACCTTCAAGTCCGGCACGGAGGAGCAGGCGCGCAACGCCGCCGTGGCCTTCGACGCGCAGATCAAGTCGTTGCTGCCGCCGTCCGCGCAGGTCATCGGGCCGATGCCGGCGCCGCTGGCGAAGATCGCCAATACCTGGCGCTATCAGCTGCTGCTGCGATCGCCGGAAGTGCGCGCATTGGTGAGCGCCTTCAGGCAGGCCCGGACCCGGATGCCCGCCGCGCTGCTCCGGAAGGTCCCGGTCGATATTGACGTGGATCCGCGGTTCCTGCAATGACGCGGCGGCGCCATTTTGTCATGATGCCGGCACTCCAAAAACTCCCCGGCGGCCCGAGGCGCGCCCGGACGGCATCCGCCGCGGCTTTGGCGACCTGCCCCCGGGGGTGATTTTGTGAGCGCCGGCTGATATGGCTACTGGCGGTTGTCGGAGGAGCTGTCGATGTTTTTGGCGTCCTCGGCCGGCTGGTCATTGCCGGCGCAGCAGCAGCAACAGCTGGGGCGCGGTCCAAACTGGTTGCTGCCGGAGGTGCCCTCGCTTGCCCAGAAGTAGATCAGGGCCAATTGGCCGAAGAGCGGGATGAAGCTCAGCAGGATGAACCATTCGGACTTGTTGATGTCATGCAGCCGCCGGACGGCAGCGCCCAGGCTGGGCAGGAGGATGGCGAGTACCCAGAGGCCACTGATGATTCCTCCAATCGCCGGCAGCACCTTTGCCACGGCGCTAATCACTGCGCCGATGATGGATATTGCCAGCACCCACATCCAGAACTCCTCGCGCCCGGCACGCCCCTCAAAGCAGAAATACTTGTCGGTGAGGATCTTCTTGAAGTTGTCGATGAGCTTGTTGAAGAACATCGCTGTAGTCTCCTGTTGTTGTTTTGCGGATTGTCGCGTCCGGCGTCCGCCGGTTTCGTGATGTGCTTAATCTACTGCCTCAATTGGATTCTTGCAACTACAGGAGCTGTGCCGACAGCGGTGGAATGCGGAGGTCGCGTCCATCGATCCGGCAGCTTTGCTCCGCGGGCAGGAAGTTGGTGATGATTTCGCCATGATGGCCATTGGCGTCTTCCCAGGCGGAGTGGAAAAGCGACGGCACTTCGAGGATTTCGCCGGAGCGCATGGCCATTTTGTATATTCCGCATTCCTCCAGCCGTCTTCGGGGCTTGACCATCCTGCCGTCAAGCAGCCATTCCGGGTGGGCCTTGCGCACGGCATTCAGATTCCTGATCAGCTCGACTGCGGTTTCCTGGTCCGGCTCCGGCACATCCCATTTGACCACCCATCCCCAGTGGATCCGGCCATTGTCCTTGAGCACCACCGACAGCATGTCCCCGGCATTGAAGGCGTATCCGATCCGGTAGAGCAGATTGTCCGGGGTGGCGGCGAAGTCGAAGAGGCGTCCGACCCCGCATTGGTTGCCCATGAAATTCGCCATCCGCTCGTGATTGATATAGGAACTGGCGGGGACTGGCAGCCCGAAGTCGTATCCCCAGATTCCCCTTGCGTCATTGAACGGCAGCTCTCCGGTGTACGGGTCGGCGGCCGCGGCCTCGCAGCCAATCACCATGGATGATCCGTCGGCCTTTATTTCCGCGACGGCTTCGTGCAGGAGCGACTGCATGGCCTGCGTCTGCCAGGGGCCGGGGCCGGCGGGGTGATGATGGCTCCGGCTGTAGCATAGGTAGAATGCGCCGCTGATGTTCTGGTCGAAAAACTGCGCGTAGTCGATGCCGAAGCGCGCCAGCTTCATGATTTCGTCCTTTACGATCTGCCGGGACTTCGCCTCGGCCAGGCAGAGGTCGTACCCGAGCCGCTGTGCTGTTTCGCCATTGCAGATCGAGGCGTCGATTTCGCCTTTGGGGCCGCGGATCATGATGGTCTCGAGGTGCTCGCGGCGGCATTCATCTTCGCGGCTGTAGTCGGTGATGGAGCTGGTCTGGGTCCAGGCGGTTCCGGAGCAGTATACCCCCAGGCGGTTGCCATCGCGATGCAATTGGTCGCGGAAGTCGGCCAGTGCCGGCTCGCCGCCGTATGGCGGCCAGACATATGGCGGCGCCCAGGGCGCGGTGCCTTCCCAGTGCATCAGCAGCGGCATCACCGGGCTGTCAAAGTGCCGGGCATAGCGCCGGAGCAGCGGCAGGGCATTGGAGTAGGGATAATATTCGTTCGGCGGCAATTTGCCATTGTCGTCGCCGTTGCCGCGGACGGGGTAGATGACAACGACCGGCGAGTCGCGGAAGTACTCCGGCAAATTGGCCTTGGGCGGCGCCGGCAGCCACTGTCGGTAGATTTCGCAGGCATCCATCCAATCGCCCTCAAAGAGCCCGAGGACGAAATCGAACCGGGTGGCATAGCTGCCGGCGGCGCCGGAGGCGAAGGTCTGGAGGCTGAGCCGGATGCGCCCGGTGCCATCGGGGGCAAATTCGACCCCCTTGGGGCCGAAGGATGGATCGTGGGCGCCAAAATAGATCCCGCGACCATCGGCGTCGAAGTGCGACAGAAACTGCTGCTGGCAGAACCCGGGAAAGAATCCGCCGTAGTTCCTGTCGCGTTCCGGGTAGTCGACGGGCCGGTAGCGGAAATAGTCGCTCTGCTCACGCCTCGACGGGTCGGTGATCAGCACCCCCTCGGCATACGGCCAGAAAAGCGTCCCGGTTTCAGGAACTGCAATCTGGGGGGCATCCACCCATTCGAGGAGCAATCCCGCCGGAATCCCGCCGACCACGATGGTGAAGAAGACAAAATCGCCATCGAGCCGGTAGCCGATGGTGACGGTCATGCCGGCTAGCTCGTCCGGGATGGCGGCATAGCGGTGGATTCCGGAGGACGCGGCATAGGAGAAGTCCTCCGATGTCAGGAGGCGGCGCTCTCCGGTCTCGTCCAGGAGCGCAAGCTGGAAGGCGTGTCTGGCGGGAAGCACCCGCGATGGCTCGCCCGCCCGGCTGAAGGATTCGACGCTGCCGTTGATCTTGGAAAAAACTATCCTGCAGTTCATTTTGCTGATTATGGGAGCGGATTTGTAAAGTGTGTGCCAATCGCACACTTTTGGGGATTATGGCGCTTCCGGCTGGCAATGCCGCTGTGGGCGGTTAGCTTAACGCTGGGTGGTCGGGCGGGGGAGCATGGCCCACCTATAAGGCTATCGCGCGCGCGAGAGGGGGTAGGCGTCTCGCCCTTGGACAATTGTGTTGTTTGCAAACATGGTGCGTTCTTCAAACTACGCATGGACGCACGTCAAATCCGGCGCCAACCCCCAGGCCCCTCAGCCTCCCCTGCAAGGGGAGGTGCCGCCGACAGGCGGCGGAGGGGTTAACCGCGTGAGTGAACTTGGCCGGTGCA
>CAKUJM010000067.1 GCA_934661755.1 uncultured Lentisphaeria bacterium | reverse complement strand
AGTGAACTTGGCCGGTGCATGTGTTGTCAATAACAAAGTCTGTTTACAACAAAGCGCGTTCTTCAAACTACGCACGGACGCACGTCAAGCCCGACGGTAACCCCTCCGGCGCTGTCGCGCCACCTCCCCTTGCAGGGGAGGCTTTTTCTGTCGTGAAAACGTGAGCGCGGTCGTTTTACGCCCGTACACGGACGCACGTCATGACCGACGGGCGCCACCACAGCCTCCCCCCGGGGTAGCAAGGGCGTCTCGCCCTTGGACAATTATGTTGTTATAACATATCGCGCTGACGCGGGACGAGGCTTTTGAACTGATAGTAGATTTCGGAGAAGTCGAGCGGTCCGATGACCTTGTCCTTGTAGAGGCCCCACAGGCGGTCGAGTCCCTCCTCGAGGTGTTTTGAGGTCACGCCATTGTGGATCGACTCCGCCGCCTCGATGAGCGCGGCCAGCTTGTCGCAGGCGGAGATGATCTGCCCGTCAACCGGGAAGTAATTGCCGTCATTCCAGCGGTCATTGAGTTCTTCGTATGCCAGTCCGAGTCGGACCTGCCCGTTGACGACGACGCGGTTTTCGAACTCGTTTCCGGTATAGTAGCTCAGGTCGGAATACCAGTGCGGAGGCAGCAGCGGCTGGATTTTTTCCTCCATCTGGAGGTTTTCGTATTTCTTGATGGTGTCGGCCAGTCCGGAGACGGCGTTTTTCACCGGCGAGGTGATGTCGCGGGTAAGCGCCTCCGGCAGGTCATGGAAGAGTGCGCCGAAGAAGCTGTTGACGATGCGGGCGTCGCAGGCATCGGTCTCGCACAGCGCCAGATAGGTCAGCGCCGCCACCATGTACATATGCCCCAGCACCGAGGTGGCGGGGATCCGCGGCGACTGCGACCATCGTTTTTGGAAGCGGAGTTGTCCGCACAGCTCGACGAATCCGCAGGTTTTTCGTCCCATCGAGATTTTCTGCACGCCGATCAGGTCGATATGGTCCTCGATCTGGTCTTCGATTTCCTGTTTGATCTGTTCGATTCCGCGGATGAACGGGCACAGCTTGTAGAGGATGTTGAATTCCCATTGTGTAGCCAGGTAATGCGCCGCCTTCAGGATGCGGCGTTCGTGGCGTGCGTAGCTGCGGTCGGAGAAATAGCGTTTCATGCGTTGGGCGAAGCCGCCGCGGATCTGTCCGACTGTCGGCTCCAGCGCCTGCAGCACCCACTCGTTGAGCTGGACGCCGTTTTCCGCCATCATCCGATGGAAGACCGGCGGCTTGATATCGGTCAGGATGATGCGGTGCAGCAGCTCGAACAGCGAGCCCTCGACGAGCAGTTTCCAATCCACCGGATTGCGTCCGCGGTCCTCCTCGCAGCGTGACAGGACCCAGGCGATTATCATCTTGTGGGCCTGTTTGTCCAGCTCGGTGAACTCCATGGGGTTGATCTGGTCATTCCAGCGCCGGATGCTGGCGGCGTCGAAAATCTGTTCAATCAGCGCGCGATTCAAGGAGGGGTTTTTCATGGATGGCGGGGATGGAATGGATTATGGATGGCCGGGCTTTTTTTTGCCGGCGGCGCCCGGCCCTTCGCTACATGGTCTTCTCCTCGACGTCGATTCCCAGGTCGCGGAGATTGCCGGGGAGGTTTTCGTAGCCGCGGTATACCATGTCGGCATTGCGGATCAGCGAGGCGCCATGGGCGCAGCACGCCGCCAGGATCAGCGCCATTCCGGCACGGATATCCGGCGAGATGAGTTCGGCGCCATGCAGCCGCGATGGCCCGGAAATCACGGCGCGATGCGGATCGCAGATGACGGCATTGGCGCCCATGGCGATCAGCCGGTCGACAAAATAGATCCGGCTCTCATACATTTTCTCGAAGAAGAGCATGGCGCCATGTGCCTGGGTGGCCATGGCGATCAGGCAGCTCATCATGTCGGACGGGAATTGCGGCCACGGCCCATCGGAGATGGTGGGCATCACGCCATCGCAGTCATTGTCCACCTGCATTGGCCGGCTCTGGTCAAGGCGGATCCGGCCGGGTTCGACGGTGAAATTGACGCCGAAGCGCGCGAAGACGCGCCTGGTCATCCAGTAGTCATGCGGCATGATATTGCCTGTCAGCTCGATCTGGCCGCCGGTAGCCGCCGCCAATGCCAGGAAGCTGGCGGCATTGACGTGGTCGGCGCCGAGGGTGAATTCGGCGCCATGGAGTCGGTCGACGCCGTCGATTTGCAGGATATTGGTTTCGATTCCGCTGATGCGCGCGCCCATCGCGTTAAGCAGCTGGGCCAGCTGGGTGACATGCGGTTCGCAGGCGGCGTTGCGGATCACGGTATGGCCTTTGGCGAACACGGCGACGGTGAGGATATGTTCGGTGGCGGTCACCGAGGCCTCGTCCAGGAACAATTCGGTGCCGGCGAGCTCTCCGGCGCGCTTGAAATTGCATCCGCCGGGCAGCGGCGTCACTTCCAGGCCAAGTTTCCGCAGTCCATAGAAGTGGGTGTCAAGCCGTCGTCGGCCGATGACATCGCCGCCGGGGGAGTGGATCATGCACTCGCCATGGCGCACCGCCAGGGGTCCGCCGAACAGCACCGAGGTGCGCACGGCCTTGCATCGCTGGGGGCCGGGGGCGGCGGCGGTGCATTTCCCGGCGCAGATTGCCAGGGTGCCATTGGAGAAATCGCACTGGCCGCCCATTTCCGCCACGATGGCGATCATATTGCGCACATCCAGGATATCCGGGACGTTGTGCAGCACCACGGTTTCATCCGTGAGCATTGCCGCCGCGATCATCGGCAGCGCCGCATTCTTGTTGCCGGAGAGGGCCAGTTTTCCGCAGGCACGCTGCGGACCGTTGATTAGCAATGCCTTCATGGTGAATCATCCTTCTGTGGCAGCCGCGGCGCGCTTCTTTCGCCAAACTGCCCGGGAATGCCTGCAATGTCGCTGCCGGGGCGGCGCAGCTGTGCGCTAGGTCCGGCTGTTGAGACGCTTGACCAGGAAACCGGGGATTTCGTCCAGAAACCGGCTGGGCTGGGGGAAAATGACGTTGTTGTAGGTGAAGCGCATCCGGACATGGCTGAGGTACACCGCCTGCCGGGCGCGGGTGAGTCCGACATAAAAGAGCCGGCGTTCCTCCTCGACTGCGCCGGCCTGGCCGCATTCGCAGGCACGTTTATGCGGCAGGATGTCCTCCTCCACTCCGGCGATGAAGACAAACGGAAATTCCAGCCCCTTGGAGGAGTGCAACGTCATGAGCACCACGCTGTCGGCGGCATCGTCATGGTTGTCGACATCCGCGACCAGGGCGACGTCCTGCAGATAGGTCTCCAGGGTGGCTTCGGGGAAATCCCTGGCGTAGCGCCTGGCGCGCTCATAGAAGCTGGCCAGGTTTTCCTGCCGGGACTCCAGGTTTTCGGTGCCGTACTGCCTGCCGATCTGCTCGCTGAAATGGCACGCCTGGTCGATGGCCTGGATGGCCTCCGCCGCGGGCTGCTCCAGCGGGATTGCGGCCAGTGCCGCCGACCACTGGTGCAGACCGCGAAGCCGCAGGGCGCGCTTGCTTTTGCCGCCGCACATTTCCTGGAGAAACTCCTCCGAGGCCAGATATGCCATGGCGGTCTGGCCTCGGGCGGCGGCCCTTTCGCGGATTGCGTCCAAGGTCTTCGGCCCCAGTCCATCGCAGACCGGGAATTCCTCGAAGACACGCTGGAGTCCGGCCTCGTCATCGGGATTGACGCGCAATCGCAGCAGGCAGATGAAGTCCTTGATTTCCCGCCGGTCATAGAACCGCAGTCCGCCCAGCAGCTGGTATGGGATCCGGTTCTTTATCATCGCCTCCTCGATTGACCGCGACTGCGCATTGGTGCGATAGAAAACCGCGAAGTCATGCCACTGATGGCCATTCTGGCGGATGCGCTCGATTTTCCTGGCAATCCATTCCGCCTCGGAGCGGTCGCTGGCGGCCTGGAAGTCGGTGATCTGCCGTCCATCGGCATTTTCCGTGAACAGCGATTTCGGGAACCGGTGGCGATTGTTGGCGATGACCGCGTTGGCGGCATTCAGGATCGTCGGCGTGGACCGGTAGTTGCGTTCCAGCTTGACAATCCGCGCATCCGGGAAATCCCGGTTGAAGGACATGATGTTGTTGTAATCCGCGCCCCGCCAGGAATAGATGCTCTGGTCGGGGTCGCCGGTGACATGCAGGTTGCGTTCGTCATTGGCCAGCTTCATGATCAGCTGGTATTGCACGCGGTTGGTGTCCTGGTATTCATCCACCAGGAGATAGCGGAAGCGCGCATGATAGCGCTCCAGCACATCCGGACATTGACCGAGCAGCTGCAGCTGCATCAGCAGCAGGTCGTCGAAGTCGACGGCGTTGTTGCGGCGCAACGCCGACTCATAGATGGCCGCCACCCGCCCGATCTCCTCCGCGCACAGCCGCGACTCGTCATCCGGACAGGCCTCGTCCAGGGTGCAGCGGCGGTTTTTCATTGCGGAGAGCACCGACAATATCAGCGAAGCGCTGATGGTCCGGGGCAGCATCGCGCCGCAATCCTTGAGCACGCGGGTCATCAGCCCCTTCTGGTCGGAGGCGTCATAGATGGTGAAATTGGAGTTGCGCCCATTGTCCAGCCGCTCGATGTCACGCCGCAGGAAACGGGCGCAGCAGCTATGGAAGGTGCCGATATGCTGCGGGGCCTGTCCGACCATGGCCTCCACCCGTTCGCGCATCTCCCGCGCCGCCTTGTTGGTGAAGGTCATCGCCAGCAGCTGCTGCGGCCACACCCCCTGGTTGATGAGCCACGCGATCCGCCGCGTCACCACCCTGGTCTTGCCGCTGCCGGCCCCGGCGATCACCAGCATCGGCCCATCCCGGTGTGTCACCGCCTCAAGCTGCTGCGGCGTCAAGTCGGATAGGATGTCGGCATCGGTCATCTATTCTTGCGGGATGATTGGCGGCCTTCGCCGGGCGGGGCCGGGCACGGAAGCCGTCACGGGCTGTCATTTCGGGCGCATGGCGGGGAATAGGATGACGTCACGGATGGAATCCGCGCCGGTGAGCAGCATCACCAGCCGGTCGATGCCGAGGCCGAGGCCGCCGGTTGGCGGCATGCCGTATTCCAGGGCGGTGATGAAGTCCTCGTCGATGCGTTCGGTCTCGTCGTCGCTGTCGGCACGGCCGATCAGCTGGGCGTCAAAGCGCGAGCGCTGGTCGATGGGGTCGTTAAGTTCGCTGTATCCCGGGCACATTTCGCGGCCGTCGATTTCCAGTTCGAATACATCCACCAGCGCCGGGTTGTCGGCGCAGCGCCGAGCCAGCGGGACCAGGTAGGCCGGCAGCCGGGTGACGAAGGTGGGCTGGAGCAGCTTCGGCTCGATCACCTTGTCGTAGACCTCGTGGGTGACATGCTCGTCATCCATGTCGTCTTCCAGCTCGACTCCCATTTCGGCGGCCCGGGCGCGCTTGGCTTCAAGCGGCAGCGCCATCCAGCCATCTCCGAGGTGTTCGGCGACCAGGTCGTGGTACGCCACCTGCCGCCACGGGCTGCTCAAGTCGATTTCATGGCCATCCTGCCCCTTGATCTTGAGGGTGCCGATGGTCTTCATTGCCACCGTGGTGATCATCGACTCCATGATCTCCATCATCCCCCGGCAATCGGAGTACGCCTCATAGAGCTCCAGCACGGTGAATTCCGGATTGTGCTTGCGGTCCATGCCCTCGTTGCGGAAATCCCGTCCAATTTCGAAGACCTTTTCGAAGCCGCCGACAATCAGCCGCTTGAGGTATAGTTCCGGGGCGATGCGCATGTACATCGGGATGCCCAGGGCATTGAAGTAGGTCTTGAACGGCCGGGCGGCGGCGCCGCCAGCCAGGGTCTGGAGAATCGGGGTCTCGACTTCCATGAAGCCGCGGTCGAGCAGGAATTGCCGGCAGGCCTGGACGATCTGCGAGCGCAGCGCCAGGGTCCGGCGGGTGTCATCATTGCAGATCATGTCCAGGTAGCGCTGGCGATAGCGCTGCTCCTGGTCGGTGAAGCCGTGGAATTTCTCCGGCAGCGGCAGCAGCGACTTGCTCAGCAGTTCGTAGGAGAGCACATGCAGCGACACCGCGCCGGTGCGGGTCGTGAAAAGATATCCGGACGCGGTGATGATGTCGCCGATGTCCAGGTTTTTGAATGCCGCGTATTCATCATCGCCGACATCCTGGCGCTGCATGTAGATCTGCAAAGTGCCGGTCTGGTCCTTGACATTGGCGAAAAGCGCCTTGCCCATGATCCGCCGTGCCATCATGCGGCCGGCGATCTTGAAGCTGAGCTTTTCCTCCGAGCCATCCGGCAGGGCGGCATATGCGGCCAGCGCGGAGGCCACCGCAGTCAGGCCGTCGCAGCGATGGCCGTAGAGGCTGATGCCGTCCGCGCGCATCTTCTCGGCCTTGGCACGGCGGGCGGCGATGACCCCGAGTCGTTCCATTTCCTGCCTGGCGGCATTCTCTTCGTCGGCAGCGATATTTTTTTCCTGGTTGTCGGACATGGCAGTAATTGCGTTAGGTTGCTTCCTCCCCGGTGGTCCGTGGGTGGATCCGGGCTGTTGTCTTAATCCGTGGCGGCGCGAAATCCCCCGGTTTTCACGCCGCACTAGTTCTTTTTAAAGGCCAGTTCCTTCCCCTGGAGCATCCTGGCGATGTTTTCGCGGTGCCTCCAGATCACCATGGCGCCGATCACCGCCATGAGCAGCACCGCCGGCCAGGCGGTGAAATGCCATCTGGCCAGCCGCAGGATGCATGCCGACAGCGGGATGACGAATGCGATGACGATGCTGGCGATGGCCACCACCAGGGTCTTGCGGTACACGGCATACCAGACCACCGCGCCGATGACCACCGGCCAGAACGACAGCGCCAGCAGCGCCCCGAGGCTGGTGGCCACGCCCTTGCCGCCCCTGAAGCTCATCCAGAAGGAGTAGATATGCCCCAGCACGGTCCCGGTGGCGGCGATCACCCCGCCCCAGCCGCTGCACCACGATGCGCCGAAAATGAACACCGGCAGCGCACCCTTGAGGAAATCGCACAGGAAGCAGACCTTGCCCATGGCGCCGCCCAGCACCCGGGTGACGTTGGTCGCCCCGATGTTGTGGCTGCCGTATTTCCGGATGTCAATTCCATTGATGCGGCCGATCAGGTAGCCGAACGGGATGGCTCCACATAGATATGAGGTCAGGAATACGACTGTCGCGCTGTAAATGAATTCCATGGATCTGCGGCCAAGGCGCTTTGCGCCCTGATTGGCGTGGAGGGAAGGAATTTTGCGTCAGGATGGGGATCTTCCAGGCGGGCGTGCCGACGGTGCGCGGCCGGAGGAAACAAGATGCGGCGGCTTCCTCGCCGTCCGGCGGGACGCCGCTGCGGGAATCCGCCATGGGGACGCGGCGGACGCCTGGTGGCATGGCCTTGCAATCGCCTGCCGTTGCGGTCGCGTGTCACGGGGCATAAGATAACATAAGCCTACGGTATTGCACGGGCGGAGGCGCCATTGGCAAAGCCTGGCCGCCATCCCCTGGCGTCGTCGATGGCGCCATCGCATGACGTGGACCGCTGGCAACGGCTGCTTGCCGAAATCGCCCTCCCGGAGCCCTCGGAGTCGATCCTCCAGCCGCCGGACCGCAGACAATGGCCGGCGGGGTGAATCCCGAATTTCCCGGATTCATGCCCTCCGGTTTTTGCAATATCGCCGGCGATATTCCCCCGGCGTCACTTCATTGAACTTCAGGAAGGCCTTGGAAAAGCTGAACCGGTCCGCATATCCCAGTTCCTCCGCAATGCTGTCAATGGACAAATCCCCGTACGACAGCAAGGCGCGGGCACGGAGCATCTTGACCTCCTGGATCAGCGTGGACGGCGGCTTGCAGAACTGCTGCTGGCAGAAAAGCCTCAGTCCGGAAAGGCTCATGCCCAGCCTCTCCGCCGCCATTTTCACATTCAGATTCCGGCCAGGCGAACGCTGCAGATATTCCATGAGTTCGTCGCCCCGCAATGTCCTGGAGGTCCGGGGCTGCCTTTTGCCTATGCCACGCTCTACAAGGATGATGAGCTTTCCCTGGAGGAATTCAAAAGGCGGGAATACCGGGATCACGGCAATGCGTTTTTTGACTCCCTGAATCCGCTGCTGCCGGTGAGGGTTTCCCTGGAAAAGGATGTGCTGGAACAGCGTGTCCCGGACGGCATGGCGCTTTACAGCACCGGCGCGGTCCCGCTGGACGGCAGACGGGAAGCACATGCCGGCGTTCTGCGGCTTTGTCCGCCCGCAGACAGCTTGGAAGGACAGTTCTCGTTCGGCTTTTCCACTATCTCCGCATTGGACGCACGGCAGGCCGCATCGGCAGGAGACTGGGGATCGCCTGGCCCAGGCGATGGATGCGGAAAAATTCTGGTCACGGTCATCGGTCGCCTTTGATGACCCGATGCTGGAAGAATGCTATTATGCCGCAATGCACGGAAAACGATGCCTGCTGAAGGCGGGGAAAACGCCGCCCGGGCTGTTTTTCCCTTCGGCGCTGAAGGACTTTTCGCTCTGGCACGGCGATTACCATCTCAATTACAACTACCAGTCAATTTTCCTGGGCGACTACGAAAGCAACCATGTGGAACAGGGCGATGCGTATTTCACTGGCGTCGGGCCGCTCCTGAAGCTTGGAGAGAAAATCTCCCGGCGCTACTACGGAATCAGCGGCGGATGCTTCGTGCAGCTGTGCGGCTATCCGTTTGAGTCGGAGGATGATTATTTCGGCTCACTGCCGCTGGGGCGAATGGCGTATATGACCGGCTGGGTGGCCGCATACTTCCACCGACGCTTCCTTCTGACGAAGGACATCGCATTCCTGCGTGAAAAAACCTATCCGGTCCTCCGGAGGATTGCCACCTTCTATGCGGGCTTCCTGAAGCCGGACGGACAGGGCGTCTATCATGCGTTCCCATCCAATCAGGGAGAGGCGGATTTCAGCCGTGACGGCGCCCTCGACCAGCCACAGGTTGTCTATCACGCCGCCTATGCGCTGCATTGCGCCGCCAGCTCAGCCGAAACGTTGGGAATCGACAGCGAAGAACGCACCGCCTGGAAATGCATTCTTGCGCATCTGCCCCGGAAATTCGACGACATGCCGAAGGGCATGGCGCCAGAATTCTTCTCTTTTGACGGCCAGCGGCCGAAACCGGGCCAGCGCCCCGACTTTCTGACTCCCGGAAACCGCTTTCATGACTGGTACTTCGGGCAGGTACCGTACAAAATCTCCATCGCCCTGCATTGCAATGCCTGGCAAAGGGAGGAACACTACCAGCCCCTGATCGACTGCCTGAAACGCTGGCATCAGCCCAATGGCCTGTCCAGAGCCATGTCCGTCGCAACGCATGGCTTTGTCGGGCCATGGACCGAATCCCTGGGGATTGCGGGAGCCTTGATCAATATGCTGATGACCAGCGATGGCGGCGTGATAAGGGTGTTCCCCGGCATCCCGGATGGACGCCGCGCCGCCTTTTCCTCGCTTCGGGCGGAGGGCGCATTCCTCGTGTCGGCCCAAAAGAACGGAACCACCGCATGGATAGATGTCGCCGCGGAAGCCGACGGCACATGCCGCATCTGCAATCCCTGGGAGAATTGCCGTATTTTGAAGGATGGGAGAAGTCAGACAAGTTCGGACCGGATAATTGAACTTGTCCTTGCGAAGGGGGCGCACTGCCTGCTTGCGGACGCCGGGCCCGCCGTTGCCCGCGCCACGCGGCATTCCGCCGCCCTGGCGTAAATTCGTCCAACTTCACGGCATTCCGGTTGCAAAGAATCCGCCGAATACTATATTAAGGGCGTTGACAGAATAATAAGTCGGGGCTTTAGCTCAGTTGGCTAGAGCGATACGTTCGCAACGTATAGGCCGTGGGTTCGAATCCCATAAGCTCCACCAGATTTAACAGAAAAGGCGAAGCGCGGATGCGCTTCGCCTTTTCTGTTAAATCTGCCTCGGCGTAGTTCCGGTGCCGCGCCTGCGCGGCATCCGACAGAACGAAGCCGGGCAATAGCCCCCGATTTTCCTCGTCCGTCGAATCTGGCGAAGCGCATCCGCGCTTCGCCTTTTCTGTTAAATCTGCCTCGGCGTAGTTTCGGTGCCGCGCCTGCGCGGCATCCGACGGAACGAAGCCGGGCAACATCCCCCGCCCCCCGATTTTCCTCGTCCGTCGAATCTGGCGAAACGCATCCGCGCTTCGCCTTTTCTGTTAAATCTGCCTCGGCGTAGTTTCGGTGCCGCGCCTGCGCGGCATCCGACAGAACGAAGCCGGGCAATAGCCCCCGATTTTCCTCGTCCGTCGAATCTGGCGAAGCGCATCCGCGCTTCGCCTTTTCT
>CAKUJM010000066.1 GCA_934661755.1 uncultured Lentisphaeria bacterium | reverse complement strand
TAAAGGAAAAACCTAGACGACGAAAAAGACAGCTAGAAAGATTCTTGAATCTAGAAACAAGTTAGCGCCTATGGGGAACTTGGCCCACCTATATGGCTGACGCGCGCGCGAGGGAGGGGGCGATTCGGATGTTACCGCGGGATGACGCGACGCCCATATGGATGCCCCGTGCGCACAAGGGAGCCGCGATGCCCAATCCTGGCGGGACGGCGGCATTTGTAAAGTGTCTGCCAATCGCACACTTTTGGGGATTATGGCGTCGGCAATTGGCAATGCCGCGCGGGGCGGTTAGCTTATCGCTGGGTGGTCGGGCGGGGGAACTTGGCCCACCAATATGGCTGACGCGCGCACGAGAAGGTGGACCTTGTGGGGCGGATGGGATGCTGGAGTCCTTCTGGTTTTCCGCTCTGAATCCGCTCTGAATCTGCTCTGAATCTGCTCTGAATCTGCTGAGAAACACATTCAGGTATTCCTCAGTTTCCTTCAGTTTCCTTCTGTTCCCAGATGGCGATGGCTGCGGCTGCGGCGGCTTGTTCGGCGTTGCGTTTGGATGAGCCGGTGCCGCGGGACACGGCCGTGCCGTCGATGCGCAGTTCCACTGTGAAATGCGGGTCATGGATTGGACCGCTGTTTTCCACCACTACATATTCCGGATGCTGCCGTGGAGTGCTGCGCTGGCAGTGATCCTGCACTTGGCCCTTGGGATTGGCAAGCCGGGCGATTTGGTCGATTCCGGCCTCCGTTTCCGGCATCAGCCGCTGGACAATGGCAACGGCCGGCGGCAGTCCGCCGTCCAGGAATACCGCGCCCAGGAAGGCTTCGAAGGCGTCTCCCAGAATCGATTTGCGCTGTCGGTCGCCATGCTTCTGGCCGCCCTTGCTAAGCAGCATTGCGCGGTCCAACCCCAGTTTGAGCGCGTATGCGGAGGTGGCGTTCTCGTCTACCAGCAGGGCACGGAAGAACGACAGCCGCCCCTCCTGTTCCTGGGGATAGGACAGGTAGAGCGCATGGGAGACTACCAGTTCCAGGACGGCGTCGCCGAGGAACTCCAGCCGCTCGTTGCATTCGACCGGCCTGGTGCATTCGGCGGCATATGACGAATGGGTGAGAGCGGTCATCAGCAGGCAGGGATCCTTGAAGCGGTAGCCGGCGCATTCCTGGATGTCGTCCAAAATTGCCTGCATTTCAGAATTGGTGGGATTGAAATTTTTCATAAAAAGGCTATCTTAAGCAAGTTACGCGCGAACGCATTCTTCGCGGCGCCTATCTGGAACCTGGATGTCGTGCAGTTGGTTCTTTTGCACCATGATTTTCGTCTTTCTTCGGCGACGTGCTCGACGCAAAATCACCAAACCTCACGAATCCAGGCGGAATCAAGTAAAACAGAGGAGTTACTCCAATGGCTTATCAGGCATCCGACCTCAAGAAGGGTCTGAAGATTGAAATGGACGGCTATCCGTACCTGATTACTGAATTCGACTTCTGCAAGCCGGGAAAAGGCCAGTCGATCTACCGTTGCAAGTGCCGCAACATGATCACCGGCGGCACCACCGACAAGGCCTTCCGTTCCGGCGATACCATCGGCACCCCCGATTTGGTGGAAAAGACCGTCAATTTCTCCTATGACGAGGGCGACGGCGTCTACATTTTCCTCGACTCCAACAACGATGAAGTTCGTGTTGACGAGGCGGTCCTGGGCAATTCCAAGTATTTCCTGGAGGATGACATGGAGTGCCAGGTGCTCTTTTTCAACGGCAAGCCGATTGAGGTCACCCTGCCGATCTTCGTTGAGAAGGTGATTGCCGAGACCGAGCCGGGCGTGCGCGGCGACACCGCGACCAATGTCACCAAGCCGGCCCGCATCGAGAATGGCTATGAGATCTCGGTGCCGATCTTTGTCAACGCCGGTGACCTGGTCAAGATCGATACCCGCACTGGCGAGTACTCCGAGCGCGTCAAGAAGGGAAGCGTGTAGCCGGGTGTGACCGTGCCATTGCCCGCCCCTGCCCATGGGGCGCGGCAATGGCGCTTCCGCATAATTTATATCGGAAAAGCTGCACCAATGTATTTTACGTCCCATCCGGAGTATTGCCAGCGGCTGCGGGTCCTCTTCGGGACATTTTGCTATTTGTCGGCGGTGACGCTGGGCGGGGGGCTGGCGATGCTGCCGCCGATGCGGGAGCAATTCGTCACCCGCCGCGGTTGGATGACTGATGACGAGATGGTGGACACGGTGGCGGCGATGCAGTCGATGCCGGGAATAATCGCCTCGAACATGGGGGCGTTGATCGGCTATCGGATTGCCGGGATTCCGGGGGCGGTGTCCGCAGTACTGGGAGGACTGCTGCCGCCATTTGCGGTGATTGTCGCATTGGCGTCGATTGTGGCGTCGTTGCAGCAATACGCGGTGGTCCAGCAGATCTTTGCCGGCGTGCGGTCGGCGGTGTCAGCGTTGATTCTGCTGGCGGTGTTTTCGCTTTCGCGGAAGATTTTCAGCGGGCGGGCCAGCGCGCGGTGTTTCGCCGCCGCAGTGGCTTTGGCCAGCTTCGTGTCGCTGCTCTACTTTGAGGTCAACGCCGTCTGGGTGGTGATCGCCGGCGCGGTTCTGGGCCTTTGCACTCTGGGTGCAGGCCATGGCGGGGAGGCGGAACGGCAATGCCGATAGTGTACCTCTATTGGCTGTTCCTGAAGATCGGACTGCTGACCTTCGGCGGCGGCTACGCGATGATTCCGTTGTTCCAGACGGAGCTGGTGACGCGCCACGGGCTGCTGACGGCCAGCCAGTTTGCCGATTTTGTGGCGCTGGCCCAGATGACCCCGGGGCCGGTGGGGTTGAATGCCGCCACCTACATTGGCCAGCAGCAAGCCGGGCTGGCCGGCGCGGTTGCGGCCACCCTCGGGGTGACGACGCCGTCGCTGACCATCGGCATTCTGGTGGCGGTCTTCCTGCACCGTTTTGAAAAGAGCCGGGTGATCCAGGCGGCCCTCTCCGGCATCCGTCCGGCCACCCTGGGGCTGATTGCGGCCGCCGTCATATTCTTTGCTGAGACCTCGGTTTTCACGGCGCCGCTCAAATCGCTGTGGAGTGCGGGGGAATCCTTCGGCATCTCCTGGCGCGGCGCGGTGATTTTCGCCACCGTGCTGTTCGTCAGCGCGCGCTGGCGGGTCAATATGCTCTGGCTGCTGCTGGGCAGCGGCCTGGCAGGCTGGCTGCTGGCGCTTGTGTAACCACCATCCTGGCGTTGTCATGAATGGTTTCCTGGTAAAAATCCACGATTGGCTTGGCGGGCTGCGGGCGTATCTGTCCGGCGGCTTCTGGGACATCGACCTGTCGCAGTGCGGCGTCTGCATGCGGTTCTGCACCCGGATGCTGCGGATGCTGGTGATTGCGGTGAAGGGCTTTGTTGAGGACAAATGCACCCTGCAGGCATCGGCATTGACTTACATCACCCTGGTGACGATTGTGCCGGCGCTGGCCGTCACCCTGGCTTTTTGCAAGGGCATCGGGGTCCAGGAGCGCCTGATGAGTTCGATCGGGATCATTCGCGAGGCGGCCGGCGCCGGTGATGGCGGCGAATCCACGCAATACCGCTATGTCATCGTCCAGGAAGAATCCGTGGGGGATTCCGAGTCCGCCGCCGACGGGGTGGCCGGCGGCGACGGTGATTCTGCCGATGGCTCTGCGGCGTCTCCGGCGCCGCCGGCCGGCGAACGGCTCCGGACAGTCGCCAGCCAGCTGGGGTCGTTGATCAAGGGCGAATCGGAGGTGGCCGGCCCCTCCACCTGGGCCTCGTCATTGCCGTTGCCGATGCAGGATGCGCTGATCAGCCTTTTCACCTATGTGGATCGCACCAACTTCGCGGCCCTGGGGGTGGTCGGCCTGATCACCATGCTGGTCACGGTGGTGATGTCGATCAAGAAGCTGGAGAACAACTTCAACAGCATCTGGTGCATCCGCAAGGGCCGTTCGCTGGGACGCCAGTTCAGCGAGTATCTGATCGTGCTGTTGCTCACCCCGTTGGCCTTGCTGATTGTATCGACGCTGGCGACTTTTGTGAACAACGGCGGTTTCAGTGCGCTTTTTCCCGCGGCCACTGCCAGTGCGCGCTTCTGGAACAAGGCGGCAGGCAGCAGCCTCCTCTTCGGCTTTGTGGTGGCCAGTTTTGTGTTCATGTATATATTTATGCCGAATACCAAAGTCCGTCTCGGTCCGGCGGCATTCGGCGGCATCTGCGCCGCGCTGATCTGGGGGGTGGTGTTGTGGGTTTATGTCCGCTGGCAGGTCGGCCTGGCCAGCTTCAACAAGATCTACGGCTCGTTTGCGGCGCTGCCCTTTTTTCTGGCCTGGCTTTACGCCAACTGGACGGTAGTGCTGCTGGGGGTGGAGATCTGCTATGCCGCCCAGAACGAGCAGATTCTGCGCAAGGGGAAGCATCTGCGCCAGATGGCCCCCGGCGCCTGCCATATTCTCGGGCTGGTGATCATGAACGAGGTCTGCCGGAGCTTCGAGTCCGGCCATGGCGCGTGGAGCGCGACCGGATTCGCCGCCGCCCACAACATTTCGATTCGGGAAATCGAAGCCGCCATGGTGCCGCTGGAGCAGGGCGGCTTTGTCATCCGCCAGAATCCCGATGCGCCGCCGCCGGACTGCTTCAACTTCGTGCTCGGCAAGCCGCCGGAGAAGATCTCGCTGGCGGTGGTCTCGGAGGCGTATCTGGGGATTTCCTCCGGCGACGCCGAGCGGATCGCCCGTTGCCTGCCGCCAAAATTTGCCGCGGAACTCAAGGAACACCACCAGAAAAACCTCGATGAACTGCATGGACTCACCTTTGCGGCTGCGGTCGCGGAGGAGGGCTGATTGCGGCCGCGGGGCGATTTGCGTCGTCAGGGATAACACGCCATGCCAATCTATGAATACCGTTGCCGTGATTGCGGCGCCGCCTTCAGCCATCTGCATAAGCGTTTCAACGAGCCATTTCCGAATTGCCCGCAGTGCGGCGGCGGCAATGTCGCCAAGGAGTTGTCGACCTTCAGCACCGGCTCATCGCCGGAGGCGCCAGCTTGCGCCCATGCGCATGAGTGCGCCCAGGCCGCGCCGGGTGGCCACCATTGCTGCGGCGGCTGCTGCCACCACTAGCGTGGCGCGGCGTAGAGCCGCGGCAATCTCGCGCATCCGCTGGCCGGTTTGACGCAACCGCCGCCGTGTGTAGCACTGCGTGCGCGCTTTCGCCAGGCTGGACCAGGAAGCCTGCAAGAAGAAACTGACGGGTTTGCGGGACGCTACGCTGGCATCTGGTGCGGGTGTCTCTTGCAATGACACAGCTTTTTTTCATGAATGGAATCCTGCCACACTGGCGTGTGCGTGTTGCCGCATGTCCAGTCAAGATCATCTCCAGAACACCAGCCTGAGTTCTGAACCGGCACTGTCCGCCGTCCCATGGCCATCTCCGTCCCCATCCACAACCAGAGCCATGACCGGCTCGACCGGCTGTTCAGCGCAGCGGGGATGCTGTTCCTGATCTTGCTGGCAGTGCCCCTGCCCATGCCGGGGAGGCTGTCGGCGCAGGCGATGCTTGCGGATCTTCTGGCGCCGGTGCTGCTCTGGCGGGTGCTGCGGCGGCGCCCGAGGTGCCCCTTGCTGATGCTCTATTTCGGATGGTGCCTGCTGTCGGCGGGAATGCTGTGCTTTCGGGGCGAGCTTGCATGGTACAATCTTTCCATCGCGGGATACATGGCGGTCATATACCTCTTTTTCCGGGAGACGCCGTTGCCGGATGCCCGGCTGATGCTGGCGACCGGCCTGGCGATTCTGGGCGCGTATTTCCTGTTCTGGCTGGTTCCGGTGGCCACCGGCGGCGCCGGGGGCTGGGCGGCGGGGTTGTTCTACGCCGACCCCCATGGCGGCACGCTTGCCTCCGGACCGCTGATGAGCCGCTATCAATTCCTCTTCACCAACCCGAATCTGCTGGGCGTGGCGTACCTTGTGCCCATGGTGATGATCCTGCCGGAAATGCAAAGCATCCTGGAACGAACCCAGGGACGCAGCCGGGCGCTGCTGTGGCTGGCGTTGCTGGCGGCGCTGTGCTTGCCGCTGGCTTCGACGATGTCAAAGCATGCGCTGATGACGCTGTCGCTTTTGTCGTCGCTTTTTGTTGCCGGCAAGGTGTTGCCCCGTCCGGCGGGCGTGGCGCTGGCTTTTTCCGTGACGTTGCTTTTCGGCGCGGTGTGCCTGGCCACCGTATGGTTCTGTTCCTTTCCTGCGGTGCGCCGCGCTCCGTGGCTGGATCCGTCCCGTCCCGGCAATTACATGACCCACCAGCGGGTCTATGCGGAAATCCTCCGTGACGGCGACTTGCCCCATGCGCTTTTCGGCTACACTCCGGGCGAATTGCGCCGGCGCTATCCGGAATGCGCCAGCGGCCATCGCGAATGGATGGCTGCAGTCCTGAAACCGTACCATGCCGATGACTGGCTGGAGGTGTTCACCACCTTCATGGATCCGCATAACGAGTATCTCAATGCCGCGGCGTTCTTCGGTTTGCCGGCAGCGATCTTCCTGGCGCTGTTCCTGGCGGCGCACGCCGTGTCCGCCGCCCGTTGCGGCTATCTGCCGATGCTGTTCTTCATCCCCGCGCTGATGCTGTGCTGCATGTGGGATGACCTGGGGTCAAAACGATGGATTTGGACCGCGCTGGGCGTCCTGTCCGCAAGGATGGCCGCATGCCGTCCGCGACGCAGTCATGGCTAGAAAACAAAACATCTTTACTGGAATCGACATCGGCACCGAGACTGTGAAGACGGTGATCGCCGCCGTCGCGGATGACGGTTCAATCGACATGCTGGGCTTTGCCGAGGTGCCTTCGGAAAAGGTGGTCAAGGGCGAGGCCCAGTCGGGGCGGATTGTCACGGAGCAGACGGCGATGGCGCTGGACATGGCCTGCCAGAACGCCGGATTCGACGAATTGCCGGGTACGGTGGCATTTGTGCTGTCCGGCGGATATGTCATCCCGCGCATTGTCAGGCGCACCACCGCCATCCCGGAAAACCAGCCCATTACCGGCGAGATTGTCGAGAAGCTGATGCATGACAGCTATGACGACGTCCCGGACGACCCGGAGGGCGACGAGGTGGTGCTCTCCATGTTCACCAACCGCTGCTTTGAACTGGAGGGCAAGCCCTTCGTCTTCAATCCCAACGGCCAGTATTCGCCCTATCTGGCGGTCGAGACCCGTTGCCTGTTCGCCGAGACTTACACCGGCCAGCTGGTCGGATCCATCGTCAAGGATGCGACCCAGAACCACAACTACGAGACCATCTATGCGCCGATCGCCATTGCCAGCGCGGTGATCCGCCCGCAGTCCAACAGCGAGATCCACGGGATGGTGATCGAGCTGGGCGCGGGGATGACCTCCATCGCCATGCCAACCACCTACGGATACCTGGTGTGCGAGCAGCTGGCATTGGGCTGCGACCACATTGCCAACGACCTGGATATCGGGCTGGATCTGCAGAATATCGCCACGGCCCGGAGCATTGTGCGGAACATGGGGACTTTGCGGCTAAGTGCGGTGGCCACCCATGACGGCCGCAGCCGCATGGTCAGCATCGCCTCCGGAGGCGGCGGCGAGCCGCGGATGATCCCCGCCGATGCCATCGAGACCATCATCGAGGCGCGTCTGGATGAGATCTTCGAGACCATCAACAACCGCCTCAAGGCCGATGGCTCGCAGCAGTTTCTCGGCAACGCGGTATTGCTGTCCGGCGGCGGTGCGCTGATTCCGGGAGCCACCGAGATCGCCAGCCGGCGTCTCAACCGGCCGGTCCATGTGGCCGCCGCCTATGACGTGACTGACTCCTCGACCATCTTCAAGGCCGGGCCGCGCTACAATATGGTGCTGGGTGCCATCCGTGCCGCCTGGAGGGAACGCGAACAGCGCGAGGAACGCCGGGACCGGCATGGCGTTGCCGGAGCCGTCTGGCGTTGCATCAAGTCGGTTTTCGTTGATTGACCGCCGGCGCGTGAAAAAAAACAATCAGGATTTAGATTACGAAATCTACGTTATTTGCCTTTCCGCATCCATAACTGACACCTTTCCGCATCCACAATTGGCACCTTTCCGCATCCACAACTGACAACCATTGCAATCGCCATGTTAAAATGCAATAGAACCGCCGGGCGTCTGGCCTGGAATCCGGAGAACACCCCGCCGGAAATCGCGACCGCGCTGCGCGCACTGGCGCTGGAGTACGCCCAGCTGCAGGAATCTGGTACGCTTGGGCGCACCATGGTATTCGAGAGGCTCCCGCCCGGAGGCGGGGACGGTGAAAGCCGCTGCGAGGTCCTCCGTGGCGGCGAGAGGGTCGTCATCCGGTACGGCACGCTGTCATCCGCCCTGCGCGGCGTCGGTTTTGCCATGGGGATGTATCCCGGCAAATGCTCCATGCCCTTCCGGCGGCTGGGCATCATGCTGGATCTGTCGCGCAACCGCGTATTCACCGTGGCGAACCTGAAGACCTATATGACGCGTCTGGCGCTGATGGGGTACAACACCATCTACCTTTATTGCGAGGACACCTTCGAGATGGAGGGCGAGCCGTACTTCGGCTATATGCGTGGCGCCTATACCATGGATGAGTTGCGCCAGATCGACGACTGGGGAGCGCAATTGGGCATCGAGGTGGTCGGCTGCATCGAGCTTCTCGGCCACTTCTCCCAGATCCTGCGCTGGCAGGCGTATGAGGATATCCGCGACACCGGCTGGACCATGCTGGCTGACTGCGAAAAGACCTACAAGCTTACCGCCAAGATCCTGGATTTCTGGAGCCGGGCGCTGCGCAGCCGCCGCATCCATATCGGCATGGATGAGGCGCATGACCTGGGGCGCGGGCGCTATTATGACATCCATGGCGACGTCCCGCATTTCGAGATCTTCAATCGCCATCTGGGGCGCATAAAGCAGCAGTGCGACCAGCTCGGGCTGTCCCCGATGATCTGGTCAGACATGTATTTCCGCATTGCCGACCGTGAAAAGCACGACTACTACAGCGGCAGCCATATTCCGGAGGAGGTGGCACGGCAGATCCCGGAAAATGTCGGGATGGTCTACTGGGACTACTATCACCGCGACCGCGAGACCTACCGGAAGATGTTCGATGCGCATTTTGCCCTCAACCGCCCGGTCGTCTTTGCCGGCGGCGTCTGGACCTGGGGGCGGCTGTGGTACGATCATGTCCAGACCATGGAGACCACCAAGCCGGCGCTGGCGGAGGCCAAGGCGGCAAAGGTGGACGAGGTCATGTTCACCATGTGGGGGGATGACGGCGGTTACTGCGACTTCGAGTCCGCTTTGGCGGGATTGCAGTGCGTCGCGGATCTGGCCTACGGCATGGACGTGGAGCGTTGTGCCGAGTCGCAGTCGGCCAACCGGCGGTTTGCGGCATTGTGCGGTGGAAACCTGGCGGGGACGCTGCTGGCCGGGTCGATCGAGACCGCAGTGCTGCTCAGCAAGGAGGAATACAAGCTGATGCCATATCCCCTGCCGTTGCTGCTGTTTGACGATCCTCTGCTGGGGGTTGGCGATCGCATCTGCGTCTCCAAGTCCGTCGCCCCCATGAACCATCTGATCGAGGGGCTGGTGAAGGCCCAGAAGATGCTCCGCCACTACCGTTGCACCGGCGGCGGCGACTTCGTCAATCTCAACAACGCCTTGCGCCTGCTGGTGCTGAAGCTGAAATTGCGCCGCCGGCTGGTCGAGGCCTATGAAAAGGATGACCGTGCCGAATTGATGGACATTGCGGACGTTGGGGCGCGCGAGGCGCTCAAGGCCAGCATCGCCTACCGCCGGTCGTTCTCAAAGCAGTGGTGCGCTACTTCCAAGCCGTTTGGCGTGGAGCTCATAGAGGGGCGCATTGGCGCCCTTACCGCACGCATCGAGGTGATGGCCGAGCGCATCGCCGCGTACTTGGATGGCGAGGCCGACACGATTCCGGAACTGGAGTACCGCCCGAAGCTGACTGGCGAGGCGCCGTGTGTCTTCCAGATCGAGCGATTCCGCCTGGGCTGCAATCCTACGAGCACGTTCTAGCGTGGTGTCTGGATGGTCTGCCGGAGCGATTGACTTATCGCGAGCCGGCAGAACCGCTCCAGGGTCATGATGCCGGGCTGCGGCGGCAGACAGGCGTCGTCGCCGGAGTCATACGTCTCCGGCGCGCCACCGCATATTCTGCGCGGGATGCCGTCGGTGGCATCGATCCGATATAGCGTCATGGCCAGATGAAGCCGGAATTGGTGTGGTGCGGCAATCCCGGCATCGGGCCGTCTCTGGATGATCTGCGGCTGGAACTCCGAAATCTCCAGCTGGAACAGGCATGAGGCCTGCAACTGGGCCGCAAGAGCCCGATATTGCTCCGGAGTGTAGCTGTACCAGGCGCTCTGGAAGCCGCTGTTGCGAAGCCTGGAGGTGACTGATTTCTGCGGACACAGGCGATACTCCGGGGACTCCAGCAACAGCTGATATAGCTGGTTGTATACATAGCCGCGAAGGTACAGCGGCGCGCTCGGCACCCGGATGATCGGCGGCAGCAACGCGACAAACTGGCCGCCGGCGGCGACCCCTGTCAAGCCAAATGCCAGGATGAAAAGAATGGACAGAAACTTTTTCAGCATGGTCTGAAATAAGGCGTTGGCATCGTCTAAATATAATACGCTGGCAATTGGCGATATTTCTAAATCCCGTAGCGTCGGATGACGGAGGGTAACGGAGGGTAACGGAGGGTAACGGAGGGTAACGGAGGGTAACGGAGGGTAACGGAGGGTAACGGAGG
>CAKUJM010000065.1 GCA_934661755.1 uncultured Lentisphaeria bacterium | reverse complement strand
ATTAGCTCAGTTGGTTAGAGCGCTACCCTGACACGGTAGAGGTCGCTGGTCCGAGTCCTGCATCGCACACCATTTGCCATCAGAAGCCATCGGGAAGAAAAACCGGTGGTTTTTTTTGTTTTTGGGGGAGGGAATCACGTGACCGAGGTGCTTTCCCGCCATCCTACTTTCCGCACCGGCGTTCGAGAATGCGCCGGGTCTTGTCACAAGTCGGGTAGTCACGATAGGTGAAGCCGAATTGGGCGAACCATGGCGAGTTCCCAAGAACCTCGGCAATCTCCGGCTTCCGGACGAGGCTCTTGTCCACGCCCAGGACCAGCGGTAGCTTCGGGTGCTTTTCCAGCCAGGCGATCCGTTCCGCCAGGCCGTTGGCGTGCCATCGGTTGAACAGCTCCAAATGCACGACCCTGCCGTGACGGTTGGCAAAGGAGAAGTCCGGCACAATGACCTCGCGCCCCGCCCCCCGCAGAAATGGCACGTCGGTGATGATCCTCCAATCATCGATGCTCTCGGCGAAATGACGGCTGAAGAGCTTGATCTCGTCGGGGATGTATGCCGCAAAATTATGATACGGGCACTTCAGCTGGCTTTCCTGGTCCAAAGCCAGCATCGCCGGATGGCCGCGCCATTCGACGCGTGCGGAAATCCTCCATTCATCCATGGTGCAGATGGCGGGGAAGAATATCGCCAGCTGCAGGCCGTAGCGGCGGCTCTGCTCGAGGATGCTGGCGGGACCGTCAATCACCATTTTCAGCTCGTATAGCCCGTCGTCATGCTTCATCGCCTTGTCGTCGTCGCCCTCGATGGTGCACAGAAGCTGGAAGAAGCGGAGATACTTGAAAAGACGCCGCAGCCTGGGGATCTCGCGGGTGCGGACCATGACGGCCAGATGGCTGGCGGAAAGCAGCAGCGACTGCACCAGCGAAATGTCGTAGCGCTCCAATAGCTGCTGCTCGGTGAGATCGTCGAATTTGTCCAGGCAGTCGTAGTCGGGGAGGTCGCCGTAGATCTGGTTGTCGCGCAGCAATTCGTTTTCCGGAAGGCGCTGCCGGATCGCCTGGCGATAGCGATCAAGTTCGTCCAGCGGCTGAGTCCCTTGCAGCAATGCGGAGGAACAGCGGAACAGCTGGTCGCGCAGGGCGGCGTAGTCGCGCCCGTCGGCATGGCTGAAGACACAGCGGTCGTCAAGAAGCTTCCTGATCGCCATCGCAAACCTGCGGTCGGGGGCGCCATTGACGACCGGGGTGGTCACCGACTCCATTTCGCCGGCGCTGGCATGGCGCTGGGCGGCTTCGCGGTAGAGCGACAGCATCTGCCGGACGATCGCCAGATGCAATGCCGTCGGCGGGCGGAGGAAATTTGGAAGCAGCTGCTCCTTGCGGAGACGGGCGCTGATGAGGTCGCTGTTCAGCATTGTTGGCAGAGGCGGTTATGACAGGGCGTCGAATGCGCAATGCTGGCGCCGCCGTTCGGAGACGTAGGTCTCCGAGGTGCCGGTGCTGACCAGCTCGTAGAGCAACGCCGTCTTTCCCGGCGCCGGGCGCAGGATCCGCCCCAGCCGCTGGACATGCTCGCGGATGGATCCGGATCCGGACATCACGATGCCGATGTTGGCGGCGGGGACATCCACGCCCTCGTTGAGGACCTTGCTGGTGACCAGAATCTGGAAGATCCCGTCGCGGAACCCCGACAGGAAGGCGCATCGCTCCGCACTCCTGGTGTGGTGGGTGATGACCGGCAGCCGGAAGAGGTTGCCAATCTGATAGGCGGTGGCGTTGTCGGCGGTGAATATGATCACCCGGTCATGACGGTGGATCTTGATCAATTCCCATAGCTGGCGCAATTTGGCGCGGGAAGTGCGGGCGATGCGCTTCTGCGCCAGGTAGGCGTCCAGCGCCTCGCGCCCCCCCGGCATCCGAAAACAGCTCTGCAGGAAGATTCCCCATCCACGCGGCGAAGAGAAGTCGATGCGGTTCTGACGCACGAAATTGATGTAGCATTCGTGGGCGCGGCGGTATTCGTCCTGCTCGTCGGAATCCAGCTGCGTCTCCAACGTGATGGTGTCGTACGGCGACAGCACCTCGCATTCCGGCAGGTCGGTGATTTCCCGTCGGTAGCAGATCGGACCCAGAAGCCGCCCGTACAGGCTGTCAAGGCCGTCCATGCGCTCCGGAGTGGCAGTCAGGCCCAGGCGATAGGGGGCGATGGAGAATTTCGCCAGTTGCGAATAGACCGCGCCGGGAAGGTGATGGCATTCGTCAACCACCAGCAGCCCGAAGCGGTTGCCGATCTGGTCCATCCGCATCTGGGCGGAGTCGTAGGTGGCAACCGTGATCGGCTGGAGGTCATGCGATCCCCCGCCAAGCAGCCCGATGCTGCAACGGAAGGCGCTGCGCAGCTGCAAGGCCCACTGGGCCAGCAGATCCAGGGTGGGGACCACCACCAGCGCCGGACGCGCGGCGCGCAAAATCGCCAATTGCGCCAGGAAGGACTTGCCAGTGCCGGTCGGCAGGACGACCACCCCGCGCCGGTGGCATCCCTCCCAGGCGTCGATGGCCTCCCGCTGATAGTCGCGCGGATGCTTGTCGCTGTGCAACGTCAGCGCCAACGGCGCAAAGGCCTTGGCATGGTCGCAATAATCGATGCCATTGCGGTATAGCGGAGTGACGATTTCGGCGTAGTCCTGCGCCGCCGCCCGCCAGCATTGCTCCCGCGGATCATATACGCAGAGTGCGGCAATCGACTGCGGCAACGCGGCATCCGGATGGGCGGGATCGCGCAGCAGGATGGTCCCGGATTGAAATTCAAGCTCCAGCATAAATTGAAAAGCGGGCAGCGCCGCACCGGTAAAGGCGGGCGCTGCCCACACTGCAAGGACGCCTCCCCGCCATCGGGGAAGACTCCATTCCCCCCCCCTTCCGCATCACGCTAGAAGCACATGTTGATAATCGGGAAGAACGGCAGCGTGGACTTGGTGGCGATGTTTACAATGCCGACCTGCACGCCGGTCAAAAATTCCGTGTAGTTGATCAACCCGACCTGCAGGCCATGGAATTCCAGGGCGGAATTGACCAGCCCGACCTCGACGCCGCGGGAAATGCTGCTGGTGTTGTTGATCAGGCCGATCTTGATGCCGGAGGAGTTGACCGCCTCGTTGTAAAGGCCGACCTGGACGCCCGCGAAAACGCCGTTGGTGCTGTTCCAAAGATTCACCTGCAACGCCGAGACATGGGCGCTGAGCTGGTCGTTCTGCTCGCGGTTGATGGAGACCAAGCCGATATCCAAACCGGTGACCTGGCCGTTGTTGCCATACGGCAGGTTCAATTTCAAACCCGAAAGCGCAATCTCCGGCGGCACTAGTTGCACCTTCGGAGCCCAGACGCCAATCTGAAACGCAGTGGTGTCAAATGCTGAAACGAAGCCGGCAGTCATCACCATGACCGCCATCGCCAACAGAAATTTTTTCATTTTGGGAAAAAAGAGGGTTTGTGGGTTTGAAATGCGGTGTCGAAAAAACATTTTCCGGTCGGATGACTAAAATTAACCCGCATTCCATACTTTGCCATGGCGCAGTCAAGGAAAAATGCCCCATTCCGGCACGGATGACGGCACCGGCGGGGATGGGGCAATGACGCCTACTCGCCGTCGATTGGCACTTCGTCGTCCAGCGCGTCGTCGTCGCCGGCGGGGATGGCCGGGGTGTCCGCCGCCTTGCGGTTGTTTTCCGCCATCTGACCCGGCATTTTCGCCTGGATTTTGGCGATGATCGCGGCTTCCAGCTGCGGATCGCCCTTGATGGCGGCCTTGGCCTGCTCCGCACCCTGGCCGACCTGGGTGTCGCCAAAGGAGAACCAGGATCCGCGCTTCTCCAGAATGCCCATCTCCAATGCCACCGCCATGATCGATCCGGCACGGGAAATGCCCTCGTTGAACATGATGTCGAACTCGCACTCCTGGAAGGGCGCCGCCAGCTTGTTCTTGGCGACCTTGACCTTGACCTTGTTGCCCAATGTCTTGCCGTCCGGACTCTTGATCGATGCGGTGCGGCGGATCTCAAGGCGCATCGATGCGTAGAATTTCAGGGCGCGACCGCCGGTGGTGGTCTCCGGATTGCCGAACATCACGCCGATCTTCTCCCGGATCTGGTTGGTGAAGATCATGCAGGTGTTGGTCTTGCTGACAATGGCGGTGAGCTTGCGCAGCGCCTGGCTCATCAGACGGGCGTGCAGTCCGACATGGCTGTCACCCATCTCGCCCTCGATTTCTGCCTTCGGAACCAGCGCGGCCACCGAGTCAACCACCAGCACGTCGATGGCGTTGGAACGCACCAGGGTGTCCGCGATGTTGAGCGCGTCCTCGCCGCAATCCGGCTGCGCCACCAGGAGATTGTCGGTGTCCACGCCAATTACCCGGGCATAGCGCGGATCCAATGCGTGCTCGGTGTCGATGAAGGCGCAGGTGCCGCCGGCCTTCTGGGCATTGGCGATGACATGCAGGCAGATCGTGGTCTTTCCGGAGGACTCCGGACCGTAGATCTCGATGATCCGGCCACGCGGCACGCCGCCGATGCCGGTGGCGATGTCCAGGGCCATGGATCCGGTGCTGATGGTCGGAATCGACAGGTTGGGCTGGTCGCCCAGACGCATGATCGCGCCCTTGCCGAACTCCTTCTCGATGGAGGAGATCGCCAGCTTCAGGTTGCGGTTGGATAGCTCGTTGGTCGAAACAGCGGGTTCTTTGGCCATGGTTCAATTGGCGGCGCCGGATTTTCTCGCCGCGGCTTTGCCGGATCCGGAATGCGTTTCCCGGAGAGTGTCAGGATACACGAAAAATTCCCGTCCGCCTACGGTACGACGCCCTGGAGCGCGCCGCAGGCGGATCCGGATACAAGATAATGCCATATTCGAATTCTATCAAGCGAGACTATGAAATTTTTTTAAGATATTTTTTACCATAAAGGCCGAATTTTTATTTGATATTATTGGAGTGCCGGCCACCATCCGCGGGATGCCCGTCACCACCGTCCGACCGCAACGCCTCCAGCAACAGCGACAGGGCGGCGGCGGTGGCCGCCTCACGCACGGCCTGACGGCATCCGGGAAATTCGAAGCGACGCACCAGCGGCGCCTTGCCGCCGGCGATGGCGGCGATGAAAACCGTGCCTACCGGATTGCCCGTTTCGGCACCGCCGGGGCCGGCGATGCCGGTGACCGCCACCGCGGCATTGACGCCGCAATGGCGGCAGCACCCCGTGGCCATCTCCTGCGCCGTCTGGGCACTGACCACTCCGTGCTGCATGATGGTCTGGCTCGACACCCCTAAATAGCGCTCCTTCCAGGGGATGGCGTACGTCACCAGTCCGCCGGCAAACCACTGCGAGGATCCGGGGATGGCCGTGCAGGCGGCGGCGACCATCCCGCCAGTGCACGACTCCGCCGTGGCCATGCGCCATTGCCGCGACAGAAGCCCGTCGGCGATTTTCTTGACGATCTCCGCTTCCATGGCTGTGTATTCCCCTCCCCCGGCGCTGCCGCATGCGTCTGGCTCAGCCAAACCGGACCGGAGGCCTTGCCATGGATTTGCGGCACGCTGCGCCAGGCCGTCAGTATTCCTTGCCGCTGTCCTTGTCGATGATGTGGTATTCCTCGATGTGGAGATTCGGATTGCCGGTGAAGGAGATCTGCCGGTGGTACTCCTGCGCCATGGCAACCATCACCTTGTTGTCGGCGGTGCGCAGGCGTTCGAGGATCTTCGGGTGGACAGTCACCGAAAAATGCTGGATGTCCTTGCGGCGGGCCAGCAGCTCATTGAGCCGACGCTGGATTTCCACCGAGATCGAAGTGGCGGTCTTGATCAGCCCGCGACCCTTGCAGTAAGGGCAGTCCTCGTACATGGTGCTTTCCAGCGACTCGCTCTCGCGCTGCCGGCTCATCTCAAGCAGACCCAATCCGGAAATCGGGTAGATCTTGATGCGCGCATGATCTTCGGAGGTATACTGCTTGAAGGCGCGGTACACCGCCATCTGGTCCTTGCGGGAACGCATGTCGATCAAATCCAGCACCACCAGACCACCGATATTGCGCAGCCGCAATTGACGGGCAATCTCCTTGACCGCCTCGAGGTTGGTCTCCAGAATCGTCTCCGGCTGGTCCTTCCCGGAGCGGTTCTTGCCAGTATTGACGTCAATGGCAATGAGCGCCTCGGTCTCGTCTATGCAGAGGTAGCCGCCGGAAGGAAGCATCACCTTGCGGTTGGAGATGTTCTCGATCTGCTGGGAAATGCCGTACTTGATGAAAATCGGGGTCGGGTTGGAATACAGCTTCAGCTTCTCGACGCTCTGCTTGTCGAAGCGCGAAAGCATCGCCAGGGCGCGGTCGTACGCTTCCTTGGAGTCAACCACGATCTCATCGACATCCTGGGTCAGGCAGTCGCGCAGCACCCGCTCCTCGAGGGCGGGCTCCTGGTAGATGCATACCGGCGCTTTGCGGGTGTCACGCAACTCCTCGCCCTTGTGCCAGGCATCCAGCAGGATGTCCAGGTCGCGCTGGAAGTGCTCGCGCTTGAGTCCGGCGCCGACGGTGCGGCAGATCAGCCCCATGTTCGGCGGCAGGGTCAGCGATTTCACCATCTGCTTAAGACGGCTGCGCTCTTCGCGATCCTCCACCCGGCGGGAAACGCCGACATGGGAGCAATTGGGCAGCAGCACCAGGTTGCGGCCGGGGATGCTCAAATTGGTCGTCACCCGGGCGCCCTTGGTTCCAATCGGCCCCTTGGTCACCTGCACCAGAATCTCCTGATCGACGTGGAAGAGGTTGGGGATGTCCTCCACGGTGGGAGCCTTCTTCTCCGGCTTGGACGCACGCTTTTCATTCTTCCGGGGCGCTGGCGGCACCGGCGTCGGACGCCCGTCCGGAGTCAATGGGAGGATCTGGTCCTTGGCGGCGCCGGACTGGGAATTGGCATGGCCGGCATTCTGCGGCTGGCGCTTTTCTCCGGATTGCGGCTTCGCCCCCGCATTGCTGGCATTGCCCGCCGCCGGAGCCTTGGTGACACCTCCCGGCGGCGCCGCCGGGGCTTCGCCGCCAAACCATGAAGAGGGCAGCAGCGCCTCGCATAGCCGGCGGAAAAAGCCCGGCTTGACGGCAGTGGAGGGCGCCGACGCACTTTGGACGCCGCCATCCGGACGGTTCCCGCGGCCGCCACGACGCCTCCGCCGCCTACCCTCATTCTGGCTTTGCGAACGCTGGCGATTGACCTCCTGGGTCTGCCGATGCAGATCCGGCTGCTGGCCATTGTTGGGACGGCGGCTCTGGTTGCGGAATTGCTGCATCTCCGGCGGCCGCGGCGCCTCCGGCGCCTCCTGGGTCTCCACCACCCGCTCAATTATGCCAGTGGAGGCCGATGGAGCGGCAGGAGCGGCCGGCGCGGCAGGGGCCGATGGAGCGGCGGGGCGCAATGGCAGAATCTGCGAGGCGGCATCCGTAGATGCCGTTGGCGCGGATGCGCCGCCATCGGTGGCCGTCGGCTGCGGCTTGGGCTGCGGGATTGGCGCCAGTCCGCCGGGCTGCTGGGATTTAACTACCGCCTTCGGGGTCTTGTCAAGGGTGATCAGCTCGGTGCGCTTCTTGCCACTCGAAATCGGCAGCAGCCCGTCGATGAGCTGGCTGTCTTGCGGGGAAGCCTCGTTGCGGCGCGCCGCGCCGCCATTGCGATTGGATTTTCCGCCATTGCCATTGCGGCGGGGCGATGCCGAACTCTTCTCGCTCTGCGGCAGAATCGGCATTTCCTCCGACACGGCCTCCGCGGTCTCGCCGTCATTTGCGGCGCCATCAGAGCCATCGTCGTCGCCGGAGGCGTCCAGCTCCTTGGCGTCATCCTCGTCGTCATCGCCTTCCTCCAAAACCTCCTGGGAGGCGGGAAGCATGTCCCAATAGTGCAGGAAGGCATTCTTGCCGACGCCGATGTCTACAAACGCCGCCTGCAATGATGGCTCGAGGTTCTTGATGCGGCCCTTGAATATCGAGCCGACAATCCGGTCTTTGTTGTTGCGCTCCATGAAGAAGTCCTGGAGCTTGCCGTCTTCGACCACGGCAACACGCACCTGGAGCTCCTCGGAGTTGATGAGGATCTGTTTCATTTGACTGGTATGAAAATGGAAAAAAATCCGCCTGTCCGCCCGGAAATCACGGGCGGGGCAATCACTCCAGGACGCACCCCGGCGTCACTGGATTCCCGCGCAGGAAGTCCCGCGCCGGCATCTCCTTGCGCCCTTCGGGAATAATCCGGTGGATTCGCAGAATCCCCGGATTGCAGGCAATGCACAGCTCGTCCGCACTGTCCGCCAACACCTGGCCCGGCTCCAGCGCCATGCCATGGTCGGGCTCGGCGGTCGCCGAGGTGACCTGAATACGCTTCATGACGCCTTGCACCGGCACAAATGTAAACGCGCGTGGCCATGGCTGATATGCCCGGACCATATTGAATATCCGCGTGGCGCTCAACGACCAGTTGATCGCGCCGTCATTCTTGCTGATCTTGTGGACATTCGGCTCGTCTGACGCGGGCTGGGGCTCCGGCTGGAGCCCCTGGCGGGCAATGCCCCAGATGACATCGCCGCAGTTGATCGCGGCAAGATGCCCCAGGCGTTCCTCCAATTGGCCGGCGGTCTCGTTGCTGCCAATCTCCAATTGGCAGGAGCAATAGACCGGACCGGTGTCAAGGCCCTTGTCCATCCGCATGAAGGAAACCCCCGTGATCCCGTCGCCATTGAGAATGGCGGCGCTGATCGGACAGGCTCCGCGGTAGCGCGGCAACAGCGAGGCATGGACATTGAGACAGCCGAAACGCGGTTGATTCAACAGCTTCTCCCGAAGAAGCTGCCCAAAGGCCACCACCAGAAGCAACTCGACTCCCAATGCGGCCAGATGTTCGGAGAACTGGGGTGCGTTCACCGAACCAATGCGCTCAATCTGGCATCCGCGTGAAAGCGCATATGCCGCAAAGGCGGTCGGGGTCATCGTCTGCCGACGCCCACTCGGACGATCTGGCTGCGATCCAATGCCGACCAGCTCAATGCGCTCGTCCAGCAACAGCGCGTCCAGAATCGGAGCGCCGATGACGCCGGAACTCAAGTAGTATACGCGTACCCGCTGGGATGGTTCAAGGGTTGAGGTCATTGAAAAAAAGCGGCGATTCCATGGCTGCCGCACCTGCGACATCCCACGCGGATTTTTGCGCGTGCTGCCGGAAAAGGAAAAAGCCCCGGTGGCGGCGGCTTTGAAATCGGCTCGGGGGTTAATATAATTCCCCACGTCATGGCTGTTATTTTTTTCCGCTAAATATCGCGCCATGGATGGAACGGGACGGATCGACGAAAAAAAATGCGTTTCTTTGTCAGATGCGGCTTGAAAAATGCCGATTGCAAGTTATCTTAACTTTGCAGTCATTATAAGATTGCAATTCTCCCTCTCTCTCCCAGAGGAAAATCCAGCCCTAAGACAAGGAGCGCATGATCATGAAGAAGTATGTCTGCCCGATTTGCGGTTATGTCCATGTTGGCAACGAGCCGCCGGAATTCTGCCCGCAGTGCAAGTGCCCCGGCAGCAAGTTCATCGTCCAGGAAGCCGACGGCGATGACCAGCGGGTGTTTGCGTCCGAGCATGTCATCGGCATTGCCAAGGGTGTCGATGCCGAAGTGCTTGAAGGGTTGAAGGCCCATTTCGCCGGCGAATGCAGCGAGGTCGGCATGTACCTGGCCATGAGCCGCCAGGCGGATCGCGAGGGCTATCCGGAGATCGCCGAGGCCTTCAAGCGCTACGCCCTGGAGGAAGCCGACCACGCCTCCCGTTTCGCCGAGATGCTGGGCGAGGTGGTGATGCCCGATACCAAGACCAACCTCCAGATGCGGGCGGAAGCCGAGCATGGCGCCTGTGCCGGCAAGACCGACATTGCCAAGCGCGCCAAGGAACTCGGATTGGATGCCATTCATGACAGCGTCCACGAAATGGCCCGTGACGAGGCGCGTCATGGCCGCGGCTTCGCCGGGTTGCTGAAGCGTTATTTCGGGTAGTGTCTCGTCCCGTAAATCCCTCAGTGGCTTCGCAGGCATTTCCAAGGCAGTTTGGCACAAGAAGCGACCGCGCGCGGCGTCCGCGCAATGGAGCAATTGCGTCAGGCTGGCCCCAAAAAAGGCGCGAAAACGCCGCAGATTTACGGGATGGCGCACTGGACAAATCGCGCCGCACTCCCGTCGGCATCGGACCGGGGAGCGCGGCGCGGCTACGAACCACAACCATGGAAATCTCCCGTTCAGAAATAATCAGGCACTTCCAGCGCTGCAAGTTGCGCCTTTCCGAACAGCGGCTGCTGATCTATGGGTATTTGCTGGAACACCGCACGCATCCCGCGGCGGAGGGGATCTATCGGGCGCTGGCGCCGGATCACCCCAGCCTGTCGCTGACTACGGTCTACAATACGCTTCGGATGCTGGCGGAACACCGGCTGATCCAGCCGGTGATGATCGAGGATGGACAGGTGCGCTATGATGCCGATACCACGTTCCATGCGCACTTCAAGTGCCGGCTGTGCGGAAAAATATACGATATCCCGCTGAAAAAACCAGAACGCATTGAGATGCCGGATGATGCCGGATTTGTCACCGAGACCATGCACCTGGATTATTACGGGCAATGCCCGCAGTGCCGCTAGAAAAAAGCGGAGCGTGGGTTGACATGGCAACTGCACCGTGTCCTCCCCTGCAAGGGGAGGTGGCGCGACAGCGCCGGAGGGGTTGGCGCCGGTCATGACGTGCCGCCGTGTATGGCCGTTAAACGACCGCGCTCACGTTTTCACGACAAGAAAAGCCTCCCCTGCCTCCCCTGCAAGGGGAGGTGGCGCGACA
>CAKUJM010000064.1 GCA_934661755.1 uncultured Lentisphaeria bacterium | reverse complement strand
CCCCTTGCAGGGGAGGCTTTTCTTGTCGTGAAAACGTGAGCGCGGTCGTTTAACGCCCATGCATGGACGCACGTCATACGATCGGGGCGTTGAAAACGGCTCCCCCCGTTATCCTCCGGCCAGGGAGATTAGGCAGATCGGGATTATAGTATGTGTTCATCCCGGGGACCGGGTAGCCGATGCACTTGCGCAACCTGACCAATGAGTGACGAGAATATCCATGACAACCCAGACCTGACGCCGGAGGGGCAGCCGCCCCGGCAGGCATCGTCCAGCAAGGAAGACGCATTGCGGGCGATGATGGAATCGTACTACATCGAATACGCGTCATATTGTGTCAAGGACCGCGCCATCCCGGATGTGGATGACGGGCTCAAGCCGGTGCAGCGCCGCATCCTGCATACTCTGGAGCAGATGGACAACGGCATGATGCACAAGGTCGCCAACGTCTATGGCAGCACCATGAAGTACCACCCGCATGGCGACGCATCCATCGAGGCGGCGCTGGTAGTGCTGGCCAACAAGGACTATTACATCGACCGGCAGGGGAATTTCGGCAACATCGTCACCGGCGATCCGGCGGCGGCGGGGCGTTACATCGAGTGCCGCCTTTCGAAATTCGCCTCCGAGGTGCTGTTCAATCCCCAGATCACCCGCTATGTCCCGTCCTACGACGGCCGCAATCAGGAGCCGGTGGTGCTGCCGGCCAAAGTGCCGTCGTTGCTGATGCTTGGCGCCGACGGCATTGCAGTCGGCATGGCGACCCACATCATGCCGCACAACTTCTGCGAACTCATCCAGGCGGAAATCGATCTGCTTCACGGCAAAAGCGTGCAGGTGCTGCCGGATTTCCAGACCGGCGGCCTGATGGACGCATCGGAGTATGACGACGGCCGCGGGCGAATCCTGGTGCGCGCCCGCATCGAGGCCGAAGGCGACAAGAAGATCGTCATCAAGGAGGTCCCGGCCTATACCACCACTGACGCCCTCATGGAGTCCATCGAGGATGCATCGCGCAAGGGCAAGGTCAAGATTGCGGGGATTGTCGACCTCACCGCCGACCAGGTGAACATCGAGATCACCCTGCCCCGCAATGTCTATGCCGAGGAGACCATCCAGGCACTCTACGCCTATACCAAATGCCAGCAGTCCGTCAAGTCGATGCTGCTGGTCATCCGCGACAATGTCCCGGTTGAGATGACCGTCAGCGAGGTGCTGGAACGCAACGTCGCCAAATTGCGCGAATACCTCCGGCGGGAGCTGGAATTGCGTCTGGACGCCATCAATGGCGCCATCCACGGCAAGACCCTCGAGCGCCTTTTCATCGAGAACCGCATCTACAAGGCCATTGAAAAATGTCCGTCGCTGGAGAAGATCTTCCAGGCGGTGCGCTCCGGACTGGAGAAGTTCAGGGCCGAGCTGCTATATGACATAACCGACGACGACATCGGACGGCTGCTGGCCATTCCGATCCGCCGCATTTCGCTCTACGACATCGACAAGAATCTGGCCGAGATTGCGGCTCTGCAGCAGGAGCGTACCCAGGTCGAATACGATCTGGCGCATCAGGTCGAGTACGCCACCGCATTTCTCCGCCGGCTACTGGAAAAATACGGATCGCGCTTTCCCCGGCGCACTGAAATTGCCAGTTTCGCCGCAATCGACCGCCGGGAAATCGCCAGGCGGGACGTCAAGGTTTACCAGGACCGGATCGGTGGCTTCATCGGCACTGCGGTCAAGCCCTCGAACAAGAACGACGCGCCGCTGCTGTGCACCGAATTCGAGCGGCTGCTCTGTCTGCGCACCGATGGATCCTGCGTCGTCATCCCCATCAGCGGCAAGACCTTCATCGGGCAGACCAAGTACGTCTTCATCTACGATCCGGAGCAGGTGTTCTCCATCATCTACCACGACAAGAAGGAAGGCACCTGGTATGCCAAGCGCTTCAGGATCGGCCAGCATATTCTCGAAAAGGAATACCATGTCATTCCTGAAAACTGCGTCATCGACCATCTCTACACCAACAGCGGGGTGGTGGTCTCGCTGGAGCTGGAGCCCAATCGGCGCCGCTCGTACAATGCCATCAAGGTGGATTTCGACACCATCGAGATGCGCAGCCGGGAGGCCCGGGGCTTCAAGCTCACCCACTACCCGGTTGTCGGCATGACGGTGCTTTGCAAGGGCAGCGCCGCCGCCGAAAACACGCCAGTCGCCTCGCCGCCAGCCGCACCGGATGCGCCGCCAGACGCGCCGGATGCGCCGCCATCCGCGCCGGATGCGACCTCCCCTCCTCGCAAGAGCATCTATCCGCCACGGCAGGATGATCTGCCGTTTTTCCTGTAGGGGCGACGTTCCGCCGCCTTTCACGAGTCATTTTTCCAACGCCATGATCTCCGATCTCTCACTGAAAGATTTTGTGGACCGCCGGCCGTTGCAGGCACTGCAACTGGAGCGTCTCAAGCTGATTTTGTCCCACGCATACGCCCACAGTCCCTTTTATACCCGGGCCTTCGATGCGGCGGGGGTGCGTCCGGACGACCTGCATGAACTGGCGGATCTGGCGAAATTCCCCTTCACCTGCAAGACCGACCTGCGTGACAACTACCCGTATGGACTCAACGCCGTCCCCAACGAGGAGATTGTCCGGGTTCATGCGTCCAGCGGAACCACCGGCAAGCCGATTGTCGTGACCTATACCCGCGACGATCTGCAGATCTGGAGTGAGACTGCGGGGCGTTGTTTCAAGATGGGCGGCCTGACCGAACGCGACCGCGTGCTGGTATCCTATGGATACAGCCTCTTCACCGGCGGAATGGGCGCCCACCAGGGCGCCGAGCGCATCGGCGCAACCGTGGTGCCCATGGGCGGCGGCAACAGCGAAAAGCAGCTCATGCTGATCCGGGACCTGGGCATCACCGCCATCTGCTGCACTCCGTCGTTCTTCATCCATTTGATGGAGGTGGCGCAGAAAACCGGCGTGGATTTCCGCCAGACCCAGTTGCGGCACGGCTTCTTCGGAGCCGAACCCTGGTCGGACACCATGAGGCGCCGCATCGAAAAGGAAACCGGCATCTGCGCCCATGACATCTTCGGGATGTCCGAAATCATGGGGCCGGGCGTGGCCGGCGACTGCGAGGCCCGGAATGGACTGCACATCTTCGAGGACCACTACTACCCGGAAATCGTCGATCCGGAAACCGGGGAGGCGCTGCCGCCGGGGCACGAGGGCGAACTGGTGCTCACCACCCTCGACAAGATGGCCATGCCGCTCATCCGCTACCGCACCCATGACATCACCACGCTGCGTTTCGAACAATGCTCCTGCGGACGCACCATCGTGCGCATGGACCGCGTCAGGCATCGTTGCGACGACATGCTCATCATCCGCGGCGTCAACATGTTCCCGTCGCAGATCGAGAGCATCCTGCTGGACATCGACGGCATCGAGCCGCACTACCAGATCATCGTCACCCGCGAGCATGCCATGGACGACCTGGAAATCCGGGTCGAGGTCACCGCCGCGGTATTTTCCGACGCCGTCCGCAACCTCGAGCAGCTGCGGGCCGCCATCCAGGCGAAGATCAAGCACCTCATCGGCCTCTCGGCCAAGATCACCCTGGTCGAGCCCGGCAGCATCGCGCGCTCCGACGGCAAGACCCGCCATGTGATCGACCTGCGCGAAAAATAACTCCACCCGGCACGAAAAGAGGAGGACCGCCTCACCATGAAGATCCGTCAGCTCTCAATTTTCCTGGAAAACCGGATCGGCCGGCTGGCCGCCGTCATCCGAATCCTTGGCGAGGCCGGAATCGACATCCTGGCCATCTCGGTGGCCGACACCGCCGATTTCGGCATCCTCCGGCTGATTGTGCGTGACATCGACCGTGCGCAGCAGGTGCTCAAGGACCACGGTGTCGTCTGCAAGCTGAACAACGTCACCGTAGTCGAGGTCGAGGCCCGGCCTGGCAGCCTCGGAAAGGTGCTTTCGCTGCTCGACGACGCCGGCGTCAATATCGAGTACATGTACGCCATTGCCCAGACCAGATGCGTCAATGCGCTCATGGTCTTCCGCTTTGCGGAGAACACCGACGCCATCAGCGTGCTGGAGCGCAATGCGGTGAAGTTGCATTCGGAGGAGTCGCTCTTTGTCTAGGATGGCGGCCTTCCGCCTTATTCAGGGAGCGCTGAACTGCCATGGACTTTGCCGGTATCGGTTGCGGGTTGGCCGCCGCGGTCATGATGGCGATCGCCTTCGCCTTTTCAACCTGGGCGATCCGCCGCACCCGGGGGCTGAGCGCCCCCGGACTGCTGGCCAATGCCGCATGCATGATGGGACTGATCTCCGCCGCCGGAATGGCGCTGGCATGGCGTCCGGGGTTCTTCCAGGGCTTCTGGGGGCGCTTCCCCGCCCTGGCCGGCGTAGTCGGCGCCTACTGGCTGGCGCAATGCGCGATTTTCGTCGCCCAGCGGCAAATCGACGCATCGCAGCTGGTACCGTTGCTCGGACTGAAATTGCCGATGCTGGCCATGCTGACCGGCATCTTCTACCACCAGCACTTCAATGTCTGGCAGCTGCTGGCCATCGCCTTGACGGTCATTTCCGCATTCGTGTTGAACAATGCGGGGAAGCGCATCCCGCCAAGCAGCTTCGCCTTCCTGCTGGCCGGCTGCCTTTTCTATTGCCTTTCCGACATGTGCATCCAGATTGAAGTGGAGCAAATCCACGCCCAGGTGACGCCGTCGCTGCCGCTGTCATCCGCGCAATGCACCTTCCAGACCTACATCCTCAGCGGGGTGGTCGGCGCCATCTGCATGCCCTTCCTGAAAGGGGCGCGGGTGCCGGGCGCAAGGCTATGCAGCCTTCCATACGCCATCTGCTGGCTGCTGTCCATTGTCTTTCTCACCATTTGCTTTGCCCGGCTGGGAACAGTAAATGGCAACATCGTCCAGGCCACCCGCGGCCTCTTCGCGGTCCTGCTGGCGCCGTTGCTGATCCTGTCCGGCATGACTTGGCTGGAGACTCGCACCACCTGGCGGATGTATCTGCGGCGCCTGGCGGCGGCCCTGATGATGCTGGCAGCCATCGCCCTTTACAACCACGGCTGACACCGGCCGGACAGCAATGCCACCACCATGAAGAGAGTAACCGGCAGTGAAGTGGCCCGGAAGGCGGGCGTATCGCAATCCACGGTCTCGCGGGTGATGTGCTCCGACTCGCGCATCAGCGCGGAGACCCGCCGTCGGGTGCTTGACGTCGCCCGGCTGCTGGGGTATGACATGACCACTTCCGACGGCAGCTGGAGCGTGGGGATGATATTCGACTTCCATCCCGAATCGGCAAACGGCTATTTTGCGGAACTTTTCAGCTCGGTATGCAGCGTGCTGAGTGAACGCGACGTGCATATCGAGGCCTTGTGGCGCACTTTCAACCATGACCGGCATTTGCGGCATCGCGAACATGACATTTTGCCATTGCGCGGGCTCATCCTGCTAAATTGGCCGGAAGAGGAGGAGTTGCGGGACTACTTTCCGCTACCGATCATATGGCTCAATGGGCGGTTCGCGGATCCGCTGCGCCGGATCTACTGCGTCAATGACAATGTCACGATCGGGATGAAGCTGGCGGTGGACTACCTGTGGAGCATGGGCCACCGCGACATCAGCTTTGTATCCATCGAGGGCATTCAGAGCGAGTCGCGCAAGCGGCGCCACGGCGCATTCATCGAATGCATGCGCCGGCACGGCGTTGCCGAACCGCGCTCGATCATCCTCGACGAATCAAAATATACAGTCAGCGGGCAGCGGAGATTGCGCAGGACCCTGAAGGCCGCCATCGCAGGCGGATGCACCGCGCTCATATGCGTCAATCCGATCTTCACGATCCGGTGCTATTCCGCAGTGCAGGAGCTGGGGCTGAACATTCCCCGCGACATCTCCGTCATATCCGATGAAATCGGCGGCGTCTCCGCCTTCATGAATCCCCCCTGCACCACGATCTACACGGACTACGTGGAGCTTGCACGCCTGGCGGCGGACACCCTGGAGAGGCTGGCCAGGCAAATGCCGGTCGATGGCATCCAGCGGCAGGCTCCCACGCTGGTGAAGCGCAAATCGGTCGCCCATCCGCGGAAGCATCCGATCAAGCATTTCCTGTAGATTGCGGCGGAGGGTGATGCCCTGCGCCGGTCCTTATCGGCATGGCGCAGGGCGGGTTCGTCAATGTCCGACGCCATGCGTGGCCGCATTCGCGTCAAAATATCCAAGAAGCGCGCGATAATGCCACGGATTTACGACCGCCGCGCCGGCAATCAGGGCTGGATGCGCCATTCATCCTGCCAGTCGATGCGGGGGCGGTCGCCATCGAAGGCGATCGGCAGCCACACGAAGCGTCCCCGGCTGATATTCCTCTCCAGCGAAGCCTCGATTCCGCCCTCAAGATCGGGGTCATGCGGGGAATACTCCGGATTGAACCAGACATTGAACAGCCGTTCGATCCGGCGGTATGGCTGGTTCATTTCATCCGGCAGCCAGCGGTCGGCCAAGGTGATATACTGCTCGCCGTCGCCGGGCATCCTGAAGACCTGCGAGATCTGGGAATGGAAGGAAGTGCGGCTGTCATCGCCGGGATGGAGGTCGCCGATTTCGGCAAAAGGCCCATGCCAGTCATTGCCGACGGCGCATTCCGAGGGGTTGGGATAGAAGCCGGTGGTCCCGGAGGTGATCAGATAGTGTCTGCCGTGGCGTTTGAAGTGAGCCGGGGCCTCGCGGACATACGGCGGTGCAATCCGGGGGAAGTGCGCCGAATAACGCCCCGACACATCGGTGCAGTCCGCAGTCAATTCCGCGCAGACAAGTTCGCGGTGCGGACGGTTGAAATAGCAGTAGGCACGGCCGTCATCATCCTGCGCCAGATCGAAATCACCGAATGCCATGCCCAGCGGGCGGAATGACGCCCGCACCACGCGGTAGGGTCCGGCGAAGGCGTCGGCCTCCAGCACCGTGGCGCATTGGCTGCTGCACCCGTCAAACCAGCAGACATACTTTCCGGTGGCATGGCTGCGCAGGATATGCGGACGGTCCAGCATGTTCCGTGGCGACATCACCGCATCCGGCGACGACAGGTCCGGCGGAATCAGCGACCCGCAGTCCTCCCAGTCATAGAGGTTGGTCGAGCGGTAGTAGCGCACTCCCCAGTGCCAGCACTTCATGTCGCCGGTGGTGTGGCTCTTGTCCAGCCCATACCAATAGTACACGCCATCCTCGAAGAAGAGCCGCGGCATATGGGCGCTGATCGGCTTTCCGTCGGTGTCGCACCAGAGCTGTCCCGGGCGGATTGATTTATTCTCTGCTGTCATTTTTGCGTTGCAGCCAATGAATCCATGGTCTTCATGCACGGACGGCTTCCAGGACCGCGCCTTCCGGGAGGTGGCATTTGTGGATCTGGCCGCCCTGGAAATGCTCGTCGCCGATGCGCCAGGCACCATCGGGGAAGCGGAAGCTGAGGCTGGCGGCGCGGCTGGCGGCGAAGACGAACGACTCCGCAGTGCCGGAGAATCTCAAGCCGCCGGGCGCCGCGATATTCCGGCAGCTGGCCCGGCTTCCGGCGGGGAAGCCCCGGAACAGCTCCAGGACGCCGTCATGTTCATACAGGAAGCTGTCGAGGATGGCGGCGACCACGCCCATTCCGGCATCCATTTGCATGACGCGGTTGGACCCCACCAGTCCGGTGGAGAAGCCGGCGAAATTGGCGTCATGGAGAGTCCGTCCGCCCCGGTTGACGTAGATCTTCGGCCAGATCTGGAGCAGCAGTTGCGCCATCTCGGGCTGTCCGACCCGGGCATGGATCATCGCCGCCCACGGGAAGCTCCATCCCGCCCATGTGCCCATGCCGTGCTCCACCCAGCTATGGATGCTGTTTCTGACCACCTCGCCGGGGATGTGGCTGGCGGTGTCGAAGGGGCAGATTGCCGCCAGATGGGAGTGGTGGCGGTGGCTCATGTCCTGCTTCAGGCCGTCCCACAGGCCGATCTGGCCTTCGCATTGGCTGAAATGCGGCAGCTTCTCCTGGATATCATGCCATTGCGGCGGCACCTCCGCACCCAGCATCCCGGCGGCGTCGAAGATATCGGAAAGCAGCCGGTGGATTGCCGCCAGATGGAAGGATGGATTGCGTCCGCAGGCATTCATTTCCATGCCGCGGTATTCGGGCGAGGTCAGCCAGGGGATGAAGTAGTGTTGGCCGCCGTCGTCATAGGACAGCATCGCCGCATAGACCCGCATCACCGAGCACATGAAATCAAAGCCGAAGCGCTGGAGGAACTCCAGATCCCCGGAATAGCGGACATACTCAAACATCATGATCGCCATCCATCCCGCGGAGGTATGGTCGATGGTCCCCGGCCAGAATCCCGCCATGTTCACGCACTGGTCGTCGACGGCATGCGGGATGACGTAGCCGTCATCGATCCCGGCGAAGCACCTGGCGTTGTCGCGCATGCGCTCCTTCCATCCTTCGATCATCGCCCACAGCGGCCGGAGGTTTTCGAAGAGCCCCGCGCGGCAGGCCGGCCAATAGCACATCTGGACATTGATATTGAAGTGGTAGTCGGAACTCCACGGCGGCAGCCGGTCGTCCTCGATCCACGGCCCCTGCAGTCCGGCGGGGACGCCATCGGCGGCGGTCATGCATTGGAATGCGAAGATTCCGCGCCAATAGAAGCCGTCAGTGCCATCGTCGCCAGTGCCCACTTCCGGCACCCGCGTCCAGAAATCCGTCCAGAATCTGCGGTTTTCATCCTCCAGCGCCGCGAAGTCTTCCTCCGGGGCAACGGGGTCGCCGCGGAAGTACCGGAAGACCACACAATCTTCACGGCGGGCGAAGAGCACGCCATACGGCGCATCCGCCGGCATGGTCTGCACAAAGCCATCGTCGCGGCGTTGCGGCGGCGCAAAGCCGCGTTCGCCAAGCACCGGCGCCAGGTCATAGCCGGGCAGCAACTCAAAATCCGCGCAGCCGCTGATGGCCATGGTGCCTTTTGCGTGCTGGCTGATGCGGATCCGTGCCAGCGTCTTTCCGGCGGCATCCTCCACAAAGACTCCGGAGTCCGCCAGGGACAGCCGGATCCGCACGGCCTCCGGCATCCGCATGGCGATTCTTCCCAGCGGGATCACACTGGGGTTGAAATGGCTCCACGGGAAAAGCGACTCCATGCGCGCCTTGTCCCCCGCCGACAACGCCTTGCAGACATTGGCGTAGCTTTGGTCGGAGTTCCACAAACCGCCGCCGCGATGATCCCACAACGAGGTGCATCCCAAGGTGACATTGACCAGGCCGTCGCCTCCCCAGACGGACACTCCCAGCACGCCATTGCCAACTGCCAGTCCTGTCATGGCATGTTCCAGCGGCAGCTCGGCGGCGAACGATTCGAATTTCTGCGGCAGCATATTCCTTAGATCCGTAAAGCAGTTTTATTCGCGCCCATCCCGGCATGGCGTATCCCGCAAATCCGCCGGATGGGCGTCGCCGGCATTCTTGCGTCAGGCTGTCCCAAAAGCGTGCAATGCCACCATGGATTTACAGCCAGCATGCGCCAGGCCTTCCAGTCGATGCTATTCGCCGGCCACCCGGAAGAATTTCCGGATGCGTTCATTCCGGCCGTGGAGGGTGAAGTCCACCAGCTCCTCCAATTTTGCGGTCGCCATGCCGATGCAGGTGTCGGCGCAGCCATAGTACATCCGTACCGTGCCGTCATCCTCCAGCAAGGCGTTGGCGGTGAAGACCACATTTGAGCAGCGGCCGGCCAGCTCGTAGGGGAGCTGCGGCCACATCACCGGCAATTCCGCGCGCGCGATGATCCTGGCGGGGTCTTCCAGATCCAGCAGGACAGTCCCCAGGCGGTAGATGTAGTCGTTGCATGAGCTGTTATCCACGCCATGGTAGATCTCCAGCCAGCCGGCGGCGGTTCTGATCGGCACCGCGCCGGCGCCGATCTTGAGCGAATCCCAGCATCCCGGACGCGGCTGCATCAAGTCGGTGGTGTGATCCCAGTGCATCAGGTCGTCGGAATACGAAAGGCACATCCCCGCCGGATCCTTGATGCTGGCGGGCATCGGGCGGTCAAAACGGACATACCGGCCGCCGATCTTCTCGGGGAACAGCGCGCCATTGCGGAACTCGTACCCCGCATCCGCCTGCTCGATGCGTTCAAAATGGACGAAGTCGGTGGTCTTCACCAGCCCCAGGGCGACGCCGCGCTCCTCGGTCATGCTGCAATACATCAGGTAGTATATGCCGTCGATTTCCGTGATCCGGATGTCAAATACACAAGTCTCGTGATAACGGTGCGGCGGCCAGTCAATCGGCTCCGGATCAGCAGTGAAGTGGATGCCGTCACGGCTGCGGGCAATCCAGAAGACAATCGGCGTCGAAGTCGTCGCCGCATCGACCAGCAGCAGGTATTCGCCATTGAATTTGATGGCGCCGGGGTTCATCACATACATGATGTCGGACGGGAACTGCTCGGCGGTGAGCACCGGATTGCCGGCGTATTTTTCAAAGACCAATTTTCTCATGGCGGATTGATGTCCTATGAAGTGAAGATCAAATTCATGAATCCGTGGCCTTGGCTCCTCTTTGCGCGATGATTTCGTCATTTTTCGGTCACGTACTCCCGGCACGCTCCCTCAAAATTCCCAATTCCGATGCAAATCCACCTGACCTCACGGATCCTGCAAAATTAGCCACCTGGCTTTCCGCACCTTGAATGTCAAGCCGATGCGGAGTACAGTAAATCCATCAATGTTCTTGCCGGACTTTTTGAGCCGGGTTGGCGAAGACACCATGGTTTTACGAAGCGACGCACAGGATACAATACAGCAATTCGCAAATTCTGGCACCGGGAGCATGCAAAATAAACGGAGGAAACGGAGTCTGCAACGCCCGTCCGCCTCCGTTTCCCCTGTTTTTCTTCAGTTTTTTTCCCGCTTTTCTCAGTTTTTCTGCAGGATTTTCAGCAGTTCCTCATCCAGATAGAAGTCGCCGATTTTCCGGGTGAGCGGCATGCCGGGATTGGGGATTCGCTTGAGCACACCGAATTCGCCGCCATACACGCGCCAATATGCGTATCCGACGCCGTATTCCCTGCAAAGCGAGAACAGGTCTTCCGCCCAGGCCAGCAGCACCCTGTGCGGCGTGAAGCGCCCGCATCCGCATTCGCCCATATGGATGGGCACGGAGAACTCCTTCGCGAAATCGCACCATTTCCGGATATATACCTCCAGGGCATTGCGATCCCAATAGGTGTTTTCCGCGCCATGTTCCGGCCAGGTCGGGACGGGGCATTCCGCCCGCCATCCGCCGACAGCATGATGGGTCAATTCGTGCGGATAATAGCCGTGGAAGCTGAACGAAGTGTTGGGGATGCCCGCCAGCTCCGGAAGGGTTTCAACTGAGGCGCGCCAGCCATCGAACACGCAATGCCGGTCCGGATCGACCTCATGCACTTCCCGGATCACCCGCTTCATGACCTGGCAATAGCGCGGACGGGTGAGGTTGGGGCCGATTCGGGGCTTTTCGTCCGGCTCGTTGATGAAGTTGAAGGTGAGTTTTTCGGAGGGGATGCCCTTGTATCGGCGTGCCAGATCACACCACATCGCACAGAAATAATCCACCGCAATCCCATCGTCGTCAAGCCAGCCAAACGGCTCCAGCTCATCGTCGTTGATGCAAAATCCGGGTGCGCGATGAAGATTCAGATTGACATGGACCCCATGCCGGTCTCCATACTCGACGACCTTGTCGATTTTGGCCATCCCGGCCTCGCCAAGGGTGAAGGGATGATCGGGCGTGGTCAGACACCGATAGCTCATTGGAATGCGGGCGAAATCAAAACCCCAGTCCGCAATCATGCGGAAATCATCCTCGGAGATTGCGGGGATGACCTCCTTCTTGCGGCAGTTGTACTGTGAAAAACCGGAGGAAAAAAGTGGACAAAGGTTGAATCCCCTGCGACGATCCAGCGGACTTGATGCAGATATGTTCATTGTCGGAAGGTAGTATGGGTGGGATGGGGCGCGGTGAGTGGGAAACCTTGCCCCCGTCATTCCGGGATTTGTAAAGTGTCTGCCAATCGCACACTTTTGGGGATTATGGCGCCGGCGGTTGGCAATGCTGTGCGGAGCGATTAGCTTATCGCTGGGTGGTCGGGCGGGGGAGCATGGCCATAGGCGCTAACTTATTCTTTAGATTCTAAGAGCGAAACTTCAGGAAATTATTATCTTATCCCGGGTGACA
>CAKUJM010000063.1 GCA_934661755.1 uncultured Lentisphaeria bacterium | reverse complement strand
CCACCTCCCCTTGCAGGGGAGGCTGATGGAGCGCTGTCGCGCCACCTCCCCTTGCAGGGGAGGCTTTTCTTGTCGTGAAAACGTGAGCGCGGTCGTTTTACGCCCGTGCACGGACGCACGTCATGACCGGCGCCAGCCCCTCCCCCGGGGTAGCAAGGGCGTCTCGCCCTTGGGCAATGTGCACGTGCACGCCTGATTCTGCGAGGTCAATCCTCGTTCTTCTTGAAATTCTCCACCTGGTCCAGAACGCGGGCAAAGACCTCGTCATTCCACTCCGGCGGATAGCCATTGTGATAGAGCAGCACAAGCAGGTCGCTGGACAGCTGGTCTTTGAGGTTGTCGTTGTCCAGCCAGTCGGCATAGATTGCCTTGCCATCTATCAATTCCTTGATCCTCTGCGCCAACTCCTTGCACTTCTCATCCGGGTACTCGAACCCATGGGCGTCCCGCAGGCTGACGAGAATGTCGTAGAACGCCTTTTCCTCGAAGGTGATGCCAAGCTCCCGGAATGCATTCTGGTCTTCCTGGATTTCCTTCAGAAGCTGGGCAAGCTGGTTGATCCCCTCGTTCACGACGTCGGTCACGGCATTGATGGTGTCGGTGGCAACCGTATTCGCAAAGTTCAGCTTGTCGCGGGTATTGTATTTTTCCACTGTGGACTCCAGCATCTTCTCAAAGTCTTCGGCCTTCAGCTTGTTGGTCCTCTTGTATTCCCTGATCACCCTGCGCAGCATCTTGACCAGCAGCTGGAATTTGGTGTTTGGCATCTTGATTTTTTCCAGCTCCACAAGGAAGTTGTCGCCAAAGATCTCCTCCGCCTTTCCCTCCGTAAAGCCCAGGACATTCTCCACGCCGGTGCACTTCAATGCTTCCTGGACCATCTTCTCGACGGCCTTGTTCATGGAGTCGGCGTCGTGCGGCTTGGCAGTCAGCTTGAGAATATATGACTGTATGCCCATGAAGCAATTTGACCAGACGACTTCCCCTTCGTCAAGCCTTCCGGCAGGGCTGCAGATGTCATATGCGGAATGAAGCCTTTTGACATGGCCGGCAAATTTGGTCTTGAGCGACGGAATCTTCTTCCCGGGGTCTTCGACGCTGTTCATCAGGATGAATTCCGCGGCCTTCTGGAGGAACTGCAATCTGGCAATCGGATCCGTCCCTTGGACAAATGGCGCGAAATCCAGCTTTGCGCACATGTCCTTCAGGATTGTCAGCTCCGTGAGCAGGGCCTTGTGGGCCCGTTCGACATCATGGTCGCCGGGGAGGCCGCCGCCGCCGTATTGCTTGATGGCCGACTTCAGCTTTTCCCGGATTCCGATGTAGTCAACGATTATCCCCTCTTCCTTTGACTTGTACCTGCGGTTCACGCGGCTTATCGTCTGGATCAATGTGTGGCGCTGAAGCGGCTTGTCGTTGTACAGGACGGTCAGGGACGGGCAGTCGAAGCCGGTGATCCACATGTCCACGACAATGGCGATTCGGAAGTTGCTCCTGTCGTCCTTGTAAGCCTCGGCCAGGGCCTTCCGATGCTCCCTTGTGCCCAGCAGCGTGCGCATCGGAAGCGGATCCCTTTCATCGGACGTGGCCACCACGTTCACGAACGGGATTTCCTGCAGCCTCCCGGAATCATCGGCGGTGATGCCGATTGGGTTGATGGCCTTGCGCGGTTTGCACCATTCCGGCTGCTGCTCCTCAATCATCTTGTAGAGATTGTATGCAAACTGCCTGTCGCTGGTGACTATCATCGCCTTTTGCACGCGGTCAGGCGTGTTCTCCATGCGCTTTTTGAAATCCTGGATGATGTCCTGGACCATCCGACGCTGGCGCTCAGGGTCTCCCAGGATGACCTGCATCTTGCTCATGGCCTCCTTGCTGGCCTTGATCTCCTCCTCGCTGGCCCCTTCCTCCGCGCACAAGGCGTAGTATTGCTCGATTTGCCTCGCCTTGTCCGCATCCAGCATGACGCGGGCAAGACGAGGGTCATAGACGATGGGCAGGGTGATCCCGTCCGCCTGGCTCTGAATCATGGTGTACTCATCGACTATTCCGCCAAAAACGGCAATGGCGTCTTCGACAGGCGTCCCGGTGAAACCGCAGTAGGTCGCCTTGGGCAGCGCATCACGGAGGTATTTGGCAAAGCCGTAGGAGATGAAGGCGCCCAAGTCGGTTGTCTTGCGGGTGGCGCCCAGGTTGTTCTGCGTGCGGTGGGCTTCGTCGCTCATGCAGATCACATTGGAACGGTCTGTCAGGCAGCCCATGCCCTCCGTGAATTTCTGGATGGTGGTGATGTAGACGCCGCCGCTTTTGCGGCTCCGCATCTCATTGCCCAGCTCCTCGCGGCTCTCGAACACCTTCACCGCTTCGTCGCAGAGGAAGGCCCTGGAGGTGCAGAACAGCCTGGCGGACTGGTTCTCCAAATCCTCACGGTCGACGATGATGAGGATTGTCGGATTTTCGACGGTCTTCCGGCAACGCAAGGCAAGCTGGCGCGCCAGGAAAAGCATGGTATAGGTCTTGCCGCAGCCGGTCGCGCCAAAATAGATCCCGCCCTGCCCTTTTCCGCCCCTGCTTTGCAGGTTGCCCAGAATGCTGTCCCGCATCTTGCGGGTGGCGAAGAACTGGGGATAACGGCAGATGACCGCAATTTCCTTTTCCTCGCCCTGGGCCTTGTCGGGGAAATAGAGGTAGTCGCGATAGATTTCCAGCAGGCGTGCGGGAGCCAGCGCGCCCTTGACGAGGGAATGGACGTCGTCCAGGCCCATTCCGGAGTTGTTGTCGTTCTCGACCTTCTTCCACGCATAGAAGTGTTCAAAGTCGGAGACGGTCGTCCCCATCCTGGTGTTGGCCGCATCGCTGATGACGCCGATGGCGCAGTAGCGCATCAGGGCGGGAATGTCATCCCTGTAGCGGCTGACAATCTGGTAATATGCATCCTCGACGGTGGCATTCGCCTTGGTGGGATTCTTCAGCTCGATGATGACCACCGGAATTCCATTGACAAAAAGCACGATGTCCGGGCGGCGGCTCTTGCCTCCCTGCCCCACCTGGAACTGGTTCACTGCCCTGAAAATGTTCCTCTCCGGGTGTTCAAAGTCAATCAAGTCCAGGTGAAAGGCGCTGGCCCCGGCGAAGGACGGGGTGAAGTCAAAGCCGTCGCGGGTCTGGCTCACGGCGTTGACCATCGAACGATAGTAGGTGTCGCCGGAGATGTTGCGCACCTTCGCGGCGACCGTGTCATAGTCATTTGGGGTCAGACCTTTGGCGCCGTAATGGTCGCCAAGAAAGCTCCGCAAGTCATCCTCCAGAATGACATCCGTCAGACTGCGGTGGTAATCGCCTCCAAAAGTGTACTGCCAGCCATTCTCGCGAAGCAATTGGATCAACGCACCCTCGAATTCACTCTCGTAAAACTTTCCCTGGTTCATTGCCGTTTCCAATCGCTATGAATGAATGGCCCGCTGAATCAACGCTGGACAGATTCCCTTGCTTAACGCCGCCGCCCTCTCTGCCGTGCGCCTGGCGCTCTGCGCGGCCTGGAACACCTCAACAATGGCACGCTGCACTTCCATCGGAGGGAGGGGGATTTTGACACGGCGCATATCCGCAATACTGAATGCCTCGCGGGCGCTGCCCCAGGAGTTGAACCTCGCGTAGCGGTCGAACTCGGCACGCCTGAACAGCATGGACAGATAGCCCGGGTCAAGCTGGCCATGGTCTTTTATGCGGAAAACACATGAAATTGAAGACACGAGCACCGGATTATCTTCCTCGTTTCGTCCCAGGCTGATTTTATCTCCACGCCTTGAAGTGTCCGGAACATACGCGAACTCTCCAGGTTTGACAAGCTTGTACGATGTCAGCGAGACACCATCGAGGTTTGCTTTTGTGGCGATAAGTTCTTTGGAGGTTGCGATACCTCGCACAAAATCTTCGCCATACGTCCCATCGCTATTGCGCTCATCGCATTGCTCTATGAATTCCCCAATCTCCACAGCCTTGTACTTGTGCTTGAGGTCCTGGAGATAGCTGCGGCAGAGAGGCATCAGCGTTGCCGCCAGACGCTCGTTCTGGGCCTGCATTTCGCGCAGCCCCTGCCAGGCGGCAACCACGCTCCGTTGCACCTCAATGCGGGGGACAGAAACAGGAACATTCAACATATTCTCCCAATTAAAAAACTCCGTAGCGCTTCCCCAGGAGTCCCATCGAACATAGCGGTCAAATTCATCACGCAAAAATATCAAATAGAGGTAATCAGGGTGAAGAACTTGTGTATCCTTTACCCTAAAGGCAACATAATCCTCCGTAAATATATAAGAACGGCTGTCGGTATTATAACCTAACCCCAGTCGTTCTCCATTCCGCGTCGTCCTGCGGTTAAAGACGAATTCTCCAGGTTTAACAACTAGGAACGGTCGGAAATCCCTACCTTCCATATTGGCTTTTGTAGCCTGAATTTGTTTGGTATTAGAGACTCCCCGCACATCCGCAAGGCCATATTTACCATCGTCATTGGTTCGCTCAATGCGTTCAATAAAATCACCGAGCTTTTTTTTGTCGGACATCGTTCTCATTCCCCCTGTCTGCAATTATATCCCAAGGCCGTGAAAGCCGTTGCCAATTTTTGTGCATTGTCAGCTTGTTCTTTTATCAGTTCAGCGGCCTCTTTTCCGGCGGTAGCAAGGACTGTCTCGTAGTCCAGTTCCGTGTCGCGGTCCACGAACTCGATATAGCGGCTGGGGACCAGGGAGTATCCCTTTTCCGCAATCTCGGCCTTCTTTGCTCCATAGTATAGCTCCGGCTGGGCGTAAGCAGCGCCGCCCGTGGTGCGCCAGTCAAAGAATATCTTCTGGACTTGGGCGATCTGTTCCGGCGAGAACTGGACGAACTTGCCCTTTTCGTAGGTGTTCTGGTTCCAGCTTCGCAGGTCCATGAACAGAATCTCACCGGTGCGGTCGCGCCAGGAGTGTCCGTTCTTGATGCCGGCGTGCTTGTTCTGGTTCAGAATCCACAGCGTGACGGAAATATCGGTGGTATAGAACATGTCCCTCGGCAGGATGATAATCGCCTCCACTTTGTCATTCTCGATGAGTTGCCTTCGGATGGCCAGCGTGTCGCTGTCGTCAAGGGCGCCATTGGCCAGGAGGAATCCGGCGACGCCGTCGGCGGGGTTCAGCTTGGAGAGCATGTGCAGAATCCAGGCGTAATTGGCGTTGGATTCCGGCGGGACCTGGTAGCCTTTCCAGCGCGGGTCGTCCAGGAGTTCCTGGGCGGTGCGCCACTTCTTCAGGTTGAATGGCGGATTGGCCATGATGTAGTCCACCTTGAGGTCCGGATGCTGGTCGTTGGTGAAGCTGGACGCGGCCTTGGCCCCCAGGTGGTAGGAGATTCCGCGGACCGCCAGGTTCATCTTGGCAAGGCGGAAGGTGGCCGGTTCGGACTCCTGTCCGTACACATTGACCGTCTGGGTGTTGCCGCCCTTCGACTCAATCAGCTTGGCGCATTGGATGAACATGCCGCCGGAGCCGCAGCAGGGGTCGTACAAGGTACCGTCGAAGGGCTCTATCAGGCTGGCTATGAGCTCGACAATGCTGTGGGGGGTATAGAACTCGCCCTCCTCCTTGTCCTGGTTGATGGAGAAGGCCTGGAGGTAGTATTCGTAGACGCGTCCAATCAGGTCCTTCTCCGCGAAACGGCGGCGGTCGATTTTGCTGATGTTGTCCACAACGCTCCTGAGCACCTGCGGCTCCAAGTCGCATTGGGTGAATATCCCCTGCGGAAGGGCATTGCGCAGTTTTTCCTCCTGCTGCTCCAGGATGCGAATGGCGTCGTCGAAGGCGACGGCCATTTTTACGGGCTCCACATTGGCCAGCCTGTCCCAGCGGCATTCGTCGGGGAGGAAGATGACGCCCTTCTTCCCATAGGACGCGGGTCTTTTCAGCTGGAGTTCCAGCAGCGCCGACTCCGCCTTGAACTCCTCGCGCAGGCATTCGGTCTGCTCGTCAAAACGGTCGAACACGAACTTCAGGAACACCAGCGTCAGGAGCAGGTCCCGCTTGTCCGTCATGGACGCCCTGCCGCGCAGGCTGTCCCGGCAGCTGAACAGGATGTCCTCGAGCTTCTCCTCTTTTTTGACCTTGACTTTGCCTTTAGCCACTTTTCCTGTCTTCCATTTTGATGTTGCGGGGACTGCCCGCCCTGGCGGTTGTCCGGCATCCTGGCGGGGCGCAGTTCATTCCGCATTACTATAGCGTCTGCTGACCGTGGCGTCGCATTTTCAGCCACGCGCACTCCCGGCACGCACCATCAAAAAACCATTCCGAGGCAATGCCACCGGCCTCACGGATCCGGGGGGGCCATGCATTTTTCGCCCCTTCTACTCACCGTCCCGTTGCAGGAAGAGCGGACGGAAGAGATGCTTCATATTGTTGTGGCGGCTGTCGTAATGCGTGGGGTATTTCCGATACTCCAGCGGGGTCATGTCGTGGTGCTTCCTGAATTTCCGGCAGAAGTAATCCGCATCCGGATAGCCGGCCAGGTGCGCGATCTCGCGGATGTTGCAGTAGGGGTTCATGCACAGCAGCTGGCGCGCGTGGTACATCCGCACCTCCGTCAGGTACTGGGAGACCGACATCTTGAAGAAGAAGCGGAAGAGCTGCCTAAGCCCGGTCCGGGAAACATAGGCATTCCGGATGATCTCCGACACCGTGAGCGGGGCATTGTAGTTCCGCTCGATGAACTCGACCGCCCGGAGCAGGGACTGCGGATAGCGGGTGATTTCAATGCCGTTTTCAATATGGCTCTGCAGACGCAGAACCAGGAGGTTGGTCAGCGTCTGCATCGCATCGGTCATGTTTTCCCGTGAAAGCTGCTGGATGTCGGCGAACCAGTGGGCGATGACCGAATCCCGCGACACGTCAATCTGCCGGAAGCTGTTCAGGGAGCTCATTCCGGAGAAGACCAGATAGTCGGTATAGAGATCAGAGGTCCCCTCGCGCTGGCTGTGCCACAATCCCGCCGGCACCACGCAGACCGAACCGGCATGGCAGACCAGCGGCTCAATCCCCCGTCCGCAGACGCTGCAACCGCCGTTCCGGATGAAGATCAGCTCCGTATTGTCGTGGAAGTGCTCCTCGACATCCTTGCTCGAGTTGTAATATCCGTTGTAGATCAGGCAAAACGACAATTTGCTCTCCTGTGGCATGGACGCCTTTGCCATCGCCAGTGCATCCGGGAACACCCTGACGCGGCGATGCCCGCATCTCCCCCTGGCACGGGCGGCACGGCCATGGCCCGTCCGGGCCTGAAGCCATGGAAAAATCCGAAAAGTCCTTATGTCCAGTTAATATAATGGATTGTCCTGTTCCGAAGATTGAAATCCCAGTGGATTTTGGTTATAATAAGATCCGACACGCACCCCAAAAAGAAACAACGAGGATGGTATCATGAAGGCTTCAAACATGTATTTTCACCATAAGGACTTCCCCGGCGGCAAAGTGTCTCATTCCAGGTTCACGCTAATTGAACTGTTGGTCGTGATCGCGATAATCGCCATACTTGCCGCAATGCTGCTTCCCGCATTGAGCAAAGCCCGTGAAAAGGCGCGCACGACCTCGTGCCTCTCGGGGCAGAAGCAGATTCTGGTGGCGCAGCTCCTGTATGCAGGCGATGAAAATGGGTGGGTGCCAGGGGAGGTGGCGACCGCGTCGCACGGGCGCACGAGCGGATACTATCCGCTTTATGAGCGGAAATACCTGTTCGGGAACATCGTCAACTGCACCATGTATCTGACGCTGCGCTACGAGGACGACCCGATCGTCTTCCTGGGCTATGCGAGCATCGGGATTTTCAATCTCAACATGGATTCCTGCAACTGGTATCGTGACAATGCCGAGCGTCTGGGCAGCTATTCCACCGGCAGCAATCTGGCCGGGCCGCTCTACTACCGTCTGGAGAAAATGAAGAGTGCCTCCAAGGTGCCGCTGATCGGCGATGGCACGGTGAACGGCCGGGAATGCTACCTGGGATGGGGCGACAACGAAGGCGCGTTCAACTTCCTGCTTCGTCATGCCCTGCGCGGCAATATCGGCCTGGCGGACGGACACGCCACCGGCGTCGCCGCAAGCGAATTGCGCGAACTGGGATTCCGCAAATACTATGCTTCCGGCGTGCAGATCACGATGCAGTGAGGAGTTGACATGATCTCCAGAATCCTCTTCCCCGTGGCGATGATGGGCGGCATATTGGCCGCGGAGGCGTCGGAACGCCCCGGCCGTCTCTACTTCGAGGATGACAGGCCGGTGCTGGCCATTGCCGCGAATGCGGCCTATGTCGTAAGCGACTGGCGCGGAAACGACGTCCTGCAGGGGAGCGCCGATGCCGACGGGCGGGTCGCCCTGGAACCGATGGCCGCCGGATACTACACTTTGCGGACGGCGGACAACGAATCGCAGACCTTTGCGGTCACCTCCGATCCGGCCAGGCGCCCGCCGCGGCGGCCGGACACGCCGTTCGCAGTGGATGCCGCGATTTCCGGAATGCAGTCGGTCCTTTCCTTCCCCGGCGGGAAGGGCTACGCCCATTACGCGGAGCTTGTGCGGAACGCCGGGATTGCACACGTCCGCGAACGGGTCAGCTGGAGCCAGATGTCGCCTTCCCCGGGGACCTTCCAGCCGGGGCGCTTCCGGGAAATGGCCGATTGCTATGCCCGGAACGGCATTGGCGTCTGCGCCGTCTGGCATGATTCCCCGCCATGGTGCCCGAAACGCAACCAGTTTCCCGACGACCCGTCAGCCTGCTACGAGTTCTCCCGGAAGCTCGCCGCCGAGTTCAAAGGCAGGATTGATTCGTGGGAATTCTGGAACGAAATGGAGGGAAACGGCCTGGAAGGCGGCTGCTGGAATTTCGTCACGCTCGCCAAGGCCGCCTATCTTGGCCTGAAGGCCGGCAATCCGGAGTGCGAGGTGCTAAGCGGCAGCTTCTGCACCAAACCCGACAGGTTCGAATTCTGGAAGTCGATGGTGCGCAACGGATATACTGACTATATCGACATCTACAACTATCACGTCTATGAACCGCTGGCGGAATACCCGAAGCTGATCGCGCTGCTGAAGGACACGCTCGCCGAATCCGGCTGCGCGGAGATGCCGATCCGGGTCACGGAGAATTCAATCTGGCAGTCACCGCTTGTCATCGGCAAGAAGAAGATCATGGTCAACGGAGAGGAAAAGGCCGTCCAGACGCCGGAGCAGGAGCTCCTTCACGCGGAGGCCGTCGTGAAAATGCAGCTGCTCCTCGCCGCATACGGTGTCGACCGCACCTACACATTTGTCCTGCCGCCTTACAACGAAGGGGAGATGGACTGGGGCATGGTCCGGTATGACCATTCGGCCAAGCCGGCGCTGGCGGCTTTTTCCAATCTGACGAATCAGCTTGGCGACGCGCAGTATTTGGGGGAACTGGAAACCGGCGACGAGGCGATCCGCGCCTTCTGCTGGGAAAAAGGGGACGGCTCCTTCGTCACGGTCTGCTGGAGCAGCTCCGAAGTGGAAGGGTCGCCCCCGCAGTCCCGGTCGCTGGAATTGCCGGTGCGGCAGGAGGCCCTTCTGGCCGATTTCTTCGGCAAGCCGTCGCCGTTGGACATTGGCGACGGCACCGCAACCCTGGAGCTGGACCGTTTTCCGGTCTATCTGCACAGCACGGCAATTCCCGGCTCCCTGAAGGACAGCCCGAGGAGGCAGACGCGCAAGGGCGGGACGGACTTTGCCGCCGACAAGGACATCGTGCTTCAGCTGATTCCCACGGACAGCTTCCAGGTGGCGAAATCGAAGCTGGCGCTGTGGCTGCAGAAGGAGGCGGCGACGCGAAAGCTGACGATACGTGTCTTTAATTTCAGTGACGGCGCCAGGATTGTCCGTCTCGACGGCGTGCCGGGCATCATCGGCCTGCCGGCGGAGCTGGAGGTCGGCGCCGGGACAAAGCGCGAGATTGAAGTGGAGCTTGTCGATGGCTCCCAGGCCCAATTCAGCACCCAGTTCCATGTATCCGGATCGGCGGACGGACGGGCCATTTCGCCGCTGGATTTTTCCGTTTTGCGCTCTGACGCATCGGAGCCGGAATGGCAGCCGTTGCCTGCGGCATTGCGCCCGGAGAACTGGACGGCCAATTCCTCCGGAGGGATGACGATCACGCATGATCCGGAGCAGAATGCCCTCCGTTTTGAATGCACGTTTGACGAAAACTGCAAAGACCGCTGGGCCTACCCGTATCTTGACCTGCAGAAGGCCGGGATGAGCCCGGGGGAGCTGGCGGCATTCCGTTTTGAGATCATCACCGAACAGACTGCGGCGGAGGTCTCGCGTAACAACCTGGTGATGCTGGACAAAGGCGGATGGGCCCAGTATCAGCCCGGCACGGGGGCCGCGGTCGAGAATTTCATCGAAATCCCCGACCCCAGGGAGCTCAAGACCATCGCGATCGGGATGAATCCGACCAAAAACCGGATTGTCTGGCATCTCAGGAATTTCCGTTTCATCCGCCCGCTTCAGCGGAATTGACCACCAGGGCAGCAGCCGAGCATGAAAACCAATTTTGAAAAGACGGCGTGGCTCCGCCGTGCCGAATACGGCTTTTTCTTCCATTTTCTCCACGAGAAGGATGATTCTCCCCGTCATGACGACGGCCTCTCGACCGTGGAATGCTGGAATCGCCGGGTTGATGGCTTTGATGTCAGGCGCCTTGCCGCGCAGCTGCATGAACTCCACGCCGGATTCGCCTGGATTACCATCGGGCAGAATGGCGGCTTTGTCTGTTCGCCCAATCAGACATTTGACCGGATCATGGGGTGGGATGGCGCCAATTCGCATTGCTCCCGCCGCGACCTGGTCGCCGAATTTGCCGATGCGCTGTCGGAATACGGCATCCCGCTGCTGGTTTACACCACCTCGCTGGCGCCGGTGCTGGACATGGAGGTCTCCCGCAGGCTGCAGTCAATTCCGCCCTGGCCCGCCTGGGAGACCTGCGGCCGCTTCCGCGAACGCCGGCAGATTGCAACCCCGGACCGGCGCCTGCGGAACTTCCTCGGAATGTGGTCGGATATCCATGTGGAATGGAGCGAACGCTGGGGACGCCGCGTTCATGGCTGGTGGGTTGACGGCTGCTATTATGCCCCGGAAATGTACGACTTCCCCGATGCCCCGAACGGCACCTCGTTTGCCAATAGCCTGAGAAGCGGAAATCCAGATGCCGTCGTCGCCTTCAACCCCGGGGTCTGCTATCCGCCAGTGCGCAATTACCCGGGCTCTCCGGAAAACATGACGGCGGGCGAAATCAACGAACCGGAATGCGGGCTGGCCACGGGGCCGATGATCCAGGAGCTGCAATACCATGTGCTCAGCTATGCCGGAAAAAACTGGAGCGTAGGACCACTTCGAACTGACGGATGCGGCCTGGCCGGCATGACGCGCAACATTGTCGACAACGGCGGAGTCGTCAGCTGGGATGTTCCGTTCCGCGATGATGGGATCCGGGAGGATGATTTTGCCGTGCTGAAGGAGTTTGCCCGGGTTTACCAGGCCGGAAAGCAGTCGTTCCCCCGGACCGCGATACGGGTCGAACCGCCGATCCGGATCGGAGCGGAAGCAAATATCACGATCCCCGGCGTCCTGGAGTTTGAAATGGAGCGGGAAGCCGCCATCACCCTGGACTGGAATGGCAGCCGGATGCCGCTTGCACCCTGCCAGGGCCGGGTGCTGCTGCCCGTGCCGGAGGGAAAATCGGAACGGCTTCGGCTTTCCGCCAACGGTTTCTCAAGGGAATTCCCGGTGTTTGTCCGGCGGAAGCTGCGCCTGTCGCGGGAATTGTCCGAGCCAATCACGCTGTCGGTGGCGGGGGAAGAGCTGGTCCGCTACCGCTTTGCGCTGGCAAGTGGCGTCTTCCGAATCGAGGCGGAGCTGGAGGAGGCGGAATCCTGCCTGGAGGAGGAAATCTGGAAAAACTCCTGCCTGGAACTCTTTATGAGACATGAGACGCAGCCACTGCGGCAATTCTGCATCCGCCATGACGGCTATGCCCGGGAAGCCAGGCACGGAAATCTTTTTGACGCGCCGTTCGTGGCCGCGGAAGCCAGACGGGATCAGGAGATGCTGCATCTGAGCATCGGAATCGCCCTGCCGGAAGAATTCAGGAATGGCGGATTCTCGTTTGACATCCAGCAACGGCTCAATCGTGCCGGCACTGCGCTGACCGGAGTATTGTTTGGCGAAGACCCAATGAGCGTCACAGCCGAGGTCGCGCCCTGCGAATAACCAGCATCGGCCCGGGGTAGCAAGGGCGTCCCGCCCTTGGGCAATTGTGTTGTTATAACAAAGCGCGTTCTTCAAACTACGCATGGACGCACGTCATGACCGACGGTACCCCTAGGCTCTTCAGCCTCCCCTGCAAGGGGAGGTGCCGCCGACAGGCGGCGGAGGGGTTAACCGCGTGAGTGAA
>CAKUJM010000062.1 GCA_934661755.1 uncultured Lentisphaeria bacterium | reverse complement strand
TTTGAAGAACGCGCCATGTTGCAAGCAGACTTTGTCATTGACAACACATGCACCGGCCAAGTTCACTCACGCGGTTACCCCCTCCGCCGCCTGTCGGCGGCACCTCCCCTTGCAGGGGAGGCTGAGGGGCCTAGGGGCTTGACGTGCGTCCATGCGTAGTTTGAAGAACGCGCTTTGTTGTAACAACATAATTGCCCAAGGGCGAGACGCCCTTGTTCCCCCGGGCGCGGCGGTGGGTCGGAGGGGTTGATTTTTGCCGTAAGAATGCTTATAATTTACTTGACGGCTCTTTTTCACACACCAGCCAAATCCACAGGAGGATCGGTTCAATGTCGAATAACCCCAACAGCGGTTCAGTTTGCATCAACCACCCTGACACGCTGGCGGTTGCGCATTGTTGCGTATGCCGCCGTCCGGTATGCAGGGATTGCCTGATCGAGCGTGACGGCTACAAGTGCTGTTCGGAGGAATGCCTGAAGATGGCCAGGGAGTCCACCAGCCGGGTTGCCGGCATCATGGATCGCCGGCGCAGCACGGATCGCAAATGCGCCTGCCGCAAATTCGTCAAGCTGGCGATTCTGGCGGCGATTCTGGTGCTGCTCTTCCTTTTCCGCGGGCCGATCATGCGGGGATACAACCAGCATATCCGCCCGCTGTTCAACAAGGGAAGCCAGCGGATAGATGAAATCAACCGCAAGAACATCCAGCGCGACCACGAACGGCGCCACCAGCGGGAAGACATGCTGGAGCAGCTCTCGCAATGATGGCGGGCGCATCCGGCCTCGCATGCCACCCTGGATGACGCAAATCCCCGCACCGGCTTCCATGTAGTCTGGGGGTGGGAATGAATCCCGGGTGGCGCGCCGGCAAAAATAAGGCGGAGCCAACGGCAACAGGCCTCCACGCGTGCCCGAAAAGATATATTTTTTTCGTTTTCCGATATTCCAACACCCGCCGCTTTTTCCTATAATATGCGCATGGCGAGCCGAAGAGCGCCAGGGCCAGGGCGTCGGCGGCGGCCAATTGAAGCGAGAAAAACGCAGCGACAAGAAGGAAAAATCACATGGAATGCAGTTTTGACAGTGTCCGCGACCAGCTGGAACGGCAGTATCAGCCGATGCTGACCGACCCGGAAAGCGGCTTGGACGCGGAGGCGCTCAAGCAGGAGCTGGATGAATACGAGAACACCCACCATGACGAACCGCTCATCCGGCTGCGGGCGGCCATGCTCGGGATCATCCTCAGGCGCGGGCGGATCGGCATCGACGCCTTCGACCGCTTTGCCGACCACCTGGAAGGCAAGGGGATGCTGTGGGCGCTCAACATCCACCGCCGGGAGATGGCCAATGCCATCATCGGCGAGACGGTGCTGCGGGATGCCGGAGCCTTGGGCGACAACGGCATCTTCACCTCCTGGCTGGATCAGAGCCATACCTCTCCGGACTGGGAGCGGCTGCTTGCACTGGGCCCCGCCGGATTGCGCGACCAGGCGCTGGCCGCACTCGGCAAGGCGGCCACCGGCGAATCACGGGAGTTTCTGTCCGCCGTCGCCAGCATCTTCGACTCCATGCGCGAGCTGATCCTGCGCTTCGCGGCGCTGGCCAGGGCGAAGCGACTCCCGGAGCTGGCCGAAACGATGGATGCCATCGCCGACCGGCCGCCGCAGACCCTCCGGCAGGCGCTGCAGCTGGCGCTGATCTACGACACCTGCCAGGAGCTGGAGCTGGAGCCGGTGCGATCGCAGGGGCGCTTCGATCAGCTGTACATGCCGTTTCTCCGCCACGATCTCGAAGAGGGCATCCTCACCCGCGAGGATGCCAGGGAGCTGCTGAAATTCTACTGGACGAAGTTCTATGCCCAGATGTTCCCCGCAGGCAAGAACTTCTGCTTCGGCGGATTGGCCGCGCCCGGAGTCGACGGCTGCAACGAGCTGACCCGGCTCTGCTTCGAGGTCCATCAGGAACTGAACCGCATCAACCCCAAGCTATCGTTCCGGGTCCACAAGGGCACGCCGCAGGAAAACCTCCTCCAGGTGGCTCGATGCGTCCGCTCCGGCCGCAACGCGGTGGTGTTCAGCAACGACGATGTCGCCTTCGACATGTTCCGCCGCCGCGGCAAGGAGGAGCAGGACCTCTACCGCTATGTGCTGATCGGATGCTATGAGCCCGCCATCATGGGACGCGAGATGTGCTGCTCGATGTCCGCATGGGGGAACCTGGTCCGGCCGCTGGAGGCGGTGCTTGCCGGCGGCTGCACCTTCGACGGCGTCCGGATCGGCCCGGAGTGCGCGCTGCCCGCCAACGCCGTGGAGTTCGAGGCGGAGTACTTCCGGCAGCTGGACGCATTGCTCACCCGCGTACTGGAAAACACCCGGGCATTCGAACGGGCCTGGAAGCACATCAACCCCTCGCCGCTGCTTTCCGGCACCATGGCCGACTGCATCGCCTCCGGGCGCGACGTCTCCGACGCCGGCACCCGTTACAACTCCAGCGGCGTCATGTGCGCCGGGCTGGGCACCGTGGTCGACTCGATCATGGCGGTCAAGACGCTGGTCGATGACCGCAAGCTATGCACCATGGAGCAGCTTGCGGAGGCGCTGCACCGCAATTGGCAGGGCTTCGAGCCACTGCGGCAGCAGGCGCTCAAGCGCTCGCCCAAATGGGGCAACAACCTCCCGGAGGCCAATGCCGCCGGAAGACGGCTTGCCGACTTCCTCGCCCGCAAGATCAACAACGCGCCCAATGCCCGCGGCGGCTCCTTCCAACTCGGGCTGTGGTCGATCGACTACAACTTCAGACTTGGCGAGAAAAGCGCCGCCACCCCGGACGGGCGGCTGGCCGGCGAGCCATTGTCGCGCAATCTTGGTGCCACCACCGGAATGGACAAAAACGGCCCGCTGGCGCTGATGCAGTCGGCCGCGGCGCTCGACCTGGCGGAATCGCCGGACGGCGCAGTGCTGGACGTCATGCTCCATCCCAGCGTGGTCTCCGGACCGGATGGCGACGAGGTGCTTGCCGGGCTGGTGCGCGGATATTTCGCCTCCGGCGGGCTGTCGTTGCAATTCAACATCATGGATGCCGAGGAACTGCGCGAGGCGCAGCGCAATCCGGAGAAGCACTCCGATGTGCAGGTGCGCGTCTGCGGCTGGAACAGCCGGTTCATCGACCTCTCGCAAGAGGAGCAGAATGCATTCATCCGCCAGGCGGAGGCCCAGGAATGAACCAGGCGCGGATCATCGGAATCAAGCACCTGGCGGTCCACGACGGTCCGGGAATCCGCTCGACGGTGTTTTTCAAGGGCTGCCCGCTGCGCTGCCGGTGGTGCCATAACCCCGAAAGCGTCCGCCCCGAACCGGAGCTGGCGCTGCGACGCGGAAATTGCGTCGGATGCCGGGCCTGCGCCGCCGTCTGCAGCTGCCACCAGTTCGTCGGCAATAGTCACGTGATCGACCGCAAGCGCTGCGTCGGCTGCGGACGCTGCGTCGACGCCTGCCTGTTCAACGCCCTTACCCTCTATGGACAGGAAATGAGCGTCGACGAGGTGCTGCAGGAAGTGCTTCGCGACCGGATCTTCTATGCCGAAGGCGGCGGCGGGGTCACGGTCTCCGGCGGCGAGCCGCTGCTCCATCCGGACTTCTGCGCCGAGCTGTTCAGAAGGCTGCGCGCGGAAGGCATCCCCTGCGCAGTGGACACCTGCGGCGAGGTGCCCTGGCAGGCCTTCGCGGCAGTGCTGCCCCACGCGCAGCTGTTCCTCTATGACATCAAGGCCATGGACAGCGGCCGCCACCGCCGCCTCACCGGCCAGGGCAACGAGCGCATCCTCGACAACCTGCGGCACCTGGATGAGGCCGGCGCCGACATCGAGGTGCGCATGCCGGTGATCCCCACGCTCAACGACGCGCCGGAGGAGTTCGCCGCCGCCGGCCGCCTGCTTTCCGGACTGCGGCATCTCCGCGGGGTGCGGTTGCTTGCCTACCACGCCTTCGCCAGATCGAAATACGAGTCGCTCGACCACACGGTGACGCTGCCGGAGGTCGCGCCGCCGACGCCGGAGCAACGCCGCAGCCTGGCGGAGATCCTCGAGGCCGCCGGCGTCAGGGTCCTGGAAAAATAGCGCGCCGCATCGCCACAGTGGGCGCGGAAACGGAGTTGTCCGTGCCCACGAAAAAAAAATTATTAGCGATGGGTAATTCTCATTTTCCTGCACCCCGTTTTCAACCGCGCTTTTCACCGCGAGACGCGCTGATTTTATTGTCGGATATTGCAATTAGCATTTGCTAATTTATATTATGCAATGTTGCAAAATCTTTATTGTCATCCCCCGGGTGGATTGAGGACAGCTGCCTCCACGCCTTCCGGGGGCATTTGGGAGAGCAAGCCACAATGATGCCTTTAAGTCTCGCCAGCCCCGGCGAGGAAAATTTGATTCACCGGGTCGGGGGATCGCCGGAGGTCCGCAAGCACCTGGAGAACCTCGGCTTTGTCGCCGGTGGGACCACGACGGTCATCACGACGATGGGCGGCAATCTCATCGTCAAGGTCAAGGATGCGCGGGTTGCAATCAGCAACGAGATGGCGCAGAAGATCATGGTTCAATAGGAATCCCAATCGTAGAAAAAGAGAGAAGGACCAACTCAAAATGCAAACCCTGAAGGACACACAAGTTGGGCAGACCGTGGTGGTCACCAGAATCAACGGCTCCGGTCCGATCAAGCGCCGCATCATGGACATGGGCATCACCAGGGGCACCGAGATCTTCGTGCGCAAGGTGGCGCCGCTCGGTGACCCGATCGAGGTGACCGTCCGCGGCTATGAGCTGAGCCTGCGCCGCGCCGATGTCGAAATGCTGGAAGTGGAGCCAGTTGAGGCCAGTAAATAGCCGCCGCACGCGGAACTCTTCTTTTTCTCTAGCCATACAGCCACTTATGGAAAACAAGATCATAAAAATCGCCCTGGCGGGCAACCCGAACTGCGGCAAGACGACGCTGTTCAATGCGCTGACCGGCTCCAACCAGTTCGTCGGCAACTGGCCGGGGGTGACGGTGGAAAAGAAGGAAGGCAGGCTCAGGCATCATGACGATGTCATTGTCACGGACCTGCCGGGCATCTATTCGCTCTCGCCCTACACCCTGGAGGAGGTGGTGGCGCGGAAATACCTGCTGGAGGAATGCCCGGACGCCATCCTGAACATCATCGACGGCACCAACCTGGAGCGCAACCTCTACCTGACCACCCAGCTCACCGAGCTGGGGATCCCGATGGTGATTGCGATCAACATGATGGACGTGGTGCGCAAGGAAGGCGACCAGATCAACTTCGCCGAGCTGTCGCGGGAGCTGGGGTGCAAGGTGCTGGAGATCTCCGCGCTCAAGGGCGAGGGGCTCATGGAGGCCGCGGAGGCGGCGATCGAGGCCGCGCACCAGGCCCGGCCGACTCCGATGCATACCTTCTCCGGACCGGTCGAACACGCCATCGCCCATATCGAGGAGGCCGAACTGCATGACCTGCCGCCGGAAAAGCAGCGCTGGTACGCGATCAAGATCTTCGAGCGCGACGACAAGGTGCTGGAGCGCCTGCACATCCCCGAGGCCACCATGGCGCACATCGAGCAGGACATCAAGGCCGCGGAGGCTGAACTGGATGACGACGCGGAGTCGATCATCACCAGCGAACGCTATGTCTATATCGCCGACATCCTCAAGGGATGCTACCGCAAGAAGCATGTCGGCGGCCTGACCACCTCCGACAAGATCGACCGGATTGTCACCAACCGCTTCCTCGGGCTGCCGATTCTGGCGGTGGTGATGTTCCTGGTGTACTACATCGCCATGGTGACGGTCGGCGCCCACGCCACCGACTGGGCCAACGACGGCCTGTTCGGCAACGGCTTCCACCTCTTCGGCATCGGCTCCTCCAGATACGAGGAGGCGGCCGAGCCCTACGCCAATGCCCGCAACGCGGTCGACGCCTTTGTCAATGAGCAGACCGCCCCGGAGGTGGCGTCGGCGCTGGATCCCGAATCGGAGGGCTACGACCCCGGAAAGGCGCTGGCGGCGCTGAAGGCCTACAGGCCGGATCCGGCAGTCACCTCGGCCACGGTCGATGCCGAGGACGAGGAGACCCTGGAGAAGATCACGCTGACGGCCTACCTGGACCGGATCCCCGCGGACGCGGATGCGCAGACCACGGTGCCGATGAGCTACAACGAGGCGGTGGACTTCTATTCGGCGCACGGGCTGGACGAGCCGGATCCGGCGGACTACGGGATCTGGATTCCCGGCGTGCCGGTGCTGGTCGGCGCCCTGCTGGAGAGGATGCATTGCGCAGAATGGCTTTCCGGGCTCATCAACGACGGCATTGTCGCCGGCGTGGGCGCGGTGCTGGGCTTTGTGCCGCAGATGCTGGTGCTCTTCCTGCTGCTGGCCTTCCTGGAGGCCTGCGGATACATGGCGCGGATCGCCTTCGTGCTCGACCGCGTCTTCCGCAAATTCGGGCTTTCCGGCAAGAGCTTCATCCCGATCCTGATCGGCACCGGCTGCGGCGTGCCGGGCATCATGGCCTCGCGCACCATCGAGAATGAGCGCGACCGCCGGATGACCATCATCGTGACCACCTTCATCCCCTGCGGGGCCAAGACCCCCTTCATCGCCCTGATCGCCGGCGCCATCTTCGGCGGCTCGCCATGGATTTCCACCACGGCGTACTTCCTGGGCATGGCCTGCATCATCATCTCGGGAATCATCCTGAAGAAGACCAGGCTCTTCGCCGGCGACCCGGCGCCATTCGTGATGGAGCTGCCGGCATACCACATGCCGACGCTGGGGAATGTCCTGCGCTCGATGTGGGAGCGCGGCTGGAGCTTCATCAAGAAGGCGGGGACCATCATTTTGCTCTCCACCATCTTCGTCTGGTTCGCCACCTACTTCGGATGGGGCGAGGAGGGCTTCGGAATGCTGGGTGAAGAGGATATCAACAACTCCATCCTCGCCAAAATCGGCGGCGCCATCGCCTGGCTCTTCGCGCCGCTGGGATGGGGCGACTGGCAGGCCGCCGTGGCCTCGATCACCGGGCTGGTCGCCAAGGAGAACATCGTCGGCACCCTCGGCATCCTCTATAAGAATGCCGGAGACGGCACGGTATGGGGCAACATCGGCGAGGCCTTCACCCATGTCTCCGGATACTCCTTCCTGGCATTCAATCTGCTGTGCGCGCCCTGCTTCGCGGCCATGGGGGCGATCAAGCGCGAAATGAACAACGCGAAGTGGACCGCGTTCGCCATCGCCTACCAGTGCGTCTTCGCCTACCTCGTCGGATTCTGCATCTACCAGATCGGAACCTTCTTCGCCGGCGGGCGGAACTTCTTCGGGATGGCCGTCGCCATCGCCGTCGTCATTGCTGCGATCTACCTGCTCTTCCGCCCATACCATGAAGCCCAGAAGCTGAGCGTGGACGTGAAGCTGTAACCGAAAAAAAAGGGTGGGCCAAAAACGGAGGACTGGACATGTTGAATTGGCTGTCGTCAAATTGGGGCAATCTGCTGGTCGGCGCAATCCTGGCCGCCGTCATGATCTCCATCGTCGTGCGGCTGGCGCACAACCGCCGCAAGGGCATCCCGTCCTGCGGCTGCGGCTGCCCGGGATGCACCCGCAGTTGCGCCAGCGGCAAGTCCCACGGCCACAAATGAATGCCGCCGGCCATCGGGCGTTGCGAAAACGTTTTTTTTGGAAACTTGAAAAAGTAAACGCACCTTCGCAGGAGTAAACGCACTCCAAGGTGAAAAAAGCGTGAAACGTTTTTTTTTTCGCCCGATGGCTTGCAATATCCTTTGATGGCACTATCTTATGCCGTCTTGTCATTTCAAACGTTGCAGAACCTCATTCATTCGGTTACGCTTAGGGCTTGACAACGGGCATTTGCCCCTTTCCTTTCTTTTCTCCCCAGGAAAGTAAAATGCGATCGGGAGAGCTGTTTCCATAGAAAAAAAGACAATGGGCAAGAATCTGTACGTCGGGAACCTGAGCTACTCGGTGAACGACAACGAACTGCACGACCTCTTCCAGCAGTTTGGCAAAATCGACTCCGCGCGCGTGATCACCGACCGCGAGACCGGCCGCAGCAAGGGCTTCGGCTTTGTCGAAATGGCGGATGACGCGGAGGCCCAGGCCGCAATCGACGGCCTGAACGGCAAGGAAAACAACGGCCGCACCTTGACGGTGAATGAGGCCAAGCCGCGCGAGCCGCGTGCCCCACGCCAATTCGGCGGCATGGGCGGTTCCCGGATGCCCCGCTAAGCACCCCCAAAATCAGGGGAAACTGAAAATTCGCGCCTTGGCGCATTTTCTAGAGAACGCGGATTCACCGGACAAATAGTCCTCCAGCCTCCCGGATTGTCCACCTATGGGGAATGGTCCGGGGGGCTTTTTTGTCGTCCGCACCGGGGACGGAGGACAGCGGAGGACGGCGCAGTTCAACCAATCCTACCAAAATTCCACCATTCCCATGAATTACTCGGAGATATTCGTATTTGTACTCTACCTGATTGCGATGCTGGCGATCGGGATATACTTCTTCTTCAAGGACCGCAATGGCGGCGAAAAGACCTACTTCCTGGGCGACCGCAAAATGGGCGCGTGGGTGGCGGCGCTTTCCGCCGGCGCGTCCGACATGAGCGCCTGGGTGCTCATGGGCCTGCCGACCGCCATCTACGCGGCCGGCATCGGCCAGGCGTGGATCTCGGTCGGACTGGCGGCCGGCTATGCCACCAGCTGGATCATCCAGGCTCCGCGGCTGCGGCGCTTCTCGATCGTGGCCGGCGACGCCATCACCATCCCCCAGTACCTGACCAACCGCTTCCTGACCAGGTCGCGGCTGCTGCAGGTCATCAGCGCCGTCGTCTTCCTGCTGGCATACACCATCTACGCCGCCTCCAGCATCAAGGCCTGCGGCATCCTCTTCCACAAGGTGGTCGGCATGGACACCACCAACGCGATGTACCTTTCCGCCTTCATCATCGTCGGATACACCTTCCTGGGCGGCTTCTCCGCAGTGTGCTGGACCGACTTCATCCAGGGGCTGCTGATCGTCGGCGCGATGTTCCTGGCGCCGATCTTCGCGGCCTTCGTGCTGCAGTCCGCCAACGCGGCAATCGACACCCCGAACTTCTGGAACCCCTTCGCCAAATGGACGGACGTGGTCTCCGGACTCACCTGGGGGCTGGGGTACTTCGGCATGCCGCACATCATCATCCGCTTCATGTCGATCAAGTCACAGAAGGAATTGCGCAAATCGTCGGTCATCGGCATCTCCTGGACGGCGCTGGTGGTGATCTTCGCGGTGCTCATCGGCCTGATCGGACGCATGAAACTGGGGTTGGACGACGACATCTGCAAGAACGAGCTGGTGTTCATCCAGATGGTGCGCCACATCTTCCCCGGGCTGATCTCCGGAGTGCTGCTCTCCGCGGTGCTGGCGGCGTCGATGAGCACCGCTGACAGCCAGCTGCTGGCGGCGTCATCCGCATTCTCCAGCGACTTCTACAAGCCGGTGGTGCGCGGCAGCAAGGCCCATGACGCCGAGCTGATGTGGATCGGGCGCCTGGTGGTGCTCATCGTGGCGGAGACCGCGCTGATCATCGCGACCAACCCGAATGCCGGCAGCATCATGAACCTGGTGTCCAATGCCTGGGGCGTCTTCGGCGCGTCCTTCGGCCCGGCGATCATGCTGTCGCTCTTCTGGAAGCGCTTCAACATGGCCGGCGCAGTCGCCGGAATCATCGGCGGCGCGGTGGTGGACATCGCCTGGCTGTGCACGCTGTCCGGACGGACCGGCATCTTCGAGCTGCTGCCCGGATTTGCGGCGGGGATGGCCTGCGCGGTTGCGGGGACGCTCCTCACCCGCGCGCCATCGCCGGAAGTCCAGGAGCTCTTCGCCAAGGCGGTCAGCTACCGCGACGAACAATAGGCAGCACACGCTCCCATGTCTGAAATGGCGGACAACCAGCCCATGACGCCGTCGCTCAACGCGAGCTTCGGCAATGTATTCAGGATCGCGCTGCCGTTGGTCCTGGCCAATTCCTGCCGGGCGATCAACATGTTTGTCGACCGGCTGATGCTGGCCAAGTACTCGCAGGATGCGGTTGCGGCCGCATTCACCGGCGGCCTCACCCAGTTCGCCATCAGCTGCCTGCTGGTGGGGCTGATCGGCTATGCCGGCACCTTCGTGGCGCAATACGACGGCGCCCGGCAGCCGGAGTGCATCGGCCGGGTGGTCTGGCAGGGCATCTGGATGGGCCTGGCCGGCAGCGTGCTGCTCGGATCCGGGCTGTGGTGGTCCGCGCCGCTGTTCAACATGTTCGGCCATACCGCGGAAATCACCGCCGGAGAGATCAGGTACTTCAACATCCTGCTGCTCGGCTCGCCGGTGTTCCTGTCGTCGCTGGCGCTGTCATGCTTCTGGACCGGCCGCAGCAAGACCACGACGGTGATGATCATCTCCACGGCGGTCACCCTCTGCAACATCCCGATCAACTACCTGCTCATCTTCGGAAAATTCGGCGCGCCGGAGCTGGGAGTGGGCGGCGCGGCCTGGGGGACGGTTGCCGCGGAAGCCGTCGGGTTGCTGATCTACCTGGCGCTGTTCCTGCGCCGGTCGCACCGCCGCGGCTACCGCAGCGGCAATTGCGCCCTCGACCTGCCGCTGATGGGCAGGATGATCCGCTTCGGACTGCCCAGCGGCATCCAGCTGATCCTGGACATGGTCTCGTTCACCACCTTCAGCGTGCTGATGGGATGCTACGGCGCGGCCGTGCAGGAGGCCGCAAGCATCGCCTTCGGCATCAACAACCTGGCATTCTGCCCGATCCTGGGCATCAGCCAGGCCGCCGCCGTGCTGGTGGGACAGGCCGTCGGCGCGCATGACATCCCCGCCGCCCGCAAGTCGGTGGCGCACTGCCTGCTGGTGGGGCTGGGATACTCGCTGATCATGATCGTCATCTTCTCGCTTTTCCAGCATCTGGTGCTCGACCCCTTTGTGCGTCCCGGCGACGAACGGCAGATCGCCGCCATGCGCGACGCCGGATACATGCTCTATTTCATCGCCGCATACCTGCTGGTGGACGGCTTCGGCATCATCCTCAGCAACGCCATCCGCGGCGCCGGCGACACCAGCTTCTGCATGTGGACAATGGGCGTCTGCGGCCTGGCGTGCTTCGCGCTGCCGTGCTTCGTCCTCTACAAGCTGGGATTCCCGTGGTGGGCGCTGTGGATCGACTTCGATCTCTATATCGTGCTGGTGGCGATTATCTTCTCCCTGCGCTACCGCGGCGGGAAGTGGACCCGGATGAGGGTGATTGAAAACGCCTGACGGGAGATGGCGATGGCCGATGGCGCGCACAAAACCGAATCGGAGATCCGGCGGCGGCAGCTGCTGGTGCTGTTGCGCTACGGCGTCGCCTCCGGAGGACGCCGCCGCATCTGGTCGCAGCCGCCCCGGCGTCTCGACTACGGATTATGGCCAAAGCTGATGCTGGGATGCGTGATTGTCATCGGCGCATTGGCGCTGCTTGGAATTGTCAATGAGTACTTCCTGTAGATGTGATCGGCGACGCCGCATTGCCATCCTCGGAGCCACCGGGAGCATCGGGCGCAATGCGGTGGCGGTCGCCGCCGCCCATCCGGAGCGCTTCGAAGTCGAATGCGTCACCTGCCGCAGCCGTTCCTGGCTTCTGCGGGAGGCGGCGGAAAAATGCCACGCCGCCGAGTCCTTCTGTAGAAGCGACCCGCAGCCATCGACCATCGGCAGCGAGGCGCAGCTCGAGGAGCTGCTGGCGTCCGACCGCGTGGATGTCGTGCTTTGCGCCATCCAGGGAGTCGAAGCGCTGCCCGCCGTGCTGGCCGCGCTCCGGGCGGGCAAGACTGTCGCCCTGGCGACCAAGGAGGTGCTGGTGGCCGCCGGCGGATGGGTGATGGACACCGCCCGGCGCCATGGCGGGAAGATCCTGCCGGTGGACAGCGAGCATTGCGCCATCTTCCAATGCCTTGAGGGCAAGGACACCCGGGATGTGAAGAGGCTCTGGCTCACTTGCAGCGGCGGCCCCTTCCATTTCCATCCGGAGCTCAATCTGCACGAGGTCACCGTGGAACAGGCATCGCGCCATCCAGCCTGGGACATGGGGCCGAAAATCACCCTCGACAGCGCGACCTTGATGAACAAGGCCTTCGAGATCATGGAGGCGGCATGGCTTTATGGCGTGGACCAATCCCGGATCGGAGTCGTCATCCACCCCCAGGCGGTGGTCCACTCGATGGTGGAGTTCATCGACGGCGCGGTGTTGGCGCAGCTGGGCCCGGCGGACATGAAACTGCCAATCCAATATTGCCTGGCATACCCCGAAAAAATGCCCTCAATGATGGCGCCGCTGGATTTCTCCCGGGCCATGCAGCTGCTTTTCGCGCCACCGGACACCACGCGCTTCCCCGCACTGGAGCTGGCACGGCAGGCGCTATGCATGGGAGGACTGGCCGGCGCCGTACTCAATGCCGCCAATGACGCCGCCTGCGCACGATTCCGACGGCATTCGCTGGCGTTCGATGAAATCGCCCCGGCGGTGGCGGACGCATTGGCAATCACCCCGCCCGGAAATGCGGATTCGCTTGAGGCCATCGGCGAGGCCGAACGCCTCGCCTGGGAATGCGTCGAACACTTTGCCGTGAGGCACACGCCCCGTTCGTGACAACACGCACCCAGGTTATCATCGCACACATCACATATATAATGCCCGCCGAAGCCCTTGGACAGGGGGGTAGCAAGGGCGTCCCGCCCTTGGGCAATCATGTTGTTGCAACAAAGCGCGTTCTTCAAACTACGCATGGACGCACGTCAAGCCCGGCGCCAACCCCCAGGCTCTTCAGCCTCCCCTGCAAGGGGAGGTGCCGCCGACAGGCGGCGGAGGGGTTAACCGCGTGA
>CAKUJM010000061.1 GCA_934661755.1 uncultured Lentisphaeria bacterium | reverse complement strand
GCCGGAGGGGTTGGCGCCGGGCTTGACGTGCCGCTGTGCGTAGTTTGTAAGAACGCGCCATGTTGTAACAACACATGCACCAGCCAAGTTCACTCATGCGGGTAACCCCTCCGCCGCTCGTCTCCCCTCGCGCGCGCGTCAGCCTTATAGGTGGGCCACGTTCCCCCACCCGACCACCCACCGTTAAGCTAGCCGCCCCGCACAGTATTGCCAATCGCTGGCGCCATAATCCCCAAAAGTGTGCGATTGGCAGACACTTTACAAATCCATGACAGCATACCCGGTTCGGCAATGGACTTGCCGATTCAGGGGTTATATTCTGCGGAATGCCCGTGCCCTTCATTGCCTTCGTCCCGGCTTGCGCAATATGTCTTCGCGCCGTGCCGCGGCAGCGTCGTTTTCCATTCTCCGTCATTCCCGGCGATATCGCCGCACCCCTTCACAAAGTTCAGAGACACCGCCTCTTCCCCAAAATGTCCAAAGGTCTGGCAATCATCATCTCCGGTCCAAGCGGCGCCGGCAAGTCCAGCGTCATCAACGCGGTGCGGCCGTCATGGCCATCGATGCGCTTTTCGATATCCTGGACCACGCGGGCACCGCGCCCGGGCGAGGTGGATGGCGTGCACTACCACTTCCGCACCGCCGGACAATTCGCCGAAGCACGCGACCGCGGGGAGTTTCTGGAGCATGCCGTAGTCCATGACAACTGCTACGGCACGCCCAGGAGTCCGATTTTCGCGGCCATCGACGCCGGAGAAATCTTCGTATTGGACATCGATGTGCAGGGCGCCCGGCAGATCCGCAATTCCGTTGCCGGCACTGTGTACGCATCTTCTTTCGTCTACGTCTTCCTGGCTGCGCCGTCATTGGCGGAGCTGGAGTCGCGTCTGCGCGGCCGCCATACCGAGAGCGAGGATGCAATCCGGCATCGGCTGCGCAACGCCGCCATGGAAAATGAATGCTGGCGCGAATACGACTACCTGGTTGTCAACGACACCCTGGATCATGCCGCCGGGGATCTGCAGGCGATCATCCGCGCCAGCCTCTGCCGGACATCCCACCGGGAATTGTAACGCCGGCTGATTTTTCCACCGCATCCCAAAACACAACAACCCCAAACTCATGGAAAACAACTGCAGTGCGCGCGAGACCCTGGCCTCGCGACTCGGATTCTTGATGCTGTCCGTCGGCTGTGCCGTCGGCCTGGGCAATGTATGGCGCTTCCCCTACATCTGCGGAAAATATGGCGGCGGCTGGTTTGTGTTGCTCTATTTGCTCTTCCTGGTGCTCCTGGGCTTTCCGATCCTGATGATGGAACTGGCGGTTGGCCGCGCGGGACGCGCCAATCTTGTCGGCAGCTACCGCAGGCTGGCCAAACATGACGGTCATTTCTGGGCGGCGATCGGCAAGGTCATCTTTTCGGGGAATGTCCTGCTGATGACCTACTACACCACCATTTCAGGCTGGCTGATCGCCTACGCATGCTACTATGCCGGCGGCAGCATCATGAAATGCACCCAAATCACCCCGGAGGGGACTCTCGACATTGCGGCGTCGCGCGTCGCCATCGGCGACTTCTTCGGGTCGCTGGTGAGCTCCCCCGGGCGCAGCCTGCTGTACATGCTGATCACCGTCGTCCTGGGCGCGCTGCTTTGCAGCGGCGGCGTCCGCAAGACGGTCGAGAACTCCGCCAAGTACATGATGTCGGCGCTGTTCGTGCTGCTTTTCATCCTGGTGATCAATTCGCTGCTGCTGCCGGGCGCCGCCGAGGGGCTGAAATTCTATCTGGTGCCGAACTGGTCGAATTTCTCCGACCGCATCATGGAGACGGTGTTCGCCGCCATGGGCCAGGCGTTCTTCACCCTGAGCCTGGGCGTCGGCAGCATGGAAATCTTCGGGAGCTACCTGGGCTGGAAGAAATCCCTGGCCAGCGAGAGCGCCAGCATCATCGTGATGGACACCATCGTGGCCATCGGCGCCGGGCTGATCATCTTCCCAGCATGCTACACCTACGGGGTCGAACCCAATGCCGGCCCCGGGCTGATCTTCATCTCGCTGCCCAATGTCTTCCAGATGATGCCCGGCGGGCGCTTCTGGGGGTCGCTCTTCTTCTTCTTCATGACCTTCGCGGCCGTGTCGACCGTGGTCGCGGTCTTCGAGAACATCATCGCCTATGCCATTGACGAATGGAAAATCAAGCGCTGGCAGGCCGCGCTCATGGTCGGTCTGGGCATCGCCCTGCTTTCGCTGCCATGCCTGCTGGGCTTCAATATCTGGAGCAGCTTCAAGCCATTTGGCGAAGGCACCGGCATCCTCGACCTGGAGGACTTCATCGTCAGCCAGAATCTGCTGCCGCTGGGGTCGATGCTGACCGCGCTGTTCTGCTGCTGGGGCTTCGGCTGGGGCATGAAGGACTTCATCGCCGAGCTCAACGAAGGCCAGAGCTGGCAGTGGCCAAAGGCCTTCCAGTGGTATTGCCGGCTCATCCTGCCGGTGATCATCATGCTGATCTTCGTCTTCGGGTACGTCCAGTTCTTCAAATAGGCAAGCCAACGGCGGGTGTCCCCGCCATCCCCGCCATACCCGCCATACCCGCCATACCCGTCGTCCCATGGAAAAATACTCCGGCATCCTTGAGGAGGAGCTGAAGCTCCGCGTCGCGGAAGACTACTTTCCGCAATATGACTGCACGCGCCGGGTAGACAACATCGACTTCTGGGTCAAGGACCGGGACGGGCTGGACTACACGTTGCTGTGGGCGGAGGCCAAGGCGGGGCGCGAGGACCTCACCGACGCCCTTGTCCAGCTGATTCTGACCATTGGGCGCCACCAGACCTACACCCGGCATATCGCACCGGCGTGGCTGGGGGCGTTCAACGCCGACGGCATCTCCTTCATCCCCTATTCCGCAGTGATGGGGGTATTCCACGAGAACGACTTCAACTGGAAGGTCACGCCCTCGAACCACAGCACTGCGGAATTCACCCGGCTTCGCCAGATGGTCGCCTCGGCGATCAGCGACAGCCGGGCGGGCTTCCAATTCGGCCGGGATGACCGCGAATTGCGCGACTTCATCCGCCATGCCATCGCGGGCGGCACCACCGCCGGCACGAAGCTCCGGATCTCCAAAAGCACCTTCGTGTCTGTCTTCTACAAGTGGCTGACTGATGTCATGCCGTCGATCAACATCAACTGGGATGATGTCAGGCGCAGCGGGATTCTCCCGCGGGATTTCTATCTGGCGGATCTATTGGCCGACAACGGCCATACCCTGCCGGAGAACCTCGCGGTGGTGCTGGAGCAGACCAGCTACCGCCTGGACTCCGGGCGCCTGCTCGGCGGGCAGCCCCTCTACACCAACTTCAATTTCAGCGACGGCCAGGCTGCATACAACAAGTTCTGGAACCGCTACCAGCGCCCGCCGGAGCGCGAGTACTGGAAGTACATCATGGAGCGGATCGACCTGCTGGTGCCGCAGGATATCCGCGAGCGCAAGGGGTCGTTCTTCACTCCGCAGGTCTGGGTGCGAAAAAGCCAGGAGTGCCTGGCGGACTATCTGGGCGACGACTGGCAGGACCGCTATTACGTCTGGGACTGCTGCGCCGGCACCGGAAACATGGAGGTCGGCCTGACCAACAAATACCACCTCTGGGCCTCCACCCTCGACCAGCCGGATGTGGCCATCATGCACGAGCGCATCCGCAATGGCGCCAACATGCTGGACGCCCATGTCTTCCAGTTCGACTTCCTCAACGGCGACTTCGGCGAATTGCCTGGCAGCCTGAGGGAGGTCATCAGCAACCCGGAGAAGCGCAGCCGCCTCGTGGTCTACATCAATCCGCCATACGCCGAAGCCAGCAATGCCCGGCAGATTTGCGGCAGCGGCGAAAACCGCGACGACCTCGCCAATTGCACCAGGACCTATGCCAGGTACGCGGGGGAAATCGGCACTGCCGGGCGTGAGCTCTATGCGCAATTCCTCTACCGCATCTACAAGGAGATCCCCGGCTGCATCATCGCCAACTTCTCCAAGCTGAAATCCCTTCAGGGGCCGAACTTCGAGAAATTCCGCAACTGCTTCCAGCCAAAGCTGGAACGGCTCTTCATTGTGCCCGCATGCACCTTCGACAACGTCAAGGGGAAATTTCCGATCGGATTCTTCATCTGGAATGGCGCCCGGAAGGAAAAATTCACCGGGATCCGTGCCGAAGTATATGGCGCCGACGGCATCCGGCTGGGCAGCAAGACCTTCGAGCCGCCAAAATCGCTCATGGTGGCATGGCTGCGCAAATTCTATGACGACGACGTGGAAAAGCCCATTGGCTACCTGCGGCTTCTGGGCAGCGACATGCAGCATAACAACGATATCTTCATCACTTCGCAGCCATCCCCGAATGACATAAGAAAAAGCCTGCTCCACAAGATCACCCCGAAAAACGTGGTGGAGATGTGCATGTACAACTCCATCCGCCACTGCATCGATGACACCTGGATCAATGACCGGGACATCTTCCACAGTCCGAATGACAGCTGGCGCGGCGACCGGCAGTTCCAGCATGACTGCCTGATCTACACGCTGTTCCACAACAGCAACAACATCAGGTCTGCGGCCGGCGTGAACCACTGGATTCCCTTCAGCGAGGGCGAGGTCGATGCCAGGGAGGCCTTCGATTCCCACTTCATGTCCGACTACCTCAAAGGGCTCTACCGCCCCGCCGGGCTCAGGCAGGACGACCTGTTTGCGCCATCTCCCGCCGATTCCGCCCACGGGGGCGCCATCGAGCTGTCGGCGGAGGCCATGCGGGTGCTCAACGCCGGGCGCGCCCTCTGGCAGCATTACCACGCCCAGCGCAACGCCATCCCCAATGCGTCCTTCTACGACATCCGCGAGCACTTCCAGGGGCGGGACGGGCATGGCCGCATGAATGGCGACAGCCCCGACGCCAAATACAACGCCCTGCTCCGCGATTTGCGCAAGGCCATGAAGGACCTGGGCGACACGATTGCCGAAAAGGTCTACATCCACGGCTTCCTGACCCGATGACGGCTTCCGCCACCGCCGCCACTGGCTTCCACCTGGATCCACGCTGGCGCAAAAAACCCTTCCAATAGCTGCTCCCCCATTCAAGCCAAGGGCCACCACCATGTCCTTCCCCTTCCGACAGATTCATTTGGACTTCCATACCGCGCCGGACATCCCCGGGGTCGGCTCGCAGTTTTCAGCGGATGATTTCCGCCGCACTCTGGAGGAGTCCGCCGTCGACTCGATCACGCTTTTTTCGCTTTGCCACCACGGCTATTCCTATCACCCGACCAAGGTCGGCAAGATGCATCCGTCATTGCACTTCGACCTTCTGGGCGAGCAGATCAAGGCGGCCAAGGCCGCGGGGGTCCGCACCCAGATCTACATTTCGGCAGGCACCAACCAGCGTTGCGCGATCGAGCATCCCCAGTGGCGCGAGGTGCCGGCGCCAGGCGTGCAGCCATGGAGCAGCGAGGGCCTGTTGAAGCCCGGCTTCCACAAGCTGTGCTTCAACCACAAGGAGTACCTGGAGCACCTATGCGCGCTGACCTCGGAGGCGGTGGAGCGCTATCCGGATGCCGACGGCGTCTTCTTCGACATCATCTTCCCCCACGACTGCTGCTGCCAGAACTGCATCGACCGCATGTACGCCTGCGGCCTGGATCCGGAGAGGCATGAGGACCGGCTGATCAACGACCTGGCGGTGCTGGACGAATACTGCCAGGCCATCGGCGAGGCGGTGCGCAGCGTCAGCAAGGATATCGCGATCATCCACAACTGGAACAACGTCCATCTGGACCATCCGGAGTTCCTGCGCTATTTTTCCCATTTGGAGATCGAGTCGCTTCCGACTGGCGGATGGGGCTACGACCACTTCCCGTTGAATGCCGGCGCCGCCCGCAAGACCGGCCTGCGTTTCTGCGGCATGACGGGGAAATTCCATTCCTCGTGGGGCGAATTTGGCGGCATAAAGCACCCGAATGCCTTGCGCTACGAATGCGCCGCCATCCTCGCCCAGGGCGCGCGCTGCAATATCGGCGACCAGCTTCATCCCTGCGGTAAGATGGACGACACCACCTATCGGGTGATCGGCGAGGCCTACCGCGAAGTCCGGGACAAGGAAAAGTACTGCGAACACGCCGTCAATCGTGCGGAGATCGCGATGATTTCCGCCGAAGCCTGCGGATTGCCGACGGACTCCGACATCGGGCTGTCCCGGCTGCTGCTGGAGAGCCATTTCCTCTTCGACGTCCTGCTTCCCGGGCAGGATTTCAGCCAATACCGCGCCGTGATCTTGCCGGAGGGCTTCAAGCTCCTGCCGGACCTCGCGGAACGCATCCGGAAATACCTCGTCGATGGCGGCAGGGTTGTCTTCGCCGGCGAATGCATCAGGGAATTGCCTCAATGGCTCACCGACGGCATTGCCATCGGCGGATCCGACGGCCTCACGCCGGTATACATGCTGCCGGAACCGGATCTGCGCCCGGAATTTGCCAGCACGCCATTTGTCGTCTATGGCCAGGCGGTTGATGTCAAGCCCGACAACGCCAAAGCCAAATCGCTGGGGCAGCTCTACAAGCCCTACTACAACCGCACGGCGCGGCATTTCTGCAGCCATCGCCAGACCCCGTACGACAGGACGCCCTCCGAGTTCAGCGCCGGGGCGATCTCCGATCGCGGCGCATTCCTGGCAATGCCGCTTTTCTCCATCTACCGCCATGACGGCTCGGTGGTGGTGCGGCAATTCATGGAGAAGCTGATCAACGCCGTCCTGGGCGGACAGCGAATCGCCACCACCAATTTGCCATCAACCGCCCGTCTGACCGTCACCGACGACGCGGCAAACCATCGGGAAATCGTCCATCTGCTCTATGCGCCGACCAGCAAGCGCGGCGATGACACCGAGATCATCGAGGATTTGCCGCCGTTGCATGGCACCCGGGTTCGGATCCGCACTCCGCACGCGGTCACCGCGGTGAAGCTGGTTCCCCAGGAGTCTCCAATCGACTTCGCGACGGAGACGGATGGCGTGTCCTTCCAGGTGGATGCATTCCAGTGCCACCAGATGGTGGCGCTGGAGTACGGGAAATAACGGTGGATGACCGGGAGGGGGGCGGGGTGGCCACCTTCGTCATTTCTTCCGCGACATGGACTTTTCCATGAAATTGGCGTGGCTGTAGCGGAAGTGGCTGGGGGTGTTGTGCCACAGGCGGCCGAAGACCTTCGAGAAATGATACTGGTCGGCAAACCCCAGCTCCGAAGCGATTTCCTTTATGCTCATATTGCTGAAGCGCAGCAGATAGCAGGCGCGTTCCATGCGTTTTCGGCGCACGAATGCCTGCGGGCTCTCGTGCATCATCCCGGAGAAGAGCCGGACAAATGCATTGCGGCAAAGTCCGGCATGGCGGGCCAGGCGTTCGTTGTCCAGCGGCTCGCCCAGATGGCGTGAAATGAATCCGAGGATATTCCGGATGCGCGGATCGGTCGGCAATTCCGTCATTGCCAGGCGGTCTTCGCACTTCAGCAATGCATGTCCGAGGACGACATGGCCGATCTGGTCGCACCGCAGGCGGTTGCGCCGCCCCTGGAACAGCCCGATGAACTCCGCGACATATTTCGCGCTGATGCGGTCGCCGGGGATCTCGAGGATCTGCTCCAGATGCACCGCCAGCGAATCGATGAAATTGAAGTGGATGAAGAATTGCTCGAAGGGATTGGCGGCACGGGTGCTGAATGGCAGTGACGCCGGGATCAGATAGAATCTGTCCGGCTTCATGGCGATTTCGCGTCCGCCATATTCGAGGACGCCTCCGGCGGTGACATTCCAGTACAGCCGCCAGAACGGGGTGTTTTCATGCTGAATCCACGGCCAGATATCGGCCATCCAGCCGCAGAATTGGATCTCGTATGGGCAGGTGACAAATGGCGGCGTCATGATCTTGGGCGGGGCTGGCGGATGATGGTGATGCCTTCGGGAGGGGTGATTTCGGCGTGTTTGGCAGTGGCTTCCACCCGGATCGGACCGCATGGCGTGGGCAGTTCGCCGCAGGCAAATTCCAGCCCGGCCAAATTGGGATCAAAATGGAAGTGACGGCCGCCAGAATCCACGGGGCGCAATCCGAGGATTGTCTCGAAGAAGAATATAACCGGTGCGGCGGAGAAGCCATGGCAGAGGCTGCCCAGGCCTTCGAAGGCGTCAGTGCCAAATTGGTGCACTGCGGCCTCGAACACCGTCGGATGGCCGCTTTGCCAGATTGGCCCCCAGTATTTCCGGATGCGATCCAGCGCGGCGATGGCCAGGCCATGACGCCCCATGGCCTCGAGCAGAAAATACGAAAGATACAGCTCCGGCGCCAGCAGCATGTCGTCGTCAAGCGCGGCAACTGCCGTGTCGCGCTGGGCGGCGTTGCATTCCCCCGCCAGCAGCCACAGGGCGTGCGCCAGCTGGCTTTGAATGACTCCGGGACGATGCCACTCCAGCAGCGCGCAGTCATTCAGCCGTCCGCTGGCGGAATCGCGGAATACTCGCGCAGTGGCCAATGCGGTGCGGCGGATGCGCCCGGGGTACTGTGCCAGCTGCGGAAATGGCGCATCAAGCGCCGTTGCCAGCCGCGCAGTGCTCTTGAGGGCGCAAATGTAAAGTGAATTGAGCATGGAAGTCCGGCATCCGTTGAGGGATATGCGTTCCAGCTCGAAGACCCAGTCGATGAAATTCCACACGCCATCCGGCGGACGCAGTACGCCATCGCCATCGACCTGCCGTTCAAAGAACTCCAGATTGGCGGCGATTTGCGGCAGGTGCCGCCGGGCGCAATCCTGGCCTCCGCCATAAGCCAGGTATTTTTCGACCACCATCGGCAGGAAAAGCTGCGCGGCCGGCAAAGCCAGGTCGGGACGCGACTCCGGCATCGGGCATATTCCCGGGATCTGCCCATCCGGCAGTTGCTGGGCAAACGCCAGGTCAAGGCAGCGCCGATGCAGGGCATGGGGACCGAAGGCGATCAGCGATGCGTGGTTTTCAACCACCAGGTCATTGATCCAGAAGGCGCGTTCACGCCATGGGCAATCCACAAAGGTGTCGATGGCGCAGACCTTCAGGGTCTCGACACATTGGGCGAAAATGCCATTGAGCATTGGATCCGAACAGCAGAATTTCGCCTCCGACCGGAAATTATAGCGCTTTGCCATGGCCTCGCAGCGCAGAATCCGTATCGGCGCGGCGAAGTTGCGGAAGACCGCCTGGATAAAACGGAAACCACGGTCGGCAAAACGGGTGCCGATGAGGTTGCGGCCTTCACGGAGGATGACGCGGTCAGTGAAATGGCACTCCGGATTGGTGAAAAGCGTCCGCAACCGGCCATTGGCGCCGGCACGGCTTTCTCCGTAGGTGAGGTCGACGACCGTCCCCGCCGGGGCATCGACGGCAATGGCGGCGCGGCCGATATGCTCGCCGCCGAAATCCCACAGCAGCGCGGCGGCATCGCCATTGCGGGACGGCCGCAGGAGCGCGCCGTCAAAACGCGATCCGCCTGCCGTCCATTCCTCATGGGCAATCGCTTCGGAAAGCTCATCCAGCGGCGGCACGGCGTTGTTTGCCACCGACGCGACGACGGGCGGAGCCACCGGGGTGACGGCGTATTCCGACAGCGGCGGGATGTCGCGCGGCATCAGCGTCTTGTTCAGCAGAAGCGGATTCTCCACGAATGCAGCCGGCGACCACGGGGTGCCGTCGTCGCACCGGCGCAGATCCAGCACTTCCATGAATCCGGTCTGCGGCGTGAAGAGCGGGATGTCGCCGCCGCCGGACAGGGTCGCCAACTTGCGCACCATCCAGCCCCGCCCGGTGGCAAAGAGCCCCGGCGCCTCGGCAATCAGCGCCGGCTGCACCGACGCGGTGATGAAGTCCTCCCTTGCCGGCGACCATGCCTCGACCTCGACCCGGTTGTCTCCAGCACGGAGAAACGGCGCGATGTCGACGGTGTCGAAAAAAAGCAGCTTCCTGGTACCGCGCACCGGTCCGCGCATCACCTCATGTCCGTTGACATGCAGTATGTAGGCGCTGTCGGCGCCAATATGCAGCGGCTGGCGCGGCGGGATTTCCGCCAGTGCGAAGTCATGGCGGGCGCAAAAGGCGCAGTTCTGGCAGTGGCCGGCGCCGGGGATGCTGATCCACGCCGCCTGCCGGAAGGCCGTGGCGTCATCAGCATCCGCAGCGATAGAGGGTGGCGCCGGCGCCAGCGCCACATTCAGCGAAGTCATTGTCGTATCGCCTGATTTCATTGATGTAGTCGTTATACCATCCTGCCGGTTCAAGCTCCTCGCGGAAGCAGCGTTTCCATTCATTGCCGGCAGTGGAATTGACCTCGAGCACGATATGGTTGCGGCCATCCTGGACTTCAACTGCGTAGAGCCATGGCGCAAATGCCCGGCAGCCGGCCACGCGCTGATTGAAGACCAGCGTGCCACCCCAGCAGAGGCGGTCGAATTGAATGAATCCACGGTAGTGCGAATCCGACTCGAAATCGGCTTCCAGGACGACTGTGCCGGAAAAATCCGGCTCCAGCGTGGTGTACATGCCGTCATCCGGCAACGGGCGCTGGTCGTCGATGTGTTCATAGCATGTCGGGCATTCCCGCGAAAGGCGTAGCCGTTCGACGCCGCGAAGCCGCCATTTCAGGGTCAGGCGCCGTTCCTCGGCGGGCGTCGCCTGGGAGGAGGCGGCATGCGCGTCCGCATCTGGTGCATCGTGCGACGGCGGCGCCGCAAGCAGCTGCAGCACCCGCACCCCCCAGGCGGGGATGCGCAATGAGCAAACGCCGTCGCCATCGCGCCGCAGTGGATGCAGGCGGCTGAATGCGTCATCCGGCGGCATGATCTCGCGGCATGCGCCATTGGGCAAAGTGAAGGCGAGCCGCTGTTCGGCGTCGGACTTGTTGAAGATGACCAGGCTGGCCCCCTCCTCGTGGCGCCGGCATGGCAGAATCCGGATGCCGTGTGGCGTCTCAGCGGCCCGCAACCAGGACAGCGCGGAGAAGTCATCCGCCGCAAAGCCGTCGATCACCGCCGTGCCCGCCTGCCGCCAGCGGTCAATCGCCGCCCGCAGGCGCGAATCGTCAACCGGACCGGGCAGGATCAGCGTCTTTGGGCGGCGGGCATCGTCCTGGAGTTCATCAGGCGACATCACCCGCCAGAAGACCAGTGCGTCATCCAGTTTCTCCATCAGCGCATCCACGCGACCGGCGTAGTCCACGGCTTCCGGCAATGGCTGGAGGATGTCGCTTCCGCCGTAGCAACCGGTGACCGCCAGCAGCCGGACGTCGCATTCCATGGCGCCGGTGTCGAACTGCCCAAGCCAATGCAGGTGGCGGTTGAGCGGCCGGATCTGCCGCCAGATGGGGGTCCGGGGCGAGAAGTCGCTGCTGCAGCAGATCTTGAGCATCCCGAGGTCGCTGTAGAGGAATGGCATGGTCAGGATCCGGTTGATGCCCTTGGTGATCAGCAAATTGGCGACATACGCCATCGCCGGGGTGCCCAATGCGTAGCCATAGACGTTGAAGCATTCGCACAGCGCCTCCCGGCGGTGGCCGCGAATCGCCGCCGTCTGCGCAAAGCGCGCAAAATTGCCATTGCCGCCATGGGGATAGACCATGCGGAAAATCGCATCCACCCCCGGCACGTCCATCGACGACATGATGCGCGGGAAGTCGTAGAAGAATCCGCAGCGGAAAAAGAGGTCCTCGTAGAGGAAATGCCCCTCGAACTCCAGATGATGGCGATGGCACCACTGGGCGCAGCGGCGCACATAGTTACGTTCAAAAAGCGCGGTGCAGCAGTCGGAATACTGCCGCCGGGCCTGGCGCGTCCGGGAGCACTCCGGCGCGTCCGGAAAAAGCGCGGGGAGGATCGCCTCCAGCGACACATCGTAGCGGGCGGACAACTCCGCCTCCAGGCCGGGCGGAATGCCGACCGCATCCTTGGGCGTATAGCACTCCCAGAATGGCTCATCGGTGAAAATGCCGCGGATCGCCGTTCCGAAGGCCTCGCCGAATTCGGCGAAATAGCGCTCGTGGGTCATTGCAATGAAACGATCCGTGGTCTCCGGATTGCATAGATCCGGAATGTCCAGGAATATCTGGCGGATGACGCCATCACCGTCCTTCGCCATCGCCCTCACCCGGCATTCCGGATGGCGCTTCGTCAGAGTATCCACCACGCTGCCTGACGGCCAGCCGCCCTCGTCGTAGAGCATCATCGTCATGCCCAGACGGCGGCATTCGTCCAGCATCACATGCGCCAGCTCGAAGTATTGACGCCCCAGGTATTCACATTCCATCCCCTGAAAGAAGAAGTGCTTGTGATAACTGTCCGGCATCGGATGCAGATAGACGCAACGGAAACCGGCCTCGCGCATTGCGGTGAGCTGTTCACGAATGCCGAGTGCATCCGGCGTGGCATTCCAATACCAGAATATTCCAGGAGTGAGGGTGGACATGTTTCATCTTTGGTGGCTTGCGGATTTGCGATATTGTAACCGAAAATGCTGCAAATGGCAATGGAAAACGCAGATAAAATGATGTCTGCATGTAACATCGGCCGGCGGTGGAAACGCCCCATCAGGCCGCCATGGCCGCGCGGCTTGATTTGTGACCGGATCCGTGAAGTCAGATAATTTTGCGTCAGAATGAGGAATTTTGAGGGAGCGTACTGAGGAACGTGACCGAAAATTGACGAAGTTATGGTGCAAAAGAACCAACTTCACGGACTCAGGTTGTAAAGTGTCTGCCAATCGCACACTATTGGGGATTATGGCGTCGGCTATTGGCAATACTGTGCGGGGCGGTTAACTTAACGGTGGGTGGTCGGGCGGGGGAACTTGGGCCACCTATTAGGCTGACGCGCGCGCGAGGGAAGGTGGTGCGGCGGAGGGCTTAACCGCGTGCGTGGACTTGGTTGGTGCATGTGTTGTTAATGGAAAAATCTGTTTACAACATGGCGCGTTCTTCAAAATATGCATGGACGCACGTCATGACCGGCGCCAACCCCTCCGGCGCTGACGCGCCACCTCCCCTTGCAGGGGAGGCTTTTCTTGTCGTGAAAACGTGAGCGCGGTCGTTTTACGGCCATACACTGCGGCACGTCATGACCGGCGCCAACCCCCAGGCCCTTCAGCCTCCCCCCGGGGTAGCAAGGGCGTCCCGCCCTTGGGCAATTATGTTGTTGCAACATGGCGCGTTCTTCAAACTACGCATGGACGCGCGTCAAGCCCGGCGCCAACCCCTCCGGCGCTATCGCGCCACCTCCCCTTGCAGGGGAGGCCTCGAGTTTGGCGAATTTCAGCTCTTTGGCAATCGAATCCCCAGTTCATTCTTTGCTGTTTTTTCAAAAAAATG
>CAKUJM010000060.1 GCA_934661755.1 uncultured Lentisphaeria bacterium | reverse complement strand
ACTATTCTCCGCAATGGCCTCAGAAGACGATGCCTGTGTTCAGCGCGAACTATTTTTCATTCTTTGTTACTGCCCGTCCGCACTCGTCCGGCAGCCCGCGCCCGCGGTCAATTCCGGCTCCGCACGGCGTATGAGCCGATGGCGCTGTTGGCCTTCACGAGGGTCTCGACGCCCTTTGCGCTGTTTTCGACAATGTCCGCATCGAAGGCCACAGTGCCGGCGGGAAAGGCCACGATCACGGTGGATCCGCCAAAGGTGAAGTACCCGGCTTCCTCGCCGCGGGCAAAATGCCGTCCGGGGGCATCGAGGAAATTGTGGATCGAGGCGACGCCGAAGGCCCCGACCGGCACAAAGGCATAGCGCCGGACATGCCGCGACTCCAGGATCACGACCTCCCGCAGGTTTTCAGTGAAAACCCGCAGTCCGCTTGCCAGCGCCAATGGGTTGACCGAATGATATTTCCCCCGGATTCTCCAGGCGGAGAGCACCACGGAGTCGTCAATGACATGGAAGCGGTGGTAGTCCGCGGGGCACAGCCGGCACACCATCAGGGCGCCGCCGGCAAAATCCCCGGCGGCGGCGCCGATGAGTTCATGCACGGTGTATGATGCGCCCTTGACGGGGACCACGGCATCGCCCTGCAAAAGCGGGTAGACGGTCAGGCGGCAGTCGGCGGGGCACAGCAGCGCGTCTTCATTTTCCGGCAGCGGCCGGGAGCCGGGCCTGAGGCGCCGGGAAAAGAAGTCGTTGAAGGATGAATAGCCGCCGGGGGGGACTTCCGCCTCACCCATGTCGATGTTCAGCTCCCGGATGGCCGGCCCGATGCGCCGCACCGAGCAGCGCCGATCCAGATACCACCCCATCAGGCGCGAAAAAAGCCCGCAGCAGAACAGCGGCCACTTGAGCACGCCGCGCCAGGCCGAGCAGTAGGCCAGCCGCAGCCATTTGTCGCCCAGGACCTTCTCCCGGCAGAGGCGGCCGCTGGCGCGGTCATAGTACACGGTGGCGGTGCCGTCAGTCATGCTATTTCTCCAGAATGTCGCTTTCGCGGAATGAATGGAAGACCCAGCGGTCCTCCACCTTCCGCATTTCCAGCTTGAGGTGGTAGATGTTGTCGGATTTCCATTTGACGCCGCTGCCGGCGGCGCTTTCGGCATCCGCGCGCACTTCGCATTCGACGACCGCCTTTTGCGAATCCAGGGCGATGATCAGGATGTCGACCGGCGTCACTTCAAGACGTCGCAGCATCATCCGGCCGCGGGCGATCTGGCTGACAAATTCCTCGCGTCCGAAGGTCCCGTCGATTGGCAGCCCATGGACGCCGAGGGCGATTTCATCGTCCATGTACCGGGAGAGGGAGAGCATCTTGAAGGCATTGGCGGAGTTGGTCTCGCCGTCCTGGCGGCTTACCGCCTCGGCGGCGTCGGCGATGGTCTTCCGGATGAGGTATTCCGGCGTGCGCATGACATGTCGCCGCCAGAGGATGAATCCGAGCAGCGCCGCGATGACGATCAATGCGGTGAATTTAATCGGTGATTTCATGGGGTATGGCCTCCAATGCCCTGCCGATGTCGCCGGCGCCGATGACGGCGACGAGCATCGGTGCGGCGTTCTTCTCGGCAAAGGCGTTGCGGATGGTGGCGGCGATGATCTCCGGCGAGTTGTCAATCAGGGCCGCATGTCCTGGCGCAATGGCGTTGATGGCATCGGCAAGCTGATGCGGGTCGGCCTCGGGGGCATTCTGCTCCCAGGCCATGAATGGCGTCACGATGGCGCATCGATCGCATCGCGTGGCCAGCAAACGGGCGAACTGCCCGCCGTACCGCAGCAGCCGTTCCGGGCGGTGCGGCTGGAAGAGCACCGCCATGCGGTAGCCGGGATGGGCTTCGTGCAGCGCATCCAGGGTCGCGGCCAATTCAGTGGGGTGGTGGGCGTAGTCCTCGTAGAGCAACTTTGTCCCCGCGGCATTTTGTGCACGCAGCGCCAGCCGCCGCTGGACTCCCGGATAGCTGGCCATCGCCGCCTGCGCGCGCATCTCCGGAACGCCCAGCCGGACGGCGGCGGCCACCGCGATGGCCGCGTTGCGGCGGTTGTGCATCCCGGGAATTGGCAGCCGCACCCCGGAGGCGATGGCGGACTCTTCCGGCAGGAAGTTCACCGAGGGCACGGCGGCGAAGATCCGGCGGTTCCCGGGGGTGTCCCACACGATGGAATGCATCGCGTGCTCGGCCAGCATGGCAAAGGATTGCTCGAGCATCTGCGTGCCGCCGACCGCCCAGCTGTGGTCGTCATCGACATTGAGGATGACGGCCAATTCCGGCAGCATCAGCTCCTGGGTGCGGTCGCTTTCATCCACTTCCGCGACCAGGATGTCCCAGTCGCCGGCATGCCCGGATTGCCGCCAGCCGTTGACATTGCCGCCGATGGCATAGCCGGCGTCGGCCGAACAGCTGCGCAGGATATGGGCGATCATCGCGCTCACAGTGGTCTTGCCATGGGAGCCGGCCACCGCGACCACGCGCCTGAAGAACGGCGCGATCCGCGCCAGGAAGGCCCCGCGGCGGCATTGCGGAATGCCGCGGGACTGCGCCAGTGAGCGTTCCGGATTGCCGGATGGCACTGCCGAGGAGTACACCAGCAATTGCGTGCCCTCGGGCACATTGGCGGCGGCGTGGCCGATGTGGACCGCGGCGCCGCGGGCGGCAAGCTGGCGCAGCTGCGCGCCATCGGCTTCGTCGCTGCCGCTGACCATGCAGCCGTCATCCAGCAGGATATTGGCCAATGCGGCCATGCCGACGCCGCCGCAGCCGCAGAAATGCACCCGCCGCCACGGCAGCCGGGACGGGCGGCCTGCGGGGCGCTTTCCGCTGCACTCCGACCACGGGCGGAACAGCAGCAGCGGCGAAGGGCCGGGGAACTCCAGCCAGAAGGAGGTCCCGGTGGTCTCGTTGAGCGTGGCATTCCACCAGCGCTCCAGCCGCAGCTTGTGCAGGGGATAGACCAGCCCCCGGGCGGTCACCGGCATCATCATGTCCGCGGAGAATATCGACAACTGCTCGCCCGGCTGGCACTTGCGGCTTCCGCTCCTGGTCATGACCTCGAAAAAACCGTAGTCCGTAAGCATCCGGATGCCGGGGACGACCATGGCAAAGTCCATCAGCAGGGAGATGTTGCCCAGGGTATGGTCCTCGCGCTTGCCGGTCGCCCCCATGATCACCAGATTGTCCGTCCACCCCCGCGACATGCAGAAGCGGAAGGCCTTCGACAGGTCATTGGTATCCTGCTCGGCCTCGCGGAAGACGCGGTCATGGTAGCGCCGGGCCAATTCCGGATCCAGGCTGTCAAGGTCGCCGACGATGGCATCCGGCTCGCGCAGTCCGGAGGCCTGCAGCGCCTGGGCGGCGCTGTCGCAGCAGACGATGTGCGTGGCGCTTCTTATTATCTCCAGCAGCGCCGGACGGCACGGGAAGTCGCCGCTGGCCAGAATGACGGCATTGTTCATTGAAAAAGACGAGTGTGATGCGGATTTTCGGTGATGCGCAAGTAACGATGCATAATATAGCTTTCCAGGAGGGAGTGAAAACCAGTGTGTGGCGGTCCGCGGACCCGCCGGCGACGGTCAAAAAATGCCGGCATCGGAAGCATGGAGGACAGATTTCTCCGTTATATTATGCCGACGCCAGCTGGACAGCCGCATGCGCACAGCAGTGCGGCGTCCGCCGCCGCGGCGTTGCCCCTGCCGGCTTTTTTTTTGAGATGCTCCGGCACGGGAAGCTGGACGGATTCCGCCATCCCCGGGATGGAATTTTTCTCAAGGAGAGTAAGCACCTATGGCAGATGAATTGCAGGCCCTGCTCGACCGGATCGACCGTGATGGCATCCGCAGAGGCGAAGAGGAAGCCGCCAGAATTATTGCACAGGCCAAGACCGAGGCGGACCAGCTGGTCGCCGATGCCAAAGCGCAATCCGCGCGGATGCTCAGCGATGCGCAGGAGGAATGCGCCACGATGAAGCAGAAATCGGAGGAGGCGCTGCGCCAGTCCGGACGCCAGATCCTGCTTGAGGTGCGCAACGCCCTCGCCCAGCGGGTCGGCGAGGCGGCAAGGGAGCTGCTGCGCTCGGTCATGAATGCCGATGCGGTGGCGCCGATCATCGCCGGATTGTGCCAGAGCTATTTTGCCCGCGAGGGCGCCACCGGAGACCTGAATGTCCTGGTGCCGCCGGACCAGCTCAAGACCCTGGAGGAGTCCGTCAAGGCACAGCTGGCGGCGGATCTGCGCAAACGGGTGAACCTGGCGCCGTCGCGCGACGTCGCCGGCGGCTTCAAGCTGGCCTTCTCCGACAATGATGTCGAATACGACTTCAGCGACGAGGCGCTCACCGAGGCCATCAGCGCGCACCTCTCGCCGGCGCTGGGCGCCATCATCTCCAGAAAATAACCCCCCACCTCCGCCATGGGCACGGACTTTGTCTATTTCCTCGCATCGCTGCCCGCGTTGTCGTTCAGCAACCCCGCGGGCGCGCCGGAGCTGGCGCAATTCCGCCAGCTGTGCATCGACCGTCTGGCCCCGGAGGAGTCCGCGGTGATCCGGGTGCTGCCGCTGCTGCCGGGGCCGATTGCCAGCCAGCTGGGCTCGCGCCATGAGGTACTCAGGCAATGGTATGCCTGGATGACCGTGATGCTCAATGCGCAGGTGCAGTGGCGCGCCCGCCGCCTGGATGGCGGCGTCAATGGCTGGCGGCGTCCGGAGGAGGAGGCCTTCCCCGGAGACCTCAAGCGCCTGGAGACAGTGCTGGCATTGCCGGAGCCATCGCAGCGCCAGGATGGCTGGGAGGCCATGCAATGGGACTTCCTCTCGGGACTGGAGGCCACGCGCTACTACGATTTCCAGAAGCTGCTGATCTATGCGCTGAAATTGCTGCTGCTGGAAAAACGCCGCAGCTATGACCGCCGGCGCGGACGGCAGGTCATGGACGACATCCTGGACCGCCTGGTCGCCGAAGCCGCCGGCAAGCGCACGCAGTAGCGCGCCGCCGCCCGATTCCCGCCCGCCAAGGCGCATCCGCACGCAGGCATTTTTCATCCGCCCCACATCACGAACCGTTATGAGCGACAATCTGAAAAGCGGACATATCACCGGAGTCAATGGCAACATGGCAACTGTCGCCTTCGACTCCAGCGTCATGCAGAATGAAGTGGCCTTTGTGCGCCTGGCGGATGGCACCAGGCTCAAAAGCGAGGTCATCCGGGTCCGCGGCACCCAGGCGGACATGCAGGTGTTCGAAAACACCAACGGCATCCGGGTCGGCGACGCCGTCGAATTCACCGGCCAGATGCTTTCGGTGGAGCTGGGGCCGGGGCTGCTCACCCAGGTCTATGACGGCCTGCAGAATCCGCTTCCGGCCATGGCCAGGGAGTCGCTGTTCCTCAAGCGCGGCACCTACATCTATCCGCTGGACGAGAAGCGCGAATGGGAGTACACCCCGTCCGCGGCCATCGGCGACGAACTGACGGCCGGCGACGAAGTCGGATCCGTCCCGGAGGGGATCTTCCAGCACCGGATCATGCTGCCATTCGCCTGGCACGGCGCCTGGAACATCACCTGGCAGGCGCCAAAGGGGAAATACAATATCCGCACCGCGGTGGCCAGGGCCGCAAACGCCGCCGGAGAGGAACGGCAGATCTTCCTGGTGCAATCCTGGCCGGTGCGCATCCCCATCAGCTGCTACAAGGAAAAACTGCTGCCGTCCGAACCCATGGTGACCCAGGTGCGCACCATCGACACCTTCTTCCCGGTGGCCAAGGGCGGAACCTTCTGCACGCCCGGGCCATTCGGCGCCGGAAAGACCGTCCTGCAGCACGCGCTGTCCCAGCGCTCCGAGGCGGACATCGTCATCGTCGCGGCAGTCGGCGAACGCGCCGGCGAGGTGGTGGAGATCCTCCAGGAATTCCCGGTGCTGGAGGATCCACGCACCGGCAGGAAGCTGATCGACCGCACCATCATCATCTGCAACACCAGCTCAATGCCGGTGGCCTCCCGCGAATCCTCGATCTACACCAGCGTCACCATGGCCGAATACTACCGCCAGATGGGCCTCAATGTGCTGCTGCTGGCCGACTCCACCTCGCGCTGGGCCCAGGCGTTGCGCGAGGAGTCCGGACGGCTGGAGGAAATCCCCGGCGAGGAGGCCTTCCCCGCATACCTGGAAAGCCTGGTCGCCGCCTTCTACGAGCGCGCGGGACTGGTGAGGCTCAACGACGGCGGGCGCGGCTCCGTCACCATCTGCGGCGCCGTCTCCCCCGCCGGCGGCAATTTCGAGGAGCCGGTCACCCAGGCCACCCTCAAGGTCGTCGGCTCCTTCCTGGCATTGTCGCGCGATCGCGCCAACGCCAGGCGCTATCCGGCCATCTCGCCGCTGGATTCGTGGAGCAAGTACCCCAGCACCGTGGACCGCGCCGCCGTCGAAGAGGCCCGCGCCATCCTGCGCCAGGGAAGCGAAGTCGACCAGATGATGAAGGTCGTCGGCGAGGAAGGCACTCCCATCGGCGATTTCGTCACCTATCTGAAAAGCGAGTTCCTGGACGCAGTGTACCTCCAGCAAAACACCTTCGACCCGGTCGACAGCGCCTGCGGCGCCGAGCGCCAAAAGCACGTCTTCGGCGTCCTGATGCAGATTCTGCGGCACCGCTTTGATTTCGGGGGAAAGGACGACGCCCGGGGATTCTTCGCCCGGTTGCGCCAGGCCTTCATCGACTGGAACTACACGCCATGGGACACGCCGGAGTTCGACGACGCCCGGCGGAAGGTGATGGAGATGCTGCCATAGGCGCACCCAAGCGGCACAGGAAGTACCAAGATGAGAAAGACCTATAACCATATCATCCAGATCAGCGGCAACGTCATCACCCTCGAGGCCGGGAATGCCGCCAACGGCGAGCTGGCAGTCATCAACAGCCACGGCCGCACCTCGCTGGCCCAGGTCATCCGCCTCGACGGCAGCCGGGTGTCGTTGCAGGTGTTCGCCGGCTCCCGCGGCATCTCCACCGACGCCGAAGTGCGTTTTCTCGGCCACCAGATGCAGCTTTCGGCCACCACCGACCTGCTGGGGCGGATCTTCTCCGGCAATGGCGCGGCACGGGACAACGGCCCGGCGCTCACCGACGACATGCAGGACATCGGCGGCCCGTCGGTGAATCCCGCCTGCCGGGTCATCCCCCGCAAGATGATCCGCACCGGCATCCCGATGATCGATGTCTTCAACACCCTGGTCGAAAGCCAGAAGCTGCCGATTTTCTCGGTGCCGGGCGAGCCCTACAACCAGCTGCTGGCGCGCATCGCCATGCAGGCCGAGGTCGATGTGATCGTGCTGGGGGGGATGGGCCTCAAATACGACGACTACCTCTATTTCCGCAATACCCTGGACGAACATGGCGCGCTGCCCCGCACGGTGATGTTCGTGCACACCGCCTCCGACCCGACCGTGGAATGCACGCTGGTTCCGGACATGGCGCTGGCCGCGGCCGAATACTTCGCCGTCCAGGAAAAGAAGCGGGTGCTGGTGCTGCTGACCGACATGACCAATTTTGCGGACGCCTTGAAGGAGATCGCCATCACCATGGAGCAGATCCCGTCCAACCGCGGATATCCCGGCGACCTCTACAGCCAGCTGGCATCCCGCTATGAGAAGGCGGTGCAGTTCGCCGGTGAAGACGCGGGGTCGATCACCGTGCTGGCGGTCACCACCATGCCCGGCGATGACGTCACCCATCCGGTTCCGGACAACACCGGCTACATCACCGAGGGCCAGTTCTATCTGCATGGCGGGCGCATCGAGCCCTTCGGGTCGCTCTCGCGGCTCAAGCAGCAGGTCAACAGCCGCACCCGCGAAGACCACCGGACGCTGATGGACACCATGATCCGGCTCTACTCCGAGTTCAAGGACGCGCTGGAGAAGCAGTCGATGGGATTCCGCATGTCCGCCTGGGACAGCAAGCTGCTCAAGTACGGCCGGCTCTTCGAGGAGCAGATGATGGATCTGCAGGTCAATGTCCCGCTGGAAAAAGCGCTCGACAACGGCTGGCGGATCCTCGCCGAGTGCTTCGAGCCCGCCGAAACCGGCATCAAGACCGAGATGCTGGACAAATTCTGGGCGAAGGGGTGACGGTGCGTCAAGATGGCAAAGATCAAGCTCACCAAAAATGAATTGAAGGCGCAGCGCGATGCCCTGAAGCGCTTTGAGCGCTACCTGCCGACCCTGCAGCTCAAGAAGCAGCAGCTTCAATTGGAGGTCCGCCAGGGACGCGAGCAATGCTCCCGGCTCGAGGGGCTTCTTGCCGACGGGCTGGCCCAGGCCGCCGGCGTGATGGCGCTCATGGGCGCGACCACCGCCGATGAGTTGCAGCCGTTTCTGGCGATCCGCAGCTGGGAGGTCAGCCAGCGCAATATCGCCGGCATCGATGTGCCGGTATTCAAGGCGCTGGACTTTGACGACGCCCAGTGGGATCTTTTCGCCGAGCCGCTATGGCTGGATGACGCGATTGCGGCCATCAAGCGCCAGACGCAGCTGCGGCTCCAGCTCCAGCTGCTTTCCGAACAGCTGAAGCGCCTGGAGGCGGAGCTGCGCACCGTCAGCCAGCGTGTGAACCTCTTCGAGAAGGTCAAGATTCCGGAGGCCCAGGAGAACATCCGGCGCATCAACATCTACATCGGCGACCAGCAGACCAATTCGGTCGGCCGTTCCAAGATCGCCAAGGCGAAATGCCAGGCGCGCGATGCCGCCATCGCCACGGCCGCCATCCAGGCGCCAGGGGGTGCGAGATGATTGAGGAAATGAAGAAATTGACAATCGTCTGCCTCTCCCGGGACCAGGACCGCTCCTTGCGCATCCTCCGGCGGCTGGCAAGCGTGCATGTCACCAGCTGCGTCCCGCCGGCCTCGGCGAAGCTTGACGAGCTGCGGCATCAGCGCGATGCCCTCCAGGCGGCGATCAACCGCATGGACCAATGCGGCGGTGCGGACGCACCCACGATGGCGCGCAGCTTCACACCCGCCCAGGCGGATGAACGCACCCGCGCATTGCTGGACGCCGTGGAGGCCGAACGCGGCGCCGAGGAGGAATTGCGGCGGCTTGTCCCCGCCGAGGACAAGTTGCGGCTCTGGGGGCAGTTCGACGCCGCCCGGCTGGAGCAGCTGCGGTCCCTGGGATGGAAGGTGGCGCTTTGCCGTGCCCCGCGCAGCCAGAAGATCGAGCTTCCGCAGGATGCATCCGCGCTTCCGGCCGGCGGCGACCGGCAAAACCGCTGCTTCATGGTGATTTCGCGGCGCGACCTGTCACATCTTGCCCTGCCGGTGGAGTCCTTCCCCTGCGGCATGGACCTCTCGCAGCTCCAGTCGCAAATCGCCGATGCCCGGCGGCGCAGCCAGGATGCCGCCAAATGCATCGGCGAATGCGCCCGCGGACACCGCGCGGAAATCAGCCATGCGCTCGAACGGCTCGACCAGTCGATTGCCTTCGAAACCACCCGCAGCGGCATGGGACACTCCGGCGAGACGCTGTCGTACCTGACCGGATACATCCCCTCGTCGCGGCTGGACCGGTTGCGCCAGACCGCCCAGCGGTGCGGATGGGCGGTGCGCTACGAGGATGTCCCCGCCGATGACCCCCAGGTGCCGACCAGCCTGGTGCTGCCGCGCCCATTCCAGATGGCCCGGACGCTGCTCGATTTCATCGGCGTAATCCCCGGATACCGTGAAGTGGATGTCTCGGTATGCGTGCTGCTCTGCCTGATCTTCTTCTGCGGCATGCTGGTCGGGGACGCCGGATACGGATTGGTCTTCACCATCCTGTGCGGCGCCGCCATCATCCGGCAGCGGCGGCACCCGAAGTGGGGACCGCCGCCGGAGACGCTGCAGCTGCTCCTGGGCATGTCGGCCAGCATACTCGTATGGGGGACGCTCAGCGGCACCTGGTTCGGACTGAAGGCCGGCGGTCTGCCGTGGCTGGCAAATGACGCCACCGACGCCCATATCAAGCTCTTCTGCTTCTTCATCGGCGCCGCGCACCTCTCCTTCGCCCGGCTCTGGAAGGCCTGCCTGGCCAACTCGCTGCGCGAGAAGCTCGGCAATGCCGGATGGGCGCTCTTCATGTGGGGAAATTTCTTCACGGTCAAGGCGCTGCTAATCGACAACTCCTTCGACAACTTCACCGTCCCGGCCTGCATGTATCTGGCCGCCACCGTCCTGATCGTGCTTTTCTCGATCAACTGGAGGTCATTCGGCGACGTCATCTATTCGCCGTTCAACTTCATCAACAGCATCAGCGACGTGCTTTCATACATCCGGCTCTATGCGGTGGGGCTCTCCAGCCTCTATATCGCCCAGGCCTTCAACGACATGGCCAGCAGCATCTGGAGCGCGGACAAGTGGCTGATCCCGGTCGGCCTGGTGGTGCTCATGCTGGGGCATCTCCTCAACGTCGCGCTGGCGTCAATGAGCGTGCTGGTGCATGGCATCCGCCTCAACACGCTGGAATTCTCCGGACATATCGGCATCGAATGGAGCGGGCGGCCATACGCGCCGTTCAAGTAGCCGAGGCGCTTTCAAATCTGGCACATACACCTGCATATACCCCCAAAATAAACTCTCAAGGAGACTCTCAAAACATGGATCCGGTACTATTTCAAAAAGCGTTGGTGGGCGTCGGGGCCTTCGCGGCCTTCGGCCTGGCGGCACTGGGTTCCTCCATCGGCTGCGGCCTGGCCGCCAGCTCGGCGGTCGGCAGCTGGAAACGCTGCTATGCCCAGGGGAAGACCGCGCCCTTCCAGCTGACCATCCTCTGCGGCGTCCCGATGTCCCAGACCATCTACGGGCTGATCCTGATGCTGCAGATCATCAAAATGAATCCGGCCCAGTGGCCGGCGGCGCTGTCCATCGGCGCCCTCGGCGGATTGGGGATCTGCGCCTCCGCAGCCTACCAGGGCCGCGCCGCCGCCGGAGCCTGCGACGCATACTCCGAAACCGGCAAGGGCTTCGTCAATTACCTGCTGGCGCTGGGCGTGGTCGAAACCATCGCCATCTTCGTCATGGTCTTCGCCATCACCTTCGGACGCAACTTCGCAATCGCGGCCTGATCCGCCCGCAACCAGCCCCCACGCACCCATGCCACAGCTTCTGGACTCAACCGCAATACCCTTCCTCACCCTCGGACTGCTGATTGTCGGATGCATCATCTCCAGCAAATTGTCATCCCGATTCAGCATGCCGTGCCTGCTGCTGTTCCTGCTGCTGGGAATGGGATTGCACTACGTCCTCGGGGATGGGCTGCTGCCGGGGCTGGACAGCACCGAGCTGGAACAGCTCAACGAGCACATCGACTGGAAAATCGCCAACAGCTTCGGTACCATGGCGCTGGCGTTCATCCTGTTCAGCGGCGGATACGACTCCTCGCTGGCGGGAATCCGGAAGGTGCTGATCCCCGGCACCATCCTCTCCACCGCCGGGGTGCTGCTCACCGCATTGCTCCTGGGCGGATTCGTGATCGTCCTCTTCCATCACCGGATTCCGGAAGGCATGACCGACACGGCGTTCTTCGCATCCTGCATGCTCTTCGGCTCGATCATCTCCTCGACTGACGCATCGGCGGTCTTTTCCATTCTGCGCTCCCGGAAAATCAGCCTCCGCGGAACCCTCCGGCCATTGCTCGAATACGAAAGCGGATCCAACGACCCGATGGCGACGTTGCTGACGCTGTTCTTCCTCGGGATGTACGAGACCGTCAGCGGCGGCGGCAGCGCAGCCGCTGAATGCATGCTGTTCCTGCCGCAGTTCGTCTGGAAAATGGGCATCGGCGTCGGCGTCGGCATCGCCCTGTCCCGGGGCGCGATCTGGCTCTTCAACCGCCTGCAGCTGGATTACGACGGCCTCTACCACGTCCTGGGGATGGGGATTGTGCTGGTCACCTACGCCGCGGCCTCGTGGATCAACGCCAATGGATTCATGGCGGTCTATGTCGCCGGAATCGTCATGGGAAACAGCCAATTCGTCTTCAAGAACAGCTACGGGCGCTTCTCCGACGCCCTGGCATGGCTCATGCAGGTGCTGCTGTTCACCATGCTCGGCCTCAAGGCCAATCCCGAAATCCTCTTCAACTGGAAATTCGCCGGATGGGGGCTGGTCATGGCGCTCTTCCTGATGTTCGTCGCCAGGCCGGCCGCCACCTTCCTCTGCCTCTTCAAAAGCAGCTATTCCACCCGCGCCAAACTCCTGGTCAGCTGGGTCGGCCTGCGCGGCGGCGCGCCGATCATGCTGGCGACCTTCCCGCTGATAATCAACCAGTCGGAATGGCCGACCATCGGCGGCGGCAACTTCAATGTCGCGGAGATCATGTTCAATATGATCTTCTTCATGGTGCTGCTTTCCGTGGCCTTCCAGAGCTTCACCATCATGCCGCTGGCCAGGCTGCTCCATCTGGACTCCCCCCTGAAGGTCGTGCCGACTGCGCCGCTGGCGTTCGACCAGGTGTCATTCTCCCGGAGAAAAGACGATGGCGGCCATGCGGATGAAGACGACTACGCCGACAACCATCCCGGTGAATTCACCATCCCCGCCGGCTCCGACATGGTCGACAAGGAACTGCGCAATCTGGGACTGCCGGAAGGCGTGTTTGTCATCATGATCCGCCGCAACGCCAAATATATCGTCCCGCGCGGAAACACCGTCATCCACGAAGGCGACACCATGACGGTCATGGGCACGACCGACCGGCTGCGCGAGGCCGCGATCTTCTTCAACTCCACCAACTCCCACGAGGAGTAACCCCGCCGACGGCGCCACCGCACCTTGAAAGAACTGCCCAGAACCAACGTGATGCGTCTGCTGGAAAACGCGCACATCCCCTTCCAGGTGAAAAGCTGCGACGTATCCGACGGCAAATTGGACGCCGGGACGCTCTCGGAGCGCATCGGCGAGCCGCCCGACCAGGTCTTCAAGACCCTGGTCACCCGCGGGACGCCGCGGGAGTACTTCGTCTTCGTCATCCCCGGCAATGCCTCGCTGGACCTGAAGAAGGCCGCCCGCGCCGCCGGCCAGAAGTCCATCGAGATGATCTCCCAGAAGGAGCTGCAGCCGCTGACCGGATATGTCCATGGCGGCTGCTCGCCCATCGGCCAGAAGAAGCTCTTCCCGACCTATATTGATGAAACCGCGCAGCTGTTCGACTATATCTGCGTCTCCGGCGGCCATGTCGGCGTGAGCATCGCCATCGCCGCGGAACCATTGCGGAAATTCATCAACGCCAAATTCGCCGACCTGACTTGACCCCTATGGGGTAGCAAGGCCGTCCCGGCCTTGGCGAGAGGTAGCAAGGCCGTCCCGGCCTTGTCAAGGGGTAGCAACGCCGTCCCGGCCTTGGCGAGAGGTAGCAAGGCCGTCCCGGCCTTGGCGAGAGGTAGCAACGCCGTCCCGGCCTTGTCAAGGGGTAGCAAGGCCGTCCCGGCCTTGTCGAGGGGTAGCAAGGCCGTCCCGGCCTTGGCGACACTTGCTACACCGCATCACACGACAAGGGCGGGACGCCCTTGCTACACCGCATCACACGACAAGGGCGGGACGCCCTT
>CAKUJM010000059.1 GCA_934661755.1 uncultured Lentisphaeria bacterium | reverse complement strand
CATGACCGGCGCCAACCCCTCCGGCGCTGACGCGCCATCTCCCCTTGCAGGGGAGGCTCTTCTTGTCGTGAAAACGTAAGCGCGGTCGTTTAACGCCCATGCATGGACGCACGTCATGACCGGCGCCAACCCCTCCGGCGCTGACGCGCCATCTCCCCTTGCAGGGGAGGCTCTTCTTGTCGTGAAAACGTGAGCGCGGTCGTTTAACGCCCATGCACCGCGACATCTTCCTGCGCAAAAAAATCCATCTTTTTCTTCAGCCGCGGCTTGCAAAACGTTTTTTTTTCATTATAGTATGGCGTCTTCCGAGCCGGGTTAGCTCAGTGGTAGAGCAGCGGAATCATAATCCGCGTGTCATAGGTCCGACCCCTATACCCGGTACCATCTTGCTCCGTCACGCCTGCTTTTTTTGCGCGACGGAGTTTTTTTTTTGAACCAGAAGCGGCCCAATGAAAATATTTGATGTCCACACCCATGTATTCCCGGATGGCATCGCCCATCGGGCATTGGAGCATCTGCGCGATCTGTCCCATGGCCTGCCAGTATACTCCGACGGCACCGGCGAGGGACTGGAAGTCCGCGCCCTGCACGCCGGCTACAACGGCTGGATGAATTGCCCGGTAGTCACCAACCTCCATCAGATGATCTCGGTCAACAGCTGGTGCATTGCCCGGAACCGCTGGCCCCATCTGTCACTGGGGGGGATTTACCCCCATGCTCCAATGGACGAGGTAATCGCCGAAATCGAGCGCATTGCCAAGGCGGGGCTGCATGGCGTCAAGCTTCATCCGGAATACCAGCAATTCAGTCCATTGGAGGAGGGCTTGTCACCAATGTGGCAGGCCCTCACCGACCATCATCTGCCGGTGCTCTTCCATGCCGGCGGCGACCTGGGATATATGAATCAGCCTCAGCACTCCACCCCCCGTGATTTTGCCGAACTGGCGCGCCGCTGGCCGCGCCTGGCGATCATCTGCGCCCACCTTGGCGGCTGGCGCAACTGGCGTCAAGTCGAAGAGGAGCTGTGCGGTGCGCCGGTCTATTTTGACACCGCCTTCGCCAAGCCGTGGATGGCTGACCAGTCGCAATTCGAGCGGATAATCCGCAGGCATGGCGCAGACCGGGTGCTCTTCGGCACCGACTCGCCATGGCATGACCTCGACGCCGGCGTCCGGGAAGTCCTCACGCTGGATTTGAACGGCGAGGACAAACAGCGCATCCTCTATGACAACGCCGCACGGCTTTTCCAGCTCCCCTGAATGACTTCCGGATTGGACAAATATGCCCTCATTGCCTTGCCGGATGCCGAGCTGCTGCGAAGATGCCGCTGCGAGGCCTGCCGCGGGACGGGACCCGGCGGACAGAAGCGCAACAAGACCTCCTCGGCGGTGCGGCTGACCCACCTGGACAGCGGCATTGCCGTAGTCGATGACGCCACCCGTTCCCAACATCTCAACCTGGCCAACGCCCTGCGGAAGCTGCGTCTGGAGCTGTCAGTCGCACTGCCTGCGCCCATCGCGGCTCCACCGCAGCCGCCGCTGGAGCCAGTCCCCCGGACGCATTCCGCGGCCCACGCGCTGTGGGTGGCCGCGCTCTACGACCTCCTTCAAGCCAACGGCTTCCAGCTGCCGGCATGCGCCGCGGCCCTCGGCTGCTCGCCAAGCCGCCTGGCAAAAGTGCTTTCACGTGACATATTCCTCTGGCAGCGCATCTCGCAACAACGGCAGCGGCTCGGCCTGCCGCCACTTAACCACTGACCCCGACTGACCTATACGCCATGACCACCACAACCATCGCCCGACAGGCCAAGGAATCCTCCATCGCCTTGGCCGCCACCACGCTGGAATGCCGAAACCAGGCGCTGCTGGCCATTGCCGACGGCCTGCGCCGCCACGCCGATGACATCCGCGCCGCCAACGACCGCGATCTGGCCGAGGCGGCAGACCTGGAGCCGTCACTGCGAAAACGGCTGCGGTTTGACGACGGGAAAATCAGCGACGTCATTTCCGGACTGGAGGCATTGGCCGCCCTGCCCGACCCGCTGGGCGTGTTGCTCACCCACACCGAACTTGCCCCCGGACTGGAACTGCGACGGCTGAGCTGCCCGATCGGCGTCATCGGCGTCATCTTCGAGTCGCGGCCGGACGCACTGGTGCAAATCAGCGCCCTCTGCCTGAAGAGCGGCAATGCGGTCCTGCTCAAAGGCGGCCGCGAGGCCATCAACACCAACCGTGCCCTGGCCGGCGTCATCGCCAGCGCCACCAGCGGCTGCGGAATCCCTGATGGGTGGATCAGCCTGCTGGAGACCCGCGAAGATGTGGCCCAGATGCTCACCCTCAATGACTATATCGACTTGATTGTCCCCCGAGGCAGCAACGCTTTCGTGAAGTATATCATCGAACATACCACCATCCCGGTCATGGGCCATGCCGCCGGATTGTGCCACCTCTACATCGATGCCGCGGCTGACGCCGACATGGCGGCAAAGCTGGCTGTAGACTGCAAAGCCCAGTCCGTGGCCGTCTGCAATGCCATCGAGACCCTGCTTATCCACCACGAAGCCGCACCCGCCATGCTGCCGAAGATCGCCAAGGCGCTGTCCGAACACCAGGTGGAATTGCGCGGCGATGAACGCGCCCGCGCCATCGTCCCCTGGATGAAACCGGCAACCGACGAGGACTGGAGCACTGAATACCTCGATTACATCCTCGCCATCAAAGTGGTGGACAGCCTGGACGACGCCATCGGCCACATCAACCACTATGGCTCCCGGCATACCGAGGCCATCGTCACCAATGACGAGGCCGCCGCCCGGCGATTTCTGCAGCTGGTGGATGCCGCCGATGTCTTCTGGAATGCCTCAACCCGCTTTGCCGACGGGTTCCGCTTTGGCTTGGGCGCCGAAGTCGGCATCGCCACCGCAAAAATCCATGCCCGCGGCCCCGTCGGACTGGAGGGGCTGACCGTCTACAAGTGGATCCTCACCGGCCACGGAGACACCGTGGCGCCATTTGCCAACGGCCAGCGCCACTTCACCCATCGGAAACTGTAGCAAGGGGCGGAATGATATCCGCCCGGATTTGCCCGATTTCAACTCAATCAGAAGGCGAATGACAGCGCAACTCCGCACCAGAAGTTGGTCTTGCTGTTGTTCTCGTCGTCCTTCCAGCACTGGCGCACCTCGTCGCGCACCGGGATGCTCATCGCGACATAGGGCGACAGCGTTGCGTATTCGCCCAAGGCGACCTCGGCCGTCAGCACCAGCTCGGTGGCGTTGATGGCATTGCGGTCATAATCGTACGCGTCGCGGTTGTGGTGGGTGCTGCCCCAGTACCAGTTGTTCTCCAGGCTCAAGGTGACATCCTCGCTGACAGCCTTGGAAAGGGTGAAGCCGAACTGCCCATAGACGTCGCTGTGGCGCAGATCATAGTCGAACTCGGCATACGGCGACAATACCAGATCCTCGGAGTCCAGAATATTGTCCAGGGTGATGATGAACGCCGCCGGGATGTCCTCATCCGGAATGTCGGTCATGCCCTGGTAGTCGTTGTAGCCGATATTGAGCTCCAGAGACAGGTCGCCAATCCCGGCAATGCCCTCGATGGTGTGGACATAGCCGACCAGCCAATCCATTTCCTCACACTGGAACTGGCGGTCGTGATTGTAGCCAGTGTCCTTGCCGTTGTAGCTGGTCAAGTCGATGATGCGAGTCAGATTGGCATAGAAGCCGCCATAATTGAACTGGATGGAGTCGGTGAAAATCGGATCCGGATTGCCGACCATGCCGTCACTGACGTACTTCGAGTCAACCTGAAGGCCAATCTCAATCGACCACGGCTTCTCTTCGGCGGCGGCGACTTCCTCCTGGGGGGCGGAAATCTCCGGGACCGCCGGGGACTCCTGCTGCGCAAAGACGGCCCCGCCCATGAGGGCCAGGACCGCAAATGCATTGAAAATACTTTTCTTCATCGTGTTTTTTCCTGTGCTGGGGATGATTGATGAAATGCCTGGACCCATAAAAGAGCCAGGCATTTGGGACAACAAACTGCCGCCAGATAATTAGCACTAGCTAAATAAATCTACTTCGACAGCACGCTTAATATAATAACTCTATCGCAATTGCAAATTAGCAAGCGCTAATTTTTTTACCCCCCCCCCTCCACCATCCCTGCAGGCGCGGCTATTCAAACAGCCAGGTGGACAAGTAGCGCTCGCCGGTATCCGGAAGCAACGCCACGATCCGCTTTCCCGCAAACTCGGGCTCCTTCGACAGCTCCAGGGCGGCATACAGCGCCGCGCCGGAGCTGATGCCGACCAGCAGCCCCTCCTCGCGCGCCGCCGCACGCGCCGTCTGACCGGCATGCTCGACTGAAACCGTGATGACCCTGTCCACCAGGGACAGCTGCATCACCTTCGGGACAAAACCGGCGCCAATGCCCTGGATCTTATGCGGACCAGGCTTGCCGCCGGAAAGCACCGGACTGGTGTCCGGCTCCACGGCAAAGATCTTGATCGATGGATTCCGGGACCGCAGGTATTCGCCGACTCCAGTCAGGGTGCCGCCAGTGCCGACGCCGGCCACAAACGCATCCACCTTGCCGTCAGTGTCACGCCAGATCTCCGGACCAGTATGGGTGCGGTGATACTCCGGGTTGGCGGGGTTCTCAAACTGCTGCGGAATGAACGACCCCGGAAGGGCCTTCTGCAGCTCCAGGGCCTTCTCGATTGCCCCCTTCATGCCTTTGGCGCCATCGGTGAGCACAATCTCCGCGCCGTAGGCCGCCGCCAGCTTCCGCCGCTCAATGCTCATCGTCTCCGGCATGGTCAAAATCAGATGGTAGCCCTTGATCGCGGAAACCAATGCCAGCCCAATGCCGGTGTTGCCACTGGTCGGCTCGATGATCGATGCGCCCGGCTTGAGCAGCCCCTGCTTCTCCGCCGCCTCAATCATTCCCAGCGCAATGCGGTCCTTGACCGAACTGCCGGGATTGAAATACTCCACCTTGACGTCCACCTCCGCACCGCCGCGGTTCAAACGGTTGATCCGAACCAGCGGAGTGTTGCCAACCCGTTCCAGAATGCTGTCGAGAATCGCCATGATGAATTCCTCCCAGTCTAAAAAAAAACACTGAAACACTACTTGCTAAGTGGCACAAAGAGTACCACCGCGGTAAACACAGATAAAATAAGCGATAATCGCCATTTTGCAAGCCGTGCGCATCATCATTCTCTACTTTTTCTGTTGTCTATTTTTTCCCCTGAGATTGCAGGGGAGCGGGGGCATCCGCCCCTGCATTTTGTGTTTTTTGTTCAGTCCGGGTTGCAAAGCCTGCAAACCGCATTATCTTAAACGCCTGTTTCATTCTTCTATATAACCGGGGCTGTGAATGATGAGCTTCCGCATCCTGACTCCATATTTTCTTCCGTTGTTCCTGGCAATTCTTGCCTCCTGTGCCTCATTGAGGCATCCGCAGGAAGAGCGTCAATCCCATAACACCGCGATGCAGTCAGAGCTGCAGGCGTCAGGCGACCGCTGTTTGTCGCAGCCGCTTTCCCTGGACCAATGCATCCGGATTGCGATGGAGCGCAACTACGACCTGCGCCTGGCGGCGCTGCAGCGGCGGTTAAGCGAACTGTCGGTCGCGCAGTCCTTCAGCAATTTTCTGCCGCAGCTGTCCGTTTCCGCGCAATGGACGACCTGGCGTCACCAGCAGACGATGCATGGCGCACCGATCGCGGACCGTACCTACCGCAACGCCTCCTATGGCGGCACGATGCCGATTTTCATGCCCTCGGCCTGGCTGCTTTACGCCAACCGCCATCTGGGCATGGAGCAAAGCGCGCTTTCGGCGCATATCGCCCGCCAATCCGTCGAATGCAACGTGACGGTATTGTTCTACCAGTGCATCATCTGCGAGGACGAGCTGGCGGCGCTCAAGAGCCAGGTCGCCTCCACCCGGAGCCAATTCCAGCGCATCAGCCAGATGTTCGAGGAGGAACAGGTGCGCAAATGGGAGCTGGTCCAGGCCGAAACCCAGTACCGCTCACGGCTTTTGGCGCAATCGGTCAAGGAGCGCGAGCTGTCGCTCAACCGGTCGAAGCTGCTGGGCGCGATGGGGCTGTCGCCACTGGACTCCCCGCGCCTGGTCCTGGTGCGCGACGACTCCGCCGATGAGGAGTCGCTGGCGGCCGAGGATCTTCAGTCGCTGATCCTGCAGGCGCTTTCCACCCACCCCGAGCTTTCGATTGCCGACCGGCAGATGGTGGTTGCCGAAAATGACGTCCGGACCGCCATCGCCAATTTCCTGCCGGTGGCCTCCGGCTTCCTCACCGGCACCTGGACTTCCGACGAAATCGCCGACCGTGCGGCCAACCTCTATGGCGGATTTGCGGCCTCGATGGACCTCTTCAGTGGATTTGCCAAATACAACACCTACCGCAGCGCCAAGATCGCCCGGCGGCAGGCGGATCTCAACCGCAACTCGCTCTTCCTGTCCATCATGCTGGAAGTCATCGGCGCCCACGACCAGTTCCTGGATTCGCTGGACGCCTATGAGCTTGCGCAGCTGAGCTATCGCGCCATGAAGGCGCGATACGAGGACTACCGCAGCCGCTACGAAGAGGGGCTGGAGCCAGCCCATGAAATGCTGGATGCCCGCGCCAGGATGGACGAGGCCGAGGAGCAGCTGGTGGCTTCGCGCTGCCAGCGCAATGTCGCACGCACCATGCTGGAGATGGCGATGGGACGCATCGCCCCGCCCCGTGACGCCGTCACCGCGGAAGAACGCGAATTCCCCCCAGAGGTCAATGACGGTGAAGTGCTGCTGGAGCCCGCCGGAAAATAAACATCTGCAACAATCATGAAAACATTGTTCACCAATACCGCATTGGCCATTGCGCTGGGATGCCTGGCCACCGGTTTCGCATCCTGCGGCAACAAGGCAAAGTCGTCATCATCCTCGGAGGCCGCATCCGATGCAAAAGACGATCGCCAGACGGTGCTGGTGCGCACCGGCATCCTTCAGAAACGGCTCCTGCATGAACTCCTGCAGGTCAATGGCACCTTGGAGTCCAAGGACAAGGCGGTGATCTCCAGCCGGGTGGGCGGGACCATCGCCGAAGTCAATTTCGATCTTGGCGACACCGTCAAGGCCGGCGAGGTGCTCTTCCGGATTGACGACCGCAGCTACCGCGATGCCGTCCAGGTCGCCGCCGCCACCCTTGCCGCCCAGGAAGCGGCGGTCAAGGTCGCCCAGGCAAACCTCTCCAAAGCCCAGGCCGAACTGCACAAGGCGGATCTTGACGCGCTGCGTTTCAAGCGGTTGCACGACTCCGGGAACGCCTCCTCCAACGAGCTGGAGACCTATCAGCTCAGCCAGGAGCGCGCAAAATCCGGAGTCGATTACGCCCAGGCCAGCCTGCAGGCCCAGATCGCCCAGGTCGAATTGGCGAAGGCGACCCTGGCCATCAAGCAGAAGGACCTTGAAGACACCGTCATCAAGGCGCCGTTTGCCGGACGCATCGCCGCAAGGCTGCACGATCCCGGCGAGGAAGTCGCCGCCCGCACCGGCGTCTTCTCGCTGATCGATCCCGGAATCGTCCGCGCGGCATTGTCGCTGCCCTCTGAATACTATGGCCGCATTGAACCGGGGGAAACCGCCATCCAATTGGAGATCGGCGGCAGGAAATATGGCCGCCAGGTCAAGGTCACCAGCAAGAGCCCCGCCATCGAAACGGGATTGCGCACCTTCGAGATAAAAGCCGAATTCAGCAACGACGATCCGGAACTGCTGGTTCCCGGTGCAATGCTGTCGGCATCGATCCAGCTGTCGTCCCGGGAGGCATTCGCAGTGCCGCTGGAGGTGCCGCTCAAACGCGAGTCCGCAGTGGTGCTCTTCGCGGTGGATGAAGGCAAGGCCCGGGCCCTGGCCGTCACCACCGGCATCGAGGAGTCCGGATGGGTGGAGGTCGACGGCGAACAGCTTGCGGAGGATATGCAATATGTCGTCGACGGCCAGTTCCAAATCGACGACGGCACGCCGCTGCGCATCGCCGAGCCCGGGAAATAGGCGTGCGGGAAGAATGAGCGAGGAATAAACGGAGTTTATCCTAAGATATGTTTTTGGCAACTGCATCAACCAGACGGCCGGTCGCCATGACCTGCCTGCTCATCGCCCTCGTCGGGCTCGGCCTCAACAGCTACCGGAAAATGTCGCTGGAGAGCCTGCCGTCCTTCGATGTGCCATATGTCACTGTGCGCACAGTCTGGGTCGGGGCCACGCCCTCCGATATCGAAAAGGACGTCGCCAAGCGCATCGATGACGCGGTCAGCTCCCTGGATGGCCTCAAGCACGTCGACAGCCAATGCATGGAGAACATCTGCTACACCACGCTGGAGTTCAACATGGGCGTGGATGTCGATGTGGCCGCAGTCGATGTCCGGGAGAAGATCGACGCCATCCTGGAGGATCTCCCCGAGGATTGCGAACGGCCGGTCATCGAGAAGGTCAATATCAACGCCTCGGCAGTGGTCAAGCTGGCCATCACCGGCGATGCGACCATGGAGGAGAAGTACGACTATGCCGACAATACGCTGTCTGACCAGTTCTCCACCATCACCGGCGTCGGCCGCGTCGACATCATCTCCGGCAATGAGCGCGAGGTGCACATCGAGCTTGACCGCCAGAAAATGGTCGCCGCCGGCATCACCACCGCCGAGGTCATCGCCGCAGTCAAGGACAACATCAACACCCTGCCCTCCGGACGGGTGCGGGACAGCGGCACCGAGATCAGCGTCAAATTCGACGCCGAATACGCCAAGGTCGAGGAGATCAACAACTTCGAGGTCGTCAGCCGCAATGGCATCCGCCGGCGGATCAGCGATCTGGGGCGGGTGTTCATGACCACTGACGAGGTCCGGCAATTGGCATGGTTCAACGGACAGCCATGCGTGATCCTGAGCATCGTCAAGAAATCCGAGGGCAATACCGTCAAGACGGTCAATCTGTGCAAGGCCAGGATGGAGGAGCTCAACCAGCACCTCCCCGGGGGAATGCATCTGGAGTGGATCTCCGACGACGGCGGATCGGTGCAGGCATCGGTTGACTCCACCCTCTCCGACATCGTCTCCGGAATCATGCTGTGCGCCGCCATCCTGCTCTTCTTCCTCGGCAATCTGCGCACCACGCTGATTGTCTGCATCTCCATGCCGCTGACCATCATCATCAGCTTCTTCTTCATGAACCTGTTCGGGCTGACCCTCAACACCATCACGCTGCTGGCCACCGGGTTGTCCATCGGCATCCTGGTGTCCAACTCGATCGTGGTGCTGGAAAATGTCGTGCGGCGAATGGAAGACACTCCGAACCGCTGGGAAGCCGCCAACAAGGGCACCAGCGAAGTGGCGGTGTCGGTGCTGGCCTCCGCCGGCACCAACGTCGTGGTCATGCTCCCCATCGCCATGATGACCAGCATGGTCGGCGAGGTCTTCCGCCCGTTCGCCACCACCACGCTGATCGTCAACATCGCGTCGATTTTCATCAGCTTCACCCTCACGCCCATCCTGTGCGCCTGCCTGCTGCGCCCCGGACAGCAGCGGCAGACCCGGATCCGCCGCGCCATCAGCTGGTGGCTGGGGCGCATCGAGGCGCTCTCCCAGGCATACGCCCGCGCCCTGCGCTGGGTCGCCAACCGCCGCTGGCTGGCTGCGCTGGCGGTCGGAGTTTCGCTGCTGCTGCTCTTCAACGCGCTGTCCATGGGCGGCTCGCTGGGATTCACCTTCATGGAGGAGCTCGACCACGGCAAGATCATGATCAAGCTGGAATATCCGGTCAATTACGATCTGCAGCATACCGCCCAGCGCGTCCGCGCGGTGGCGGAACGCCTGGAGCAATTCCCGGATCTGATCAACATGATGGTGACGGTCGGCAAGGTCGACTCCTTTGGCACTTCGGCGCTGGAGGCGGTGTATACCGGCCAGATCCAGCTGCGATACAAGGAAAAGACCGAACGCGAATGGTCGATCTTCGAGCGCATCGACCAGATCCGGGAGCTGCTGTCGGATGAGCCCGGGGCCTTCATCACCGTCGCCGTCCAATCCGAGATGGGCGGCATCTCCATGCCCATCACCCTCAATATCAGCGGCTCCGACCTCGACACCCTTGACGAAGCCGGCCGCAAGATCAAGGCGATTGCCGAAAACACCGCCGGCACCGCCTCGATCGACTCGTCGGTCCGCGAGGGCAAACCGCAGCTGCTCATCTCCCCGAGGCGGACCATCCTCCAGGATGTCGCCATGACTTCCAGCACCCTGGGGACCATTCTGCGCGGCAATCTTGAGGGGATCAAGGCCGCCACCTATAAATCCGGTGACCGTTCGTTTGACATCCGGGTCAAATACGCGGAAATCCCCGGAAAGAGCCAGGTCGCGCAATTCATGATCCCCGGAAAGGACGGCCAGCCGGTGCGCCTGGAAAGCGTCGCCGAAATCAAGGAGCACACCATCCCGGTGAGCATCTACCGCCGGGACAAGAGCCGGATCGTCCAGGTCATCGGCACCCTCGAGCCCGGGGCAAAACTGCAACAGGTGCTCAATGCCATCCAGGACAAGATCGAGGAGCAGGAGGTCCTTCCCGCCGGATACCAGATCTCCTCCTCCGGTGACGCCGAATACATGGATGACGCCATCGCGGATTTCGCCGAGGCGATCATTCTGGCATCCTTCCTCACCTTCCTGACCCTGGCCGCCATCCTGGAGTCATTCTGGAGGCCGTTCCTGATCCTGCTCACGCTGCCATACGGCCTCATCGGCGTCATCTGGTCGCTCAAGCTTACCGGCTACGGCATCAACATCTTCGTCATGCTCGGCGTGGTCATGCTCATCGGCGTGGTCGTCAATGCCGCAGTGCTGATCATCGACCGCTTCGGACAGCTCCGCGACCAGGGGCAGTCCCCGCACAGCGCCATGATCGGCGGCGCCGGCGAGTCCTTCCGCGCCGTGATCATGGTCATCCTGGCATCGGCATTGGGGATGCTGCCGATGGCGACGGCCAATGGCATCGGCTCTGAACTGCGCGTCGGCATCGGCGTGGCGTCATTCGGCGGCGTGCTGGTGGCCGGCGTACTTACGGTATTCGTATTGCCGCTGTGCTATTGCGTGCTCACCCGCAAGGGCTGACACATGACCCGACCGCGCCGCTACCGGCGGTGTTTCTGCAATGCCGGGGCGACCCGCGGATCCTTGCGGGCGGCGGCCGAACGCAACTGCATGGCCGCCGCATCGGCAATCGCCGCATCCGGATCGTCCAGAGTCGCCAGCAGATCATCGATCCAGCCGTCGGGACGCAGCTGCCCAAGCAGCTGAATCGCGCGGCAACGCACCGACACGGAGTCATCCAGCAAGCCATCGCGGATGGCTGCGGCCCGCGCGGCATCGTCCATCCCTGCCGGCTTGCATAAATCCAATGCGTCCTTGCGGACATCGTCGTATTCGCATTCCTGGAGATGCCGCAGCTGCTCCGCCGTCAGCGCATTCGCCCGACGCCATAAAATGCGCATGATCACCCGCCGGCAACTGGCGTCGGCCTCGCCACAGACCGCCTCCGCCAACTCCGCGACCGGGATTTCCTCCCCGCCGCCATTTCGTACCTCAATCCAAGCCCCGCGCCGTATTTCCCCAGGGAGGGATTGATCACGCGACAGCGCCCGCAATGACGCCTTTGACAGACCGGCGACATGCGGCAACAGCCTGGCACGCAATGCGGCAGGAACGCCTTCCTCATGAATGGCCGCCAGCAGCTGCGGCAGCTGTGACGCCTCCGGCGGCGCCAGCCGGAAGAGAACCGCCATCGCCTGCACCCGGATGGCGGCATCGTCGTCGTGCGACAACGCCGCCAAAAGCCACATCGCCGCCGCCGCCGGAACCTGGGATGCAAAATCCAGCATCGTCCGGCGGTCGTCCGCCGTTGCCCTGGGCATCATCGCCTTCAGCATCGAAGTGATCCGGTCCTCGCCGGCATCGCTGCGGCAGGCGTAGAGCATCAGCGCGGTCATGCGCACTTCGCACTCCGGTGACGACAGAAAAGGCTCCAGCCGGCCATGCGCCAGCATGCCGGGAAAATATGCGGCGCCCATCAGGGCATTGCGCCGCACCGCGCCGTCGCTGTCGGCCAGCGCCAGATTAAGCAGTCCGGCGGTACGCCGCGACTCCTCCGGATTGCGCGTCCGCAATCCCGAGACAATGCGGATATTCGGCGCCGACAGGACATTGCCGCTGATGAACACCCCGAGGGCCTGCGGGATCAGCGACGATGCCAGACGCCGTACCGTGACATCACCATCGCCCAGCCGCTCAAGCACCGCCATGCCGGCCTGGCGAAGCACAGGCGCGGCCTCACCCAATGACACCAGGGCATTGCGGCGAACCACGGGATCCGGATCCGAAAGCGCGACCGACAATATCTGCGCCGCCTGCGGGTCGTCATATTTTCCGACAATCAGCGCCGCGCGCCGTCTCAGCTCCACCGGATTATCCAGCGACAGTTCCCGGGCGCACTGGGCGATCGTCTCCTGCTGCGTCTGCACCGCTGACACCGCCATCGCAGACGCCAGCACCGCCAATGCGCAAAACACCCGCCGCATAATATATATCTTGCTCCCCCTGAACGGGAAGACAACGAATGGACAAAACACGCGCACCACCCGGGAATTGAACCGCAACGCCAGCCGGCGCCCCGGATCAATTCCCGTCGTCCACATTGTACGCGTCATCCCCCCGTCACCGGCTGCCCTTACTTGAATGCCTGGGCACCGCGTCCCTCGACCACGCCGAAGAACTTGATGGCGCTGTCATAAGGATAGGGATTGGCGTACATCGACACCTTGATCTTGATCTTGCCGCGCTTGTTGACGCCGAGGATCTCGCGCCACTGGTTCATCGGGGAGTTCTCGTCATAGTCGGTCTCCTCCGATGCCGTGAGGTTGATGAAGGCCCCGGCGTAGTCGGGATCCAGGACGCCCTTGAAGAGCTTCGGATCGCTCATGCCGACATTGTCCGAAACGCTCTCCATGCATTCCAGATCCTCCAGGCCGGAGAAGGCATCCTCGTCCTCGACCTTCAGCAGGATGATGTTCGGGCTCATCGTGGCGGTGACGTCGGCGACACGGTTGCAGAAGAAGATGTTGTTGTCCAGACGAATCTGCTTGGTGGCGTCGTTGCCCTTGGTGTTGTCAAATCCGGACATGTAATTGAAGCCCAGAATGTTGTTGGTGATGTTGGTGATCGTCTTGTCGTTGGCGCGCACCGCAAAGCCCATGGTGGCGTCCGGATCGCGCTTCTGCTGCCAGGAGAACATCGCGGTGTTGTGGTCGAAATTGAAGGTCACCATGCCCGGCTTGCCATTGGTGCTGCGCACATCCGCCGCCGCGTTGCGGCTGCCGAGGAAGACATTGTTGACCACATTGACCACACCCTCGCGATGGGCGACCAGCAGCGCATAGTTGCTGGCGTTGAGGAACAGGCAGTTGGAGATGGTCAGGGTGCCGCTGGTCTTGGCATTGACCAATGCCTTGTCAATCGACGGCGACTTGGCATTGCCCTTTTCCGGCGGAATGCAAAGGCGGCCGGCCGCAAGGCCCTCCGGCTTGCCGTCGGTGGCATGATAGGCGTTGGCACGGGTATGGTCAAAGACAAAGCCATCGATGGTCACCGCCTGCTGGGGGCCGAGATTCTCGGTGTTGATGGTCAGGGTGCCAAAGGTCGGACGGCTGCCGAACTGCTCGTTCTTCGGACGCAGGCAGGTCGGGGTGCTCTTGATGTCGCGGGCGGAAAAATCGTCGTTGTAGGAACCAATCAGGGTGAGCGGCTTCTTCAGGTCAATCCAGCCGCAGTTCATCCGGCCATAGTACTCGCCGCCAGCCACGTGGATCACATCTCCCGGGGCGGCCTTGTCGATCGCATTCTGGATGGATTTGAGCGGCGCCGACTGGCTGCCGTCGTTTTTCTTGTTGCCGACGTGGACGGAGACATACCAGTCCGCCGCGCCCAGCCCGAGACCGAGCGAAAGGACAGTGGCCAGGATGCCGGCACTAAATTTCAATGAAGTCATGTGCTTCTCCATGGTTGTGCATTTATGTTTGGGGACGTGCGATGCCGTGAAAAAAACAATCATCCCCGGATCGGGGATGCGGCTTTGGGTGTACTGTAATCCCTGTTGCGCCATTCCGGAACTGCCAAGCGGCACTTTTTCCCCGAAAAATGCCACCGGCGCACTTTTTCCGGGATTTTTTGGCACAAAAAACAGTAACAAAGAATGAAAAATAGTTCGCGCTGAACACAGGCATCGTCTTCTGAGGCCATTGCGGAGAATAGTTCGC
>CAKUJM010000058.1 GCA_934661755.1 uncultured Lentisphaeria bacterium | reverse complement strand
CGCTTTGTTATAAACAGACAAGGAACAACAACAAGCTCATGCACCAGCCAAGCTCACTCACGCGGTGAACCCCTCCGCCGCATCCGGCGGCACCTCCCCTTGCAGGGGAGGCTGAGGAGCTGAGGGGTTACCGTCGGGCTTGACGTGCGTCCATGCGTAGTTTTAAGAACGCGACATGTTGTAACAACACAATTGTCCAAGGGCGAGACGCCCTTGCTACCCCCGGGGCGGCCCCTGGCTGGCCATCCACGTCTGCTAATGATGTGCGCGGTATTGATTGGGGGTTTTGCCGAAGCGCCGCTTGAAGGCCCGGTAGAAGCTCTCGATATTCTGGAAGCCGCACTCGATGCTGATCTGGCGGATGCTGGCATCCGATTCAGCCAGCGCCGCCGCCGCCCGGTCAAGACGCGTCTTCAGGTAGAACTGATACGGGGTGATCCCGAACTCGTTCTTGAAGAGGGTGGTCAGATATGCCGGGCTGTATCCGGCCCGGCGGCTCAGCCCGGGCCAGTCATCGTACAGAAAATCTGGCCGCGCAAGCAGCTCCCTGGTCTCCAGGATATTATGATATGACACCTTGTCCCTTGACTTTTGCTCCTGGCTGCGCATCAAATGCCATTCCACTGCGGCAAAGATGTAATTGCGCAGCTCTTCACGATTGCCGCCCTCGAAGAACGCGTCCTGGATCTCGTCCACAAACGGCTCGAGGCTGGCCTTGTTCATCCAAGCGCCGATATGTGGCAATGGATGCTCCGACGGGTCATATCCGCTGAATACCACCAGCAGCGCACGGTATGGATGGCGGTCCTGGAAGTCGTGGATCGTCTCCATGCCCTCGGACTGCGCAAAAAGCGCGCCGCGCTTGTAGATCCTGCCTTCGTAGACCACAATGCCGCCAAGCAGGATCTCGACATACAGACAGCCCTTCGGAATTATGGTCGAGTTGTAATTCCGATCCCGCGGCGCCCGGAAATAGTATATCTCCTTCAATTTCAGCTGTCCCATTTTCCTGCCTCCTGCCATGTCTGGTGACTCATCGGGGGATTCCCTGCCCGCCGGCGGCATCCGGGGTGGTGCCGCAGCCTTCCGGAAGCGCCGCCAGCCCCGCCCGGCTCAGGCCATTCCCGTAGTTGATGCCATTGTATATCTGCATCGCATTGGCGTCTGGATACCGCATGGCAATCCCGAACCGGAATGCCCGGGCGCCGGAAAGCGCCGGCATGCCGAGCCCCGACGGGAAAAGCTCCAGACGGTATATCGTGAGGTCATCCTCGACACTGCGGAGGACCTCCAGTCGGCCGCAACGGCTGTCCAGCAACCCGCCCGGTTCCGTGCCTGAAGTCCTACGCAGACAGATCTGCGGCCCCCGTTCCGTCAAGGCCAGCGACAAATCGCGCCATTCACGGCGATCCGCAGTGCCGACAATCAATTCGACGCAGGTCGCCCTCCAGACCCGGGTCCCCTCATATGGCTGCCAGAAAGGGATGCCGCGCACATACAATGTCATGCGGATGACATCCGTGCCCAGCTCCCAGAACAAATTCAGCTGCGCCCGGCTATCCGGACACGGCCGCAGAAAATGGACGTGGTCATCCGCGCGGATGCTGCACCCCCGCAACGGACTGCCCAGCGGGACAACCGGAAAATCGCCGCCGTCAAACGGCCGCACATCCATCTTCCGCCACCAGGACGCAAAATCGCACTTCGACTCGAAGATGCGGTTCTGGGAATCCCCGCAGCTGATGACGGCGGTGTCCGGCAGAATGTCACGCGGGACACGGAAGTCAAAGGCGGCGGACTGGCCCTTCTGCAAGACTACCGGCGGCATTGCCGAGCGCAATTCGGTGCCGTCGGCAAGCCGGGCGCGGTATTCAACCCCGGGAATTGCCAGCGGCTTCTCCCAGCAGTTCTGCAGACGCAGCACGCCGTGGCTCAACACGTTCCCGAAGTCCATGCGGAAAAAGGTCTCCAGCAATACCGCGCCGCCCACATGGATATCGACGGGGATTGCAATGGGATGCCGCCGGAACAAATTGGCACGCAGCCTGATCGTGACCCTGGCGGTGCCGTCGGCGGGGATTTCCACCGACGGCGGACATTCATGCTCGCAGTCGTCCCCCTGTACCCGAATCGGCACCACCGACGCCTCCATACCGGGATTGTACAACTCCAGCTCCCAGATGTCGTCGCCGGGATTCCGGATCTTCTCCAGAGCGCAGACGTATGGCCCGCGGCCAGGGCGGTTCTCATGCTCCACGGGGATCTGGCCATCGGCCGGCGCGCTGAAGAGCACCGTCTTCTCGCAGCCGGGATACAGGTCGAAGAAATTGTCGGATGGATAACAGCCGCGGTCATATGGCGAAATGATGACACGGCGGGCAAATGCCGATGAACGCAGCGTGACGCTGCGGCGGTCCCTGCGGACAATCTCCACCTCGGCCTCCGGCAGCTTCAGTTCGCGCGGCACACACAAATAGCGGTGGGTCTGCGCCTCCTGGCCGTCATCGCCACGCCATTGCGCCCAGGCAAAAGCCCGCGTCGCGTCGCATCCGCCCCCGCGGGGGATGGAGAGAACCAGCTCCGAACTCTCCGGCGCGGCCACGACGCGCCGCCTCTGCCCGGAAATCACCTCGCCGCGGAAGCTCTTCAGCGCGGCGGAAAGCTCGCCGGATTCGGCCTTGCCGCTGATGTTCGACATGTAGACGTCAATGCGGTCGTCATATACCGCCAGGATCGGCGCCACGCGCACGGATGCACGGCGAGTCGCATACCAGGATGCCTTGGGGACCCCGTAGTAATCGACGATATCGCAGTTGATCATCGGATAGGCGCTGTTGAATTGCCAATAGGCGGTTCCGCCGCAATATTTGCGGTTGCGCCGGAAAAGCGCCAGATAGCGCGTCATGAGCTCCTCCGCGCAGATTCCGAAGCCATTGAGCAGCTCCGGCAACGGGAGCTCGAAGCGGCGGCGGCGGTCATGGAAGCACAGATGGCGGAATATCTGCCCCCATTCGTCATTGCGCTGGACCTCAAGCATGTTGTGCGCGGCAAAGACCGGATTGTTGTAGTCACCCTGGTCCTCAGGCGAGAGAAAACGCCTCGCCGAAGATTCCGGAAGCGGGCACATCCCATAGAATTCGTTCATGAAGGTGGGCACGACCGTGCGGTCGAAGGCCTCGTCCGACTCGAACTGCGGCAGCCACTCGGCATGACAGGTGCCGAAGCCGACGGCGTTGTTGGCGGTTCCCTCCGGCGCGGCCTTGCCCCGGTACGGACATGACGGAATATACACCGCGCTCGGCACCATGCGGCTGACAATCTGCGGGATGTCCTCATGCAGCAGCGTCCACCCGTAGTAGCCGCCGTTCGGACGCCGCATTTTGCAATTCTTCGCCTCAAGGTAGAACTCGTCGGTTTCATTGGATCCACACCACACGCACAGGCATGGATGCCGCCTCAGCCGCGCGACGACCTCCTCCGCTTCACGACGCACCTCCGCACGGAACGCCGGATCGAAATCCGGCACCTCCGGCCCCCCGAACATGAAGTCCTGCCAGACCATGATCCCGGCTTCGTCGCACAGGTCATAGAAGCAGTCCGACTCATAATACCCGCCGCCCCACACGCGCAAATAGTTGTATCCCGCCTCGGTGGCCAGCTTGAGCAGATGACGCAGACGCTCAGCAGTGACCGTCCCCGGCAGCATGTCCGGCGGCACCCAGTTGCCGCCATTGGCAAAGACCGGCTGCCCATTGACGCGGAACTGGAAAAGTCCCTGGCTGTCGTTATAGCGCCGCTCCTCGATCTCAAAGCTGCGGAAGCCGAACGACGTCTCAAATTCCGTCAGCCGACGCCCGCCATCGGCTATCTCCAGGGCCAGCTCGTAAAGCGGCTGCCCGCCATGTCCGGCCGGATGCCACAGCTGCGGCGACTCCAGACGCGCCGCCAGATGATATTCCGTCACGCCCGGCCCCAGCGTGAGCGGATATTCCGCCGAAAACACGACGCCGCCAGTGCCGCCCTTGCGACGGATTGACAGCAAGGCGGTGCCGTCGATGACCTCCCGAAGCCGGGTATGCAGCTCAAAGGACAGGTCGATGCCCCCGTCTGGCCGCGCATCGGCGAAGACCCTCGCCGGACGCGCGACCGGATACGACTCGACCCGCACATCACGCCAGATGCCGCAGGTCGGCAGCCCGTGAGTCCAGTCCCAGCCGTAGCTGTAGTTGGCCTTGCGGCCGGCGCCGCGCTTGGCGGCAAGGCGGGGATCGAATATCCCCTCGCTCCAGTTGCTCCAGAAGGAGATGACCGGAGTGTCAAGCTCGGCTTCATTGAAGGCCCTCACCTTGACCACCAGCTCATTTTCCGCGCCGTCGCGCAAAATCCCGGCCACCGGGATGCGCAATTCGCGCATCATGGTCCGGTGGGTCGCCAAATGACGGCCGTTGAGCGACACCTCCGCAATGTACGACAGGGCGTCAAAGACCAGCTCGTGGATTTCGCCCTCGGGGAAGTTGCCGGTGAAGACCTTCCGGTAGACCCACTCCTTCTTCCCGCACCATACACAATCCAGATAGTCCATGCGGTGGCAGGGATCCTTGATGAGCCCGGCGGCACGCAGGTCATCAAGCACATCGCTGGGGACATGCGCGGGAATGCAGTCCACGCCGTCGGCGCCAAGGACCCACTCACCGGAAAGCGAAAGAAATCGGTTTGCGTTGTTCATGGTCATTGCTTGATGGAGACGATCGCCGGCAATGGGCAGATGGCACAATCCCGCTACTCCTTAGCTGGCGGCTCGGCGGCTGGCGGCTCGGCGGCTGGCGGCTCGGACTGCCCTGAAGACAGCACCTGGCCGTTGTCCGCGGCATCCACCGACTGCCGGGCCAGATCCCGGAACAGCCGCATGATGTCATGGCTGCCGCCAATCATGAACCATACCGTGGAAATCACCCCGATGGCCGCCGGCACCGCCAGGAAGGTCACGAAGAAATAGACATTCCACCAGGAGCGTGGCCACCTCCAGATCATGTTCCAGATCAACGGAATCAGGAATGTGCCGAAGAAATTGTAGACGAACAGCCCGAAGACCGACCAGGCGATGATGCGGTCGCCGCGTGTATACTCCGGGGTGATGCACACCATCTTGTCGAGGATGAAGGTCTTCAGCCAGTTCCTGCGGCGGGGCGCGGCCGCGCCGGCAGTTCCCTCGCCGGCAGTTCCCTCGCCGCGGTGGAGCAGCCTGTCCAGGTCGTATGGCCTGTAGGTCAAAAGCGACAGCACAATGTAGCCGTTGATGGCCAGCATCATCGAGATGAAGAGGATCTCATAGGAATTGATCGGAAATTTCACCGGATCCATCTTCCAGACGACCCAGGGGTTGAGGGGCCGGCTGACCGCCGTCAGGAATCTGTCAAGCGACTCCACCCATCCATGGCCCTCAAGCCATGGATAGATGGTCTTCGCCCAGTTGCGCTGGCATAGCAGCCCGAAGACCGAAGTGCCGGACCCCAGGATCAGCGACGCCCAGGCGCCATACAGATTCCCGAAGCGCGTGTAAAGCCCGAAGACCATGATCGGACCGGATCCGCCCACCCATATCGCGGTGAGGATGGTCACGAACATGTTGATGTAGTCCATCTGGGTGAAGAACATCGCCATCACCATGAAGAAGACCGCCACCCCGAGGGTGGTGAGGCGGATGATCCGGATGTGCGCCTTCGGCGAAATGCGCCGCTTGAACAACGGCAGGATCATATCCTGGGTGATGCAGCATGATGCGTTGAACAGCCGCGAGTCGTCGGTGGAAATCAGCAGCATCACCATCAGCAGGCAGAACAGCCCCAGCATCCCGACGGGAAAGAGCCTGCTAGTCACCATCGGCATCATCATCTGGTTGTAAAGCGAACGGAACCGCTGGAACTCCTCCAGCGCCTCCGGCGACTCGCCGACCGCCGACCTGACGGCGTCAAAGTACCTGGTGTCCAGGTTGTCCCCCTGCGAAAGCGGCTTGTCCACACCGATCTCATGGCGTTCGTCAGGGAGGGCCTCCACCGCGCTTTTGGCCGCCGCCAGCCGCGATGGCTCCTCAATCACGTCCTCCAATACCCGGATGGACAGCTCCTGGCGCACCTCATTGCTGGTCACCTTGAAGTGGTTGCCGGCGTCATGCGCCGCAAAATTGCCGCTGTTCATGAACACATAGGTGAGCATCGCCAGAAGGCCGATCATCATGATCGCAAATCCGCCCCGCCAGGAGCCGAGGATCCCCGCCATCTTCTGCTCATGCGGGGAACGCCCCGAGTTGGTCGAGTCGTTGCCAATCCAGCTGGCGCGGTTCATGATCGAGCTGACTACCTGCACGACCAGCGCAAAAATGTTGAAGTCGCGGAACTGGCTGACGTCATACGGGTTAATGAAGCTCTCGCCAGGCACCCGCGACCATAGCAACGGGGTGATGTCGGCATTCCACGACAGCTTCAGAATCACAAAACCGGCGATCATCACGAAAATCGGATAGGAAAGCACGGCCTGGATGCTGTCTGTCACCAGCAGCGAAATGCGGCCCGCCGGCCAGATGATCAGCATCGCCAGCGTCAGGCATACCGCCACGATGATTGCATAGCATGGCAGGTTGATCCCGCCAATCATGACCTTGTGCGGCAACCCAAGGTAGTATATGAAGAAATTCGCCGCAATCGCCGGCCCCAGCGCGTTGGTGATCATCTCGGAAAAGGTGCTGATCGCGGCGGTGAGCATCCGGAAGAACTTGCTTCCGTAGCGCAGCTCGATGAACTGGCCCTTGGAAAGACAGCGCGTCTGCCGCCACCGGTAGGAGCAAAAACCGGTCAATGCCAGCACCAGGCTGATCGGAGTCAGGATGTTGTTCCAGAAGCTCAGCCCGAAGCCGGTCTGGTAGGTCTGCTCGCAACCGGCAACCAGGATGATCACCGAAAGCCAGGACATCATGTCGCCGACCGAAATGACATAACGGCCGGCAACCCGCCCCGCCGCCAGAAATGACGCCGCGTCACGCGCAAAGCGCTTGGCATAAAGCGCAATCGCGACAAGCGCGGCCATCGGCAAAATGACTATCAGCCAGTCAATCCAGATCATCGTGTTTTCCTTCCTCCCGACAGGGGTTGCACACTAAAAAAGCCGACGCCACCATGCGCAGAAAAACGCAGACCCGCCGGATGACAAATTCGTGGCGCAAAAGAGCCAGCTTCACGGATTCAGGATAATGTTATCGGCCGCCTTGATCCGGCAATTGACAAAAACTTCTAATATCCGGAAAGAATATGAATATCAATCAAAAGGACGCCCGCTCCAACATGCTCCGCCGCAATCCCCGCACCGATTGATTATTATTTAAATACTTTCTCTAAATTAGAAGTTTGCGTCAATAGCACCGCCATTCGCCAATGTCATATTAACCGCGATGCGAAAGGGTATCACCGCCTTCACCCCCGGGCGGAAATGGAATGTTTCCGCCAAGCGCCAGCAGGATTTCCCTGCACATGAATGCAGATGAAAAAGAGGAGACAACAACAGATGAAGAAACATTTCACACTCATTGAATTGCTGGTCGTGATCGCGATCATCGCGATTCTGGCGTCGATGCTGCTCCCGGCGCTCTCCAAGGCGCGAGAGAAGGCCAAGGGGATCAAATGCGTCAACAACAAAAAGCAGTGCGGCCTGGGATTCGCAATGTACGCCGACGACAACGAAGACTATGTGCCGTTGATTGCATACAATTATCTCCAGAACGGCCATCACTATCCGTGGCATGAGTTCTTCGTGGAGTCGCGCTGGCGCCAGTACCGCCGGATCTCGCTGCCTGTGGGCCTGCAGTTCGGACCATACTACCTCAGCTCCTGGAGCGTGGCCTTCTGCCCGTCCGCGGAAATCTGGGTCGGAGCCGGCAACGACGGCGACAACCGCAGGTATACCGGCTATGCGGCCAACACCAGCGCCGACTGGAGTCCGGCCTCATTGCCTTCAATCGAGAAGGCATACGTGTTCAAGCAGTCACGGGTCCCGGCCTGCCAGGCCGCGGCGCTCCAAAGCGCCGGCGTCAAGTACCTGTTCTATCTGGCGGATGGCTACCGGACAGAAGACCCCAAGCAGAACAACTGGCTCGTCGCCCGCGGCGTCGCCGGACAGCCGCTGGCATTGCGCCACGCCGGCGCCACCAATGTCCTGATGCCGGACATGTCGGTGATGCAGGTGACGGCCAGCTCGGTATACGACTTCGGCTTCCAGAACAACTTCCGGAGATTCTAGCCACGGCCGCCGATGGCTGGCGGCACATTCCGCAGGGATCGCCAGCCTCGCCGGTCCCAGGACGCATCATTGGCCACAACCCACATACAAAAAAACATGACGAAGCACTCTTTTGCCGCCGCGATCCTGGGGATCTGCGGCATCATGACCGCCGCCGCCGGATATGAGCCGCAACCCGTATACAGCCCGGCGAACTTTTCCGCCGAATACCGCGCCACGCTCATGAAGGAAATGCCGCCGTATATCGGCCAGACGCGGCAGAACCTGGACGCGCTCAAGGCGGATTTCGCCCAGTGCACGGCTTCCGATATCCAGAAGGAACGCTTTGCAAAACGCATGGAGATTGCGGAAAGCCTGCTGGCGCTCATGACCCGGGACGCCGAATCAAATAATCCCGACGCGCCGCTTTTCCTGGACCGCGAACGCAATGACATGAACAGCTTCGTCAACTACTTCAAGCAGGAAATACGCCTGGCCAAACGCCTGGCGGTCATGAAGGAGACCGTGCTGGACATTGCGCGGTTCGGCGCAATCGGCGATGGAACGACCAACAATTATGCCGCGTTTGAAGCCGTCGTGCAGGAAGCGGCAAAAACGCGCGGGAGGGTGGTTGTCAAAATCCCGGAGGGCGTCTACTATATCCATCCGGGAAAGGACGCAGCCCACATCGACATCAAAGACCTGCACAATGTCACCTTCGATGGCGGAGACAAGGCGGTTCTGCTGTTCGGCAACTCCAACCCGAATTGCCCCGGAATAAATGTCGCCAACTCGGACAATGTCACCGTCCGCGGCCTGACCCTCGAATATAAGGGAAAATTGTACGCACAGGGGACGATCGTATCCGTCGATGAGGCGACCTCGAGCGTGATTCTGAAGATGGAGCCGGACTCGCCGCTGCCCTATCTGAAGCAGGTGACGATGGCGTTTGACTCGAATGGGAAGATGGTCAAGGCCGCCAGCGACAAATTCATCCACAAGGTGGAGGAACTTGCCGATGGTACCTGCAGAGCCCAAATCGGCCACGCGCTCAACGGCAAACTCAATGGCCTCAAGCCGGGAATTGTCATGGTGATTCCGCAACGCTTCGACAGGCCCGCGCTGGGCATCTCCGGAGGCAGATTCTGCACCGTCGAAAATGTCACTGTCCTCAATTCCACCGGGGCGGCATTCACCGTGGCCAACAGCGTCTCGCCATCCTATGTCAATTGCACCGTAAAGCCGCGGGACGGGGAATTCCTCTCAACCAACGCGGACGCGCTGTTCGTCTGGCGGCCGGTGGAAATCGGCGTCTTCGCGAAGAACTGCGATTTCCGCAATATGAGCGATGACTGCTTTAACACCCTGGCGCCGGGAGTCCCCATCGCCGAGGTGCGCAACGGCAAGCTGCTGCCGGACAACACCAACCGCGACGAGGGGACGAACATCATCATCGTATCGCCATATACCGGCGAAATCAAGATGCAGACAACCGTCACGAGCAAAGGGGTCGCCAAATTCCGGGACATCGTCACCGGCGAGCTGGGACTGAAACACCCGATCCCCGCCAACATCGTGACCTATGCCAACCAGAACCAGGATGTCTCGACGGAACAGGAGCGCCGCGACCATAAGATCGGCGTCAAGAAGCTGCAGAACGAGCCGGACGTGTTCTTCGAACCCAACCACTGCGGCCTGGGCACGGTCCTGATCAACTACAAGGCCGGCAACAACCGCAACAACGGCATCACCATCCAGGGCTCCAATGTCCTGCTTGAAAACTGCGAACTGGAAAATTCAGGATGCGCCTTCAATGTCGGAGCCATGCTCAATTGGAAGGAAGGGCCAGCGCCATACAATGTCATGATCCGCAATGCAAAGATTAATGAATGCGTCATTGGCATCCAGTGCTGCTATCTTTCGACACAGGGAAAAGAATTCGACACCCGGCCAATCCGGAAAATCGTCGTCGATAACGCAGCGATCAGCAAAATCTCGGCGGCGGCACTGCGCATCTGCAATGTCGATGGCGCGCTCTTCAACGGCATCGTGTTCAAGGACGTGTCCCGAGCCGCCACAATTGACAACTCCGGGAACCTGAATTTCACCAATTGCAAAATCGATGCAACTGACCTGACAATCAGTGACATGAAGCTTGAACGCACCACGGAGGACTCCATCGAGGGAGCCTATTAGGCCACAATGCCGCCACCTGAATGCCGTGAAGCTGGGCCTTTTGCGCCATGATTCCGCCGTTTTCCGGTCACGTACTTCCCGTACGCACCCTCGGAATCCCCCTCATTCTGACGCAAAACCACCAGCCTCACGGATCCAGGAATCAAAACGAATGCGGAAGGATGGGAAAAACACAAATGAACCTGTCGTTTGAGGTCAATTACTTTGATCCGAAGGGGAAGGTATGTTCCTCTGCTGTCGGCGAAGGATGGCATGAGGAGCGCGGCAGCTGGCGCAACCCTGAACTTGGTCTGCAGTTCGACTTCCGGCTGAAGCCTGATGCAAACGGGACCATGCTGAGAATACCGGCGGATTCATTGCTGGAAACCGGGAATTGCAAATTCAAGGACCTGGTGGTCGTCAATCCGGATTTCTCATGCTGCGAAAACCGCGACGGCAAGTATCTGATCCCGTGGGCCTCCGGATACCTCTGCCGGACCTCCGGACACGACTGCGCCCAGTATGAGCTGCCGCTGTTCAATGAGACCGCATGGAACGTCTCGTGGGGAAATATGCCGCTCTATGCGTTCTTCCGCAATGGCGGTGCCTGCATGGGGCTGATCGAGGGCGGAAAACTGGATGCCGGATTGCGCCTGCGGACCGCCTGGGGCAGCCGGCAGTCATATTCGCTTGACGCAGTCTTCAATATCCGCGAAAAGGCGGTGGATGACGCCCTGGACGAGGACATGACCATCCTGTTCACCCAGATTTCAGGCGACTGGAAGGATGCCGCAAAATGGTACCGGAAGTACAACCGCGAAGTCCGGAAGCTCCGCACCATCGCGGAACGCTGCGGCTCCGAGCCGGACCTGGATTATTCATCACGGGCCTTGACGGTGCGCTGCCGGCTTGCCGTGAAGCCGCTGCCAACGCAGATCCTGGAGCAAACCCCCGAAAACGAGCCCGTGCCACGCGTCTTCCTGACCTACGAAAACATCCGCACGATCGCCGAAGAATTCCACCGGCAAGGCGTCGGCCCCGCGGAATTCAGCCTTGTCGGCTGGGGACATGGCGGACACGATGGCGCATTCCCGCAGCTCTTCCCGACAGTAGATGGATGCGGCAGCGAACAGGATCTGCGCGACTTGATCGCGGAAATCAACCGCCTCGGATACCACATTTCATTGCATGACAACTATTATGACGGCTATACCCTGGCAAGGAACTTCTCCCTGGAGGACGTTTGCCGCGACAGCGGGGAATACGGCGGACCCGTGGTGGGCGGCGGACGCCTCGGCGGCGGACAGGCATACCGCGTCTGCCCCCAAAAGGCTCTCGGCTACGCCGAGGCGAACTTCCGTGAAGTGAAAAAACGACTGCCGGGATTGCATGGCCCCTATTTCGTCGATGTCATCTCCATCATTGCAATGAGACGCTGCGCACATCCAGTCCATCCGATTGACCGGCGCGACAACAGCATCTATTACAAAAAGATCCTGAAGCTGCAGCATGATTCGTTCGGAATCTCCATGTCGGAGGGGGTGCGTGACTGGGCGCTCCCCGAACTGGACCGCGCCTATATGATCTATAACCTGGATCAGGTGACGGAGCCATTCTGCGATGAACACATCCCGTTCTACCAGATGGTCTACCACGGAATCCTGCTGTATAACAACTGCCGACTGCAAATCAATGAATTCCCGGGATCACGCCGATACCTGGAAAATCTCTCCTGGGGCGGACTCCCGATGATCTACTTCCATCATCGCTACAATCCCGCCTGGGACGCAAATTCCGGATGGGGCGCCGACCTCACATTCGAGGGACCGGAAAAGCTGAAACGGGATGCCGCCGCGGTCAAGCGCATGACCGATGACCTCGCCGCCCTCGCCTCCACCCAGAAGGCGTTCCTCGATGACTTCATCATCCACAACGACGGCGCGGTGGCAGAGACATTATATTCCAACGGCGTCCGCGTATTTGTCAACTACGACACTGAAGAGGCCGTGCTCCCCGGCGGCATCCGAATCCCTGCCCGAGACATCGCAGTCAAATCCTGAAGACGACCGCCCCCCCCCCCACGCTTGCCTGCGGAGGAGGGGGGGGGGGACTGGATGGGAGGTGAGGGGGGCGGGACTGGATGGGCAGTGGACAACGAATGGCGGGAACACAGCTTCGCTGGCACGCGGCTTGAAATCAACTCCAACGCCCCCGCCGCCAGGCCAATGGCGGACTCCCCGACATGTCAATGGAAAAACTTGATGTTTCCAGAAGCTATCCCCTGAAGTACGCCGTCGATATCTGTGTCGTCGGCGCCGGACCGGCGGGCATTGCGGCTGCGGTCACTGCCGCCCGCAATGACGCCAAAGTCCTCATTGTCGACACCATGTCGATGCCCGGGGGGATGAGCACTGCCGCACTGGTGCCGGCATTCATGATGTGCTCGGATGGGGTCAATTTTCTGCCGGGCGGTTTTGGGCGCGAGGTCATCGACAATCTGCATGACGCGGCCGCAAGACGGAATTTTGATTGCGGAGGCACCATCAATGCCGAACACCTCAAGCGCATCTACGAGCATTTGCTGCTCGGCAGCGGCGCACAGATCCTATACTACACCCGGATGTTTGACGCGGTTGTCGAAAACGGGGTTGTCAAGGCAATCCTGTGCAATACGCCCGGCGGCAATTTCGCGGTCAGCGCCGCCATCTTCATCGACGCCACTGGCGACGGCACCCTGGCGGCCATGGCCGGCGCACCATATCGGCAAGGCGGCGAGGAGGGCCAGGTCATGCCCTCGACCCTGTGCTCAATGTGGGCGGGAATGGATATGGACGCCTACCGCAAGGGCGGTGCATTTGGCCATGACGACGACAATATGCTGCAAAAAATCCGGCAGGCATTTTCAGACGGCCTGCTCTCCGTGGAGGATTATCATCATACCGGAATGTTCGCCATCTCCCGGGTTGCCGCAGTGGCCAACATCTCCCATGCCTTCGATGTCGACCCAACCAATGCCGAATCCCTGACAGCCGGGACAATCCACAGCCGCGCCATCCTGGCTGAATACGAGGACTTCTACCGCCAACGCATCGATGGCTTCTCCAATGCGGAAATCGTCTCCACTGCAAGCACCCTCGGCATCAGGGAATCACGGCGAATCATCGGCGAATATGTCCTGGACCGGGCGGACTTTGACGCACGTCGCGATTTTGAAGATGAAATCGGACGCTATAACGCCCCCGCCGACATCCATCCATCCCGTCCCGGAATGGCGGATCTGGTAAAACATAAGGAATTATACCGGTCGTCAGCTTGCGGCTTCGGTGAAAGCTATGGCATCCCCTACCGTATACTGCTGCCGCTGGAAACCACCAACCTGCTCACCTGCGGACGATGCGTAAGCTGCGATCGACATGTTATGACCTCGATTCGCATGATCCCGGCATGCTATATCACCGGACAGGCAGCTGGCATGGCCGCCGCATTCGCAGCCGCATCCGGCATGTCACTGCGTGAAATCCCAATCACGCAACTGCGCGCTCGCCTGCGCAAAATTGGAGCATTCTTCCATTAACGAGTAACGGACGGAACAGAATGGCTACACAAGGGCGCGCATATGACGACCGCGCTCACGTTCTCACGACAAGAAGAGCCGAAGGGTTGGCGCCGGGCATGACGTGCCGTCGTGCATGGCCGTAAAACGACCGCGCTCTCGTTCTCACGACAAGAAGAGCCGAGGGGTTGGCGTTGGGCATGACGTGCCGTCATGCATGGCCGTAAAACGACCGCGCTCTCGTTTTCACGACCAGAAAAGCCTCCCCTGCAAGGGGAGGTGGCGCGACAGCGCCGGAGGGGTTGGCGCCGGTCATGGCGTGCGTCCATGCATAGTTTTGTAGAACGCGCCATGTTGCAAACAGACTTTGTCATTGACAACACATGCACCGGCCAAGTTCACTCACGCGGTTAACCCCTCCGCCGCCTG
>CAKUJM010000057.1 GCA_934661755.1 uncultured Lentisphaeria bacterium | reverse complement strand
TCCGTTATCCTCCGTTATCCTCCGTTATCCTCCGTTATCCTCCGTTATCCTCCGTTATCCTCCGTTATCCTCCGTTGAACTCCGTTGAACTCCGTTGAACTCCGCTACCCTTTGTTGTGGTCATCCAGACTGTTTGCGCCCCTCTCCCGCGCGCGCATGCGCGCAATGCCTTGGCTGGTGGGAATCCCCCCGCCGCCCGCCCGTATTACGGTATCGGCAAAAATTAGCACTGCCAGTTATGAGACGCAAAATCCCCAAAAGTGTGCGATTGGCAGACACTTTACAAAAAGCCGAGGCTAATGGAGGGACGTGCCAACCAACCCAACCAACCCAACCAACCCAACCAACCCAACCACCCCAAACTACCCAAACCACCCAAACTACCCAAACCACCCAAACTTCCCACGGAAGGCACATTCACCCCCAAATACAGCTACGGCATCCCAGCCCCTTATGCTGGATCAAGGTCGCAGTGTCCTTGGGGTGGCCAGCGGCCTCGCCCATCATCGCGGACAGCCGGCAAATGCCATCGAATCCCCATTGTCCGCCGCCGGCGACAATGTTCACGAAGTACGGTGTGTTTTCGAACCATGCGGCCTTTTGGCCAATGGCCAGACAATTAAGGCTTGGGGACTGCGGCGGCGCATGAAGCATCGATGGATGGACGGTCGGACGCAGCCGCAATTTGGGGAAATGCCCCCTGATCGCTTCAAAATCGCCCTGCTCTTCCGGGCTGAAGACATCGGCGTAGACGCAGCTCACATCGATGCCGCATTCGAGCAGCCGCCGTGCCAACCCTAGCGGACGGGGAGTTGCGGTGTAGTCGATTGCCACCTTCCAGCCACTCAATTCGCTACGCAATTGCGCCAATGCCGACTCCGCCTTTTGCGCCGCCTCGTCCCAATCCGGCTCCGTCATTTGCAAATTCAATGACAATTCGCGCAGATAGCGGCGAATTTCGGCGTCGCCATAGCAAAGCGGCAGATGTAAATGCATGCGTCCGGTACGCGCCGCCAACGACTCCGCCGCCGCCTTCGCCGGCAGGGAAGTGGTGATGTACAGCGAGGAGTCGGCGGTGTCAAGAAAATCATCGTAGCTGGCGCATTGTGTCAGGTCCCGCACCGTCCACCCCGCGCCGCCAAACAAGGCGATCAGCTCGCTTGACGGCATTGTCGGGCGGTCATTGCCGATGATCGCCGCCGTCTGCGGGCGCGGCGGCACCTTCGGCAGCAGCGCGTAGATCTGGCGGCGAACCAGCTGATCCGGCGTGAGGCCGCTTTTGCGCATGGTCGGCGTCATGTAGCAGTCCACAAAGTCGATCCCGGAATGTCGTGCCCCCAGTTCCGCGATCACCCTCGCCATGTCACAGCCGGCAAACTGGTGGATGCAGCTGATGAAAAGCAGGATCGCCCGCGGCCGTTTCGGAAGCCGGGCGATGATTTCGCTGGCGCCGGAGATGATATTCTCTTCCAGCTGTCCGTTGAACATATCCGCCTCGTCCACTGCAACCCAGGACATCCGGTCCATTGCCTGCATTTCCGCAGCCGTCATCACCACGCCACGCAGGCAGCCGGCCGCACAGACATAGATCTGGTGCGACTGCGGCAACAGCATGCCGGTATGCACGATATTCCACGGTCCGCGCACCGGGGCATTGTACTCCAGTGTCCCGGCAAACGGCTGCGGGAACGCCGCCGCTGCGACCTCGGTTTCCGGAAAAGCGCATTGTTCGGGATTGTTCAGTTGAATCAGCATCTGCGGCGGTCTGCCTGGCACTCGCCACGAATGGCGGGCAGGCGGTGAATTATGCGTCAGAATGAAGTTTTCCTGGATCCGTGAGGTTGGCTATACTGCGCCATGATTTCGTCATTTTTCGATCACGTACTCCACAGCGCGCGCCCTCAAAATTTATCATTCCGACGCAAAATCACCTAACTTCACGGATCCAGCTTTTTCAGGTGAGCATGGCGGTCGCGCGTGCCGGCAAAAAAAAAGCAGGTGAAGCGCCAGGGCCGCCAAAACGGCATCACGCCATTTGGGGCATTATCCCTCCCGCCAGGCGCTTGTAGCCATCGCCAGCCGGCGATTCCGGGAAGGCCTCCATCACCGTCTTCCCCTGCGCTTCGGCTTCCTGCACTTCGCGACGCCACTCCAAATCTCCCACGACCTGCGAATGGAAATCAGCCGCCAGCTGGACGGCCTTTTCATCTTCGCCCGGGACATTGCGCCGGTTGAGGATGAATCCGCCCAGCCGTGCGTAGCCGCGGCTCCGGAAGTTGTCGACGGCCATGGCGATATTGGCGGCGGCATGAATCGCCATGTTCTCGCCGGAAGTGAGGATGTACACCCGGTCGGCATAGCCCTGGCGCATCGGCATCGCAAATCCGCCGCAGACGACATCCCCCAGGACATCATAAAGCACCACATCAGGACGATAGCATTCGTATGCGCCCTTCTCGGCAAGCTTCTCCAGCGCGGCGATGATGCCGCGTCCAGCGCATCCCAGCCCCGGCACCGGCCCGCCGGCCTCCACGCACAGCACTCCGGCATGGCCACACGCCACCATGTCATCAAGAGTGAAGTCATTTCCGCGGGTGCGCATCAGCTCCAACACCGTCGGCAATGGCGTTTTCCCGCGCAGCAATATGGTCGAGTCCGCCTTGGGATCGCATCCGATCTGCATGACCCGCAGACCGGCCCGTGCCCAAATCACCGCCAAATTGGAGACGGTGGTCGACTTGCCGATTCCGCCCTTGCCATAGAATGCCAGCTTGATCATCGCGATTCCTCCCCTGCCGCAAGACCACTGGCAGCCGACGGGGGATAATCCCCGCGCCCGACCGACAGCGTATAGCCGATGGCCTCCATGCGACGCTGCAATTCCGACTCCATCACCGAGGATCTGGCAGGGTCGGACTTCATGTTGTCATAGAGCACATACCTGCGCGCGGCACTCTCCGGGGAGAGATTCGGCATGATGACGTTGGCTCCCGCCAGCACGCCGGCTTCGCGGCCATCCGGCCGCAATGTGGCCAGCGCCGTGGTGGCGGGAAGCAGCACATCCGGATGCTGCAAACGCAGCAGGCTAAGCAGAAACAGCGTCAATTCCGCGCTGCCCGCCGGGCATTTTGCCAACGGGGTGCCCTGGTGCGGAATGAACGGCCCGATGCCGATCATGGCCGGCCGGAAATCATGCAGGAAGCGCATCTCCTGAACCAGATGCGACGGCTGCTGCCCGGGGGATCCCACCATGAAGCCGCAGCCAGTCTGGAATCCCAGCTCCTTGAGCCAGCGCAGGCATTGCATGCGACGCCCCCATTGCTGCGATGACGGATGCAGAGACGCATAATGTTCCTCAGATGCGGACTCATGCCGCAGCAGGTAGCGATCCGCGCCAGCTTCACGCAACGCCGCATAGTCATCGCGGCTCAATTCGCCAACTGACAGCGTCACGGCGCAATCCGGGAAACGCCCCTTCACCATCCGGACCGTCTGCGCCAGGCGCGACACCGGAAATTGCGGATCCTCGCCGCTTTGGAAGACGAAGGTCCGGAAACCATAGTCATATCCCGCCTGACAGCACGCCAGCATCTGGTCGGGCTCCAGCCGATAGCGGGCGCAGGCGCGGTTGGATGCACGCAATCCGCAATAGAGGCAGTCGTTCCTGCAATGATTTGAGAACTCGACGATTCCCCGCACGAAGATCCGGTTGCCAAAATGCCCACGGCTGACGCCGGCGGCCAATTGCGCGGCGGCGGCGCGGTCGCCGTCATCCCAGGTGGAAAACAGCTCCAGCCACTCGTCATCAGCCAGATCATGCGCCTGCGACAGCCTCCGGACCAGTTGGAGATTGCGTTCCGCCATCGGCTAACGCCCCCCCGTCACCGGCGCAATCGCGCGTTCGAGAATGCCGGTCATCCTGGCAATGACGACGCCATAGTTGGTGAACGGCACCCGCTGATCCTGGGCGCATTTCATGCGATACAGCATCTCGCGCTCGGTGAGCATGCAGCCGCCGCAATGAATCACCAGATCGTAGCGTGAAAGATCCTCGGGGAAGCCCATTCCGGAGCTGGTTTCGATCTGCAGCTTCCGTCCGGTGTGTCCTGCCAGCCAGCGGGGAATCTTGACCGTGCCGATGTCATTGCACTGCCGATGATGGGTGCAGCCCTCCGCAATGAGCACCCGGTCGCCATCCTTCAGGGTGTCAATGGCCGCCGCGCCGCGCAGCGCCTCCGTCAAAAAGCCCTTGTAACGCGCCATCAGAATTGAGAACGATGTCAGCGGGATTTCCGGCGGGACGACTGCGGAGACCTCCCGGAAGGCCTGGCTGTCGGTGATTACCAGTTGCGGCGACCGGCCGATGCCGGCCAAGGCCTGCGGCAATTCGGTATCACGCGCCACCAGCGCCAGCGCCCCGGCATCCAGGACCTCGCGGATGGCCAGCTGTTCCGGCAGGATCAGCCGTGCGCGCGGCGCGGCCTCGTCTATCGGGATCACCAGCACCACCAGATCGCCGGGATTGAGCAGATCCGCCACCATCTTCCGGCCGCTGTCCACCGGGACCGTCCGGGCGATCCGCTCCTTGAGCTCATGCAGCCCCATGCCGGTAAGGGCGCTGCAATTGATCTGCTCCGGCGATGACGCCGGGCGGGCCGCAGGCAAATCGCTCTTGTTCAGCGCGACAATATGCGGGATGCCCTTTTCGCGGATGAGCGCCAGCAACTGCCGGTCGCATGCCGCCAGCGGCGCGGTGGCATCCACCACCACCACCGCAATGTCAATGCGATTAAGCACCTGCCGCGCCCGCCTGACCCGCATCTCCCCCAGCTGGCCTTCGTCGTCCAGCCCCGGAGTATCGACGATCACCACCGGCCCCAGCGGCAGAATCTCCATTGACTTTGTCACTGGATCAGTGGTGGTGCCGCATGTATCCGAGACGATCGACAGCTCCTGCCCAGTCACCGCATTGACCAGGCTGGATTTACCCGCGTTGCGCCGGCCGAAAAAGCCGATGTGCGTACGGTTTGCAGATGGGGTGTCATTCAAGCTCATGAGCGTATTGCTCCTTGTGTCAGTGTTGCGTATCCGGCACCAGTATCACCGCAAAGCGGAAGACGCCAAGGGACGCGGCGGGGACGCAATGAAGCTGTCCGCGCAACGATTCCTCAACATGCAACGCGTTGGCGTCATCACCGGCATCAGATGCCACCATTCCCACCAGCAGATTCTCCGGCAGCCATCCGCCAAGCCCCGAAGTGACGATCCGGCTGCCGGGCGCCACCTCCAGGTCGGCGGACAGGTAATCGGCCAGCGCGCCATATCCCGCCCGGGCGGCCTGTGCTTCGCCAATGCCGCGCAACACCCCTGCCCCGCCGGGGACATCTCCTTCCAGCTTCACCCCGAAACGGCAATCCGGCGAGAGCACTGTGGCCAGGACCGCGCTATGGCGATCGCATTGCAGAATCCGCCCCAGCACCGCGCCATTGGCATTGAGCGCCAACGCTCCGGTGGCCACGCCGTCCTCCCAGCCGCGATTGAGGACAATGCGCTCCTGCCAGTAGTTCGGATCACGCGACACTGCCTCGGCGACAATCGCGCGCCAGCCGGTTGCCGGCCGCAAACCGGCGGCGCGTCGCAGCTCGTCATATTTACGCTCCAGCCCCTGCTGTTGCGCCAATTGCGCCTGCAGCTCGATCACCTGGGCACTGAGACGCTGTTCGGCGCTCAATTTCCCCGAAGCCCCCGGCGTAATCCAGCGCAATACGCCGCCAACGCAATGGAAAAAACCGCCCGCCCCGCCAGACACCGGGGAAGCCGCCGCCGCCGCAAAACGCCGCCCCACGGCGGCAAGCGACAGCGCCATAGCCGACACTACGGTCAAGACTATGGCCAAAGTCGCGATCTTGCGCCGATACCCTCTCACTGCCGCTGCGCCGCCCGGCGTTCACGAAAAAACTGCTTCAGCAATTGGCTGCACTCCTCTTCGCGCACTCCGCCGGTGACCTGCGGATTGTGCAGCATTCCGGGGAAGTCGTGTATCGCCATGGCGCCGCCACAGCCGCCCATGCGCAAGTCGCGCGCGCCAAAGACAATCCGGCCGACCCGGCAATTCACCGCCGCACCCGCGCACATCGCGCACGGCTCCTTGGTGACATACAGCACACAGTCGTTCAACCGCCAGTCACCGACAGCGCGCGACGCCGCCTGCAACGCTATGATCTCCGCATGCAGCACGGCGTCATTCGCCGCCTCGACCCGGTTTGCGCCACATGACAGCGCCTCGCCACGGCGGACCACCACCGCGCCGACCGGCACTTCTCCGGCCGCCGCCGCGCCACGCGCCAATTCCAGCGCCTGGCCCATCCAATAGTCATCCGCCGCGGCGTCAAATGCGCCATCATCGCCAGCCGCCATTGCGCCAGCCGCTATTTTGCCTCTCCGGCCGCCGGCGCCGACTTCGCCGCCATCGGGTCCTCGAGCTTGATTTCGATCACGGCGGCATCCCGGAGGCGCTTGATCTCGCCCTCGACCGCCTTGCCGTCAGCCTCGCGCTTCTTCATGGACCCGAGGTACTTGACCAGCTGGTCCTTGACTTCCTCAAACGGGGTCACCGACTCCTCGTGTTTCGGGCCGGCCTTGATGATGTGGTAGCCAAACTGGGTACGGACCGGTCCGCTGATCTGGCCATCCTCCATCTTGGCCAGCGCCTCCTCGAACTCCTTCACCATCGCCCCCACCGGGAACTCGCCCAGGGATCCGCCCTGTTCCTTGGACGGGCAGTCCGAGAACTCCTTTGCCAACTCGGCGAAATTCGATCCGTCCACGGCAAGCTTGCTCCGGATATCATTGATCTTGTCCAAGGCCGCCTTCTCTTCCTCCGCAGTGGCATCCTTGGACTTGAACTGCACCAGGATATGCGACGCGCTATAGCCGGCCGGCCGCTTGAACTGTGCGGCGTTCTTGTCGTAGAATTCCCTGGCATCCGCCTCAGTCGCCTCCGGGACCTGCACCTTGGCCAGCACTTCGTTCTGGATATACTGGTTCACAATGTCCCGTTCGGCGATCTTCGCGGAAAGATCCGCCTCGGTCATGCCCATCTCCTTGAGCTCGCTGGCCAGCGCCTCCGCGCCCATCTGGGACTTGATTTCATCCAGGCTCTGCTTGCATTTGGCCTCGTCGGCATTGATGCCCTTCGCCCTGGCCGCCTCGATAAGCAGCTTGTTGACCACCAGGCTGTCCGTCATCTGGAAGACGCCGCCACGAAGATACTGCTCCGGGAACTCCTGCTTGCTGAGCCGGGCCTGCATCACCGCCTGCAGCACCACCGGCCGCACCTCCTTGACCAGCTCCTCGTGCGTGACCATCGGCGCCTTGTCCGCGCCCCTGGTCACCACCACCTCCGGCAGATAAGCCAACAGCTCGTCCACCTTCTTCTGGTCCTCGGCGGTCGGTGCCGGCGCCTCCATCACCACTTCCTCCTCGGCCACGATCTCCTCCGCCACCGGCTTGGCCGCATCTTCCAGCTCCTTGCCCGCAGCGGCATCCGCGTTGTCCTCCGCCGCATTGCATCCGGTGATCCCCAGCGCCAGCGCCAAGGCGAAAGTAAGGAATTTATCGAATTTCATAATTGATTGCTTGTGTTTAGGGGTTGTTTTTTGGGTCAGGTCAATTGCGATCCCCCGGGGCGTCCTCTGGCTGCCCCAGCAGATCATCAGTCATTTGAAAAAACTCTGGCCACCCGGGGAGCGCCGCCGACCAGTGGCTTCCGCCACGGCCCTTGCCTCCGGTGGCAGTCTGCAGCATCGCCGGCAGAAAGGCCGGCGCACGGCTACGCAACTGAGCTGCGGTGGCCTGTGAACGCCAGCGCCGCAATGCCGACAGAAACTGCGGCTGGGATTTGCGCAGCCCCGCCTGCATCGCCTGCGCCGTCAGCGTGACCGGCGAAACCGCATCCAGCCAATGCCCGCCACTTCGCCGCTGGGCGGGCGTCAGCCGCTCCCAGGTCAACGCCAACGCCAACTCGAGGTCCCTTGGTGAGACCCCCTCCGGCAAAATTAGTTCCGCATCGGCAAAATCCGCAAGCATTCCGGAAAGCAATGACGACGGCCGGCATTGGCGCGTCCCAGAAACCAGCCGCAGCACTCCCGTGGCATTCCCCTCAAGCGCCAGCTTGACCAGAATGTCGGCACACTGCGACTCCATCCCCATGGTGGCAAGCGCCCAGTCGAGGCGATCCAGCAACTTCGATTGCCGGACTTCACGTTCGCCGTCTCGCAGCCGCTCCAGCAATTCGCCCTCGCCCTGCCAAAAGGCGCGAAAGGCCGCCGAGTCCTTCAGCAGCTCGCCATAGGGCTCCAATGCCGACAGCGCCCTCTCCAGGTCCTCTGCGGCGACATATGGACGGCGCGCACAATGCAGCCGCAATGCCTGAAGCGCCTGCGGCACCCCGCGCAACTGCAACAGCGCCACCGTGGCCTTGCCGCCCTGCTCGGCCTTGTCAATCAACGCCGACAGCTCGTTATAGCGCCCTTTTTCCAGCAATGCCGACGCCTGCCGATACAGTTGCTGCTGCTCTGCATACGCCGTCAGCAATGCCAGAAACGGCCCGCTTTGCGGAACCACTCCGAAATCGCGCCGCAGCCGCTCGACCTCCGCCGCCGGCAATTGCCGGCCATCCACTGCCTCCAGCACGACCGGCGCATCGCGCAGCAGCACCTCGCTGCCGCGAAGATCGTAGTTGCGATGCCCCGCCGCCGTCAGCCAGCCGGCGGTCAGCATGGAAGATAATATGGCCAGGGCGAACTTCTTCAATGGCAACCAAGAGGCAAAAGCCTGGAAAACGCGACCCGCGGGGATTTTTCGGGGATCATGCCCGACGGAAGGCAAAGGGGCATGACGCCCGGAACCTGAAATGACGGCGCGAAGCCCCACCCACCAGGCCCACAGCCTGGCGAACGGCCTCATCCACCCCCGGCATTCTTTATTGGGAATTTCAATTTCCGCCCATGCCCCCGGGGCTATATTAACGCACGTTTCGGAACGGGGCTAATATACACCTGAATGGCGTGAAGCCAGGGAATCTGGCGTCAGAATGGCGTTTTTTTGAAGAAGCATGCCGAAGGCGCCGCCGCCATGCCGGCCGCCCGGTTCCAGACGCATCCGCCTTTTCCATTTTGGAAATCCGCCCAATCCACCTTCACCGCATCCCACCACCGCTCCAATGTCAAGAATCGACGGCAGAGAAAACCACCAGCTGCGCAGGCTGGACTTCATCGCGGACTACCAGCGCCACCCCATGGGAAGCGTATTGGCGGTCTGCGGCAACACCCGGGTCATTTGCGCCGTGTCAGTTGAACATGCAGTCCCCGCCTGGATGAAGGCGCAGGGCGTCTCCGGCGGCTGGATCACCGCTGAATACCAGATGCTGCCATCCGCAACCGGCACCCGTGGAACCCGCGAAGTCGCCAAAGGGCATGTCAGCGGCCGCTCCGCTGAAATCCAGCGTCTGATCGGACGTTCGCTGCGGGCGGTGGTCGACCTGGAAAAAATCCCCGGGCTCACCCTGCATGTCGACTGCGACGTCATTGATGCCGATGGCGGCACGCGCTGCGCGTCAATCACCGGCGCCTGCGCGGCCCTGGAACGCGCCGCGGGGAAGCTGGTCAAAGACGGCGTGATCGCCGAATCGCCAATCAAGACCAGGGTCGCCGCGGTCTCCGTCGGCATTGTCGGTGGCGTCCCGATGCTGGACCTGTGCTACGAGGAGGACGCCGCGGCCGCAGTCGACATGAATGTCGTGATGACCTCCGACGGGCGCTTTGTCGAGTTGCAAGGCACCGGCGAGGAAGCCACCTTCAGCGAGTCGGAGCTCTCGGAACTGCTGGCGCTGGCCCGCACCGGCCTCAAAGCGCTCTTTGAAGAGCAGCAGCGCATCGCCCATGCAGCGCGATGACATGACCGCGATGCCGCCATCCGCTGTTTTCAACTGGTCGACTGCAGACAGCGCCCTCTTCCGCCAATGTCCCCGCGCCTGGTTTCTCCAGCGGATTGCGGCATTGGAGGATCCCGGCATTGCCTTTGCCGCGAGGCTGGTACCGTTGGCCGGATGGGGCCAGAAGGTGGTGCGGCGCATCCTGCGGGACGCGATTGCCGCGCATGCCGCCGGGCTGGCCATTCCGGGTTACCGCATCCTCAGCCAGCAGGCCCTTGAAATGCTGCGAAGCCAGTGGCGGATGTCACGCGCCGCGGCCGTCAAGCCTGACGGCAACGCGCCATTCGTGATCATGGAGCACTACTGTGATCGCGATGGCGGCGGCATTCCCCGTGACGAGACGGATGCGCTGAAAAATGCGGTCATGGAGGCCATCGAAGGCTTCAGCGCCAGCGCAATCCCCGGGTTGCTTGCGGCACTGCCGCCAGAATCGGTGCTGGCCAATGGCGGCAGATGTCAGATCATCCTGGATTGCAACGGCGAACGCATTCCGGTGGAAACGACTGCCGACCTGGTCATCAGGACCTCCGAAGGCGGCATCAAAATCCTGAGCTGGCATCTTGGCGGCGAGTCGCCGTCGATGGCGCCGTTGCAGAACACCTGCCTGGCCCTCTACGCCATGAAGCAATGGCAGGCGCCGCTGGAAAAAATCTCCGCCGGGGCAGTGATGCTCAATGACGGCGGACGAATCCGCCGCTTTGCACTGACCCGTGACTCGCTCAAGAATGTCGCCGGCATGCTCAAGGCCGAAATCACCCGGGTGCGATCGCTTGGGAACTCCCCGGAGGCCTTCCCCCCGGCGGCGGACGACGCCATCTGCCGCCAATGCCGGTTCCGGCAATCCTGCCCGGGATGATGGCGCTGCCGGACGGAGGCCGGCGGTGGCGCAATGTTGGAGAAAACTGCAAGAGAATGAACCCATGGAACGAAATCCGCATCCACGCTTCTCCAGCAACTACTTCCAGGAAGATTACAGCCTTGACCGGCATCTGCTCCACCTGCACTTCAACCTCGACTTGCCAATCTACCCGTTCTGCTTCGAAAACGACATCCGGCGGCTGGACAACGTCTGGTATGAGTCCGAGGGCGTGAATTTCATGATGGTCGTCGCCCTGGAATGCGGGCGCAGCCTCTACCGGATCAACGGCAGGCAATACACATTGGTGCCGGGGAAGGCCCTGCTGATCCCGGAATTCCAGCCATACCATCTTTCCTCGTCGGGATACATGCATAAATACATCCTGGAGGTCAAGGGCAGCCATCTGACCTCGATTCTGGCCTCGATGCAGCTCAACCAGACCGCGTTGTATGATGTGGAGAACTTCCCCGCATTCCTCGACTCGCTCAAAGCCATCGGCACGCATGTCGACACCAACGACCTGGATGAATTCATCTCCATTTCCGGAAAATGCTACGAACTGCTGATGCAGCTGGCGTTGCAGGTGAACCACAGAAAACGCAATGACACTGCGTTGCCGCGCATCCTTGAATTCCTGGAAATGGATTTTGAACGCAAGGTCACCATCGCCGATCTGGAGGAACATGTCGGCCTGGGAAAGATGAGCATCATCCGGATGATGAAGAAATTCACCGGGATGACGCCCATGCAATACCGGCTCTCCCGCAAGATCGAACGCGCAATCTACTACCTCCAGATTCCCGGGATCTCCATCAAGGAAATCGCCTACCGGCTCGGCTTCTGCAACCAATTCCATTTCGCCAGGGAGTTCCGGCGTCGAGCCGGCCGCACGCCATCGGATTATCGCAATTGGCAGCAGAAAATCACCGACCAGAATCACGCCAACATCGCCAGCTTTGCGGAATCTTCCCCTAATCCGCCGCCCTCCGCCCCCGGAGACAGCCGCTGGCAGCTGAAAACCACCGACGGCTGACGAAATCCGTTTTTTTATCCTTAATTTTGGTCTTTTTTGCATTGACCGCTTGCAATCCACTTTTTCCGCATTATCTTAAGCGCCGTTCCAAGAAACGAGGGCGTCAGGAAGTTGGACCCGTAGCTCAATTGGATAGAGCGTCTGGCTACGGACCAGAAGGTTGAGAGTTCGAGTCTCCCCGGGTTCACCATTGCCTGCATCATCTGCCCAGTCGATATCCTGTATTATGGGGCGAGGTAGCTCAGTTGGTAGAGCAACGGACTGAAAATCCGTGTGTCACCGGTCCGATCCCGGTCCTTGCCACCACTCCTTTCCAGCCGTGTGATTCGTCACACGGCTTTTTTCGTATCTCCCCCACGAAATCCGTGCTGGATTCAGCTATTCCCGTCCTTATTTTCGGCATTCCGTCAGCGCCCGACTGACCGATTCTGCTATTCTGCTCTGTTTTCTTGGAACGAGGGTGTGTCACCTCCCAAATTAGACACAGGCCTTTTTACGCACGAAATCCATCCTGACCACCTGTGTATTTCGATTTCAGCGGGACTGCGAACCATTTGAACGAAATTGCAGATTATTCTCCATTTCGTTTGACAATTTGCTTAAGATGACTATATTTTAAGCAAATCAACAAGGAGATGCATACATGAATCAAGGTCTCACTTATCTAATCAATACGGGCAGGCCATTTACGGCAAAGGAAGCCCAGGACAAAGGCGTATCACATGCCCTGCTCTCCTTCCATTGCCAAAGCGGACGTCTTGAACGCCTGTGCCAGGGAGTATATGCCCCGAAGGACATGGACATCAGTCCCATGCCTGAAATCGAGGCGCTTCTGTCCAAGGGGACGGACTTTGTCGTCTGCCTCCTGTCCGCCCTGCGCCTTCACAACTTCACCACGCAGACTCCGCACGAACTTTGGGTGGCCGTCCGCATTGGCCGCAGGCTTCCACAACTGCCAGGCAGCCCGACACCAGTTTGCATTCAAATGTCGGACGAGGCATACGAATACGGCATTGAACATATTGAGCGGGATGGGCTGCGAATACCCGTCTATTCCCCCTCCAAGACGGTGGCGGACTGCTTCAAGTTCCGCAACAAATATGGTCTGGATGTGGCGATGGAAGCCCTGCGCGATGGATACCGCCTTAAGAAATTCACGGCTGACGCACTGGAGAACGCAGCCAGAATCTGCCGCGTCTCCAATGTTATACGTCCATACATGGAGATGATGCTGCTATGAGCAAGGGGAAAATCACCAATATGCGAGCCTCCGTGCTTGTCAGGCTCAAGAATCTGTCAAGGCTTTGCAGGCAGGACTATCAGCATATCCTGCTGGGGTATGCGACCGAGCGTTTCCTGTATCGCCTGTCCGTTTCCGGCTATGCCGACAACTTTGTCCTGAAGGGCGGGAATCTCTTCGTGATATGGCAGAACGGCAACAACTCGCGTCCGACGATGGATTCAGACCTCCTCTGCTTTGGCGATACGAGCCATGAACACCTGAGGAAGGTTTTCTCCAGCACCGCGGGAATTGAGGATTCTGACGGCATCATGTTCGACGCAGAAGGCATTGCCGTGGAGGCCATACGCGAAGACACGAAGTACGGCGGGACACGCGTCACCTTCAATGCCTTCATTGGAACAGTCAGAATACCGCTGCAATTCGACATCGGCGTTGGCGATGCCATCACGCCAGCGCCTGAACTGGCAGATTTTCCCGTGCTGCTGGACGGCTCATCACCACACCTCAAAATCTATCCAATGGCGACCGTCATTGCGGAGAAACTGGAGGCAATGGTTGTGCGCGGCGGAAGCAACAGCATGATGAAGGATTTCTACGACATCTGGCAACTTTCCCGCCTGGCAGAGCATTCAGCCAGAACGTTGCGGACGGCCATTGAGAATACCTTCCAAAGACGCGGCACCGAGTTCCCGAGAGAGCTGCCATACGCCCTGACAGTTGAGTTTGCCCATCGCCCTGAAAAGCCAGTCCAATGGCATGCTTTCTGCCGAAAGAACCATTTGTCGGACGCTCCTCTGGATTTTGGAGAGATTGTTATGAGTATCGCGGCTTTCCTTGGCCCATGTCTCAAGTATGAACATGACAGGAATATGCTATGGTCGCCTGACAATGGCTGGAAGAATGCGGATGAATGATGGGCAGCCGCGAACAGCAATTCCATGAGGAGCGTTCCTGGTACGAGTGGTACAATGCGCTCGTGAAGTCGATTCCTGTTCTGACGCAGGAAGAGTACGCCACTTGCATCGCCAGCCTGTCATTGCCAAGGGAAAGCCACGAATATCAGACCGTCCGCGAACGCCTCATCACCTCCCATCTGCGCGAGATTCTCTCGATGGCGAAGGACAGGCAGCACTACCGCCTTCCAATCGCGGACTATGTCGGCATCGGCAATTAGACACAGCAGACGCGAGCGTAGCGAAGCGGATAGTCTGATAGCCGCAAAGCGGCGGCCCTAGGAGCGTTAGCGACGACGGGTATCTCCATTTTAAGCACGAAATCGAGCGGGGCCATCTCACAACTTGGTTTTTAGCCATATCGTTTTTCGGAAGATACGATTTTTCAAGCCGCGACACAGATACTGTCCGCCCCCCCCCGTTGAGACACGAGAGCGACGAAAGAACACCTTGCCTGCAACACGCAGAACCGCAGACAAATCCGAAAATATCCCGTCATGTCTGCGTTTGGATTTTGACGCCATTGGGCAGAATCTATTTCACGAAATTCGGCGCTTTTTCAGACACACTTCTCCAGGGCAAAAAACAACCGCCGGCCTTGCGTAAGCGTCCATTCAGCCCCCCATTGCCAATCTGAAACATCCCCATTATCTTCTGTGCATCACCCAAGAGAGGTCCAAGATGCACAGAATACACCGAGAGAAGACCGTGGCGCTGTGGCGCTCACGAATAAAGTAATGCCACGACAACGGCCTGACACCAAGCGAATACTGCCAATTGGCAGATGTTTCCATCCATTCGTTTCGCTACTGG
>CAKUJM010000056.1 GCA_934661755.1 uncultured Lentisphaeria bacterium | reverse complement strand
CCCCCCCCCCCCCCCCCCCCCCCCCCCCCCAGTCGGAACAAGTGAATGCGACCTGGATCTGTTGAAGCCAGGTGATTATGCGCCGGAATGAGGGATTTTGAGGGCGCGTGCCGGGGAAAAAAATGGCGAACCGCGGCGCTGGCCTCCCACGGCAGCCGCCATGGCGGCTTATGACTGCCGCGCTATCTCATGAAAAGCGCGTACGCAATCATCAGCATCGACAGCGCCAGGAACAGCGCGGCCATCAGCAGCTTGGTGGCGAAGATGTGGTCGCGCGCCTTCCTGGCCAGGAACTCGGCCCCGACGCCGAGGAACGCCAGCCCCGTCACCGCCAGCAGCGGCAATACGAACGCCACATTGTACAGCAGCAGCAGCAGCACGGCACGCAGGTTGATTCCGCTGGTATTGATCGCGATTATCACCGGCAGATAGATCTGCCCGGTGCAGACCAGCTCCAGCGCCGAGATCACCATCCCCAGCCCCACCGCCGCTGGGAATGCCATCCATCCGGATTTCCGGGTCCAATTCCGGATCTTCTCGTGGATTTTACGGTGCCTCTCGCTGCCCAGCCCCATCTGCATGTCCTGGATCCGCCCGGAACGCCGGTAGCGGATGGCATCGCGCACATGCAGCGCCGCCAGGACGATCCCGAACAGCGCGAATCCCAAATAGAGCGCCAGGCGCACCCACCCCCAGCGGTGGATGTATTTCAGGATGAAGCTGGCGCCGATCCCAATCAGGAAATAGCTGGCAAACACCCCGGCGCAGAAGCACAGCCCGACCGCCATGACATAACAGCGGCCACGCCTGAGATACAAGAGGTAGCTGATCAGGAAAATCACCGTGGCGAAGGCACAGGGGTTGATGCCATCCGCGCCGCCCGCGCAGAAGATGGTCCACCAGGTCGCCTTCTCCAGAATCGCGGTCAATTTGACCTCGGGCGCCGGAGTCGGCGGATCCGCCCAGAACGGCGCATCCTCGCCGGCATTGACGCGGCCCTGGTCCGCCGTCAGGCCCTTGGCCAGCTCCTCTACGGTGGCGGCGCGGCCCTCGACATATCCGCCATTCCACGACACTGACGGCGAGAAGCTGCGGCTGTCGTCTTCCGGCAGGCCGAAGTGCCTGAGGATGCGCTGCCGCATGATCTGCCCACGCTCGGTGCCAATGTCGAACTTGTCAATCCGCAAATTGGGCAGCTGCAGCTTCAGCAGCTCCAGCTCATGCTGCTGCCGGGCGCATTTCCTGCATCCGTCCGCCTCCAGATAGAGCAGATCATACCGCCGGTCGTCCAATGCCGCCACCGGCGTCGTCGCCGCCTTCGGCTCCGGCGTCACCCAAGTCTGCAGCCCGCCGGGCGATTGCGCGGCCGCATCGGCGAACTGCGCAAAGAGCTCCTGCTCCGGGAGATCCTCAGACAACACCTGCTCCAATTCCGGCAAAAGCGCAAAATACGGCTCCGCCCCCGCAATCATCCGACGGCCGGCCAATACCACGGGGAAGGAAGATGAGCGCGGCTGATCCGGCAATGCGCGCTCGACTTGCTTGAACAGACGGTAATTCGCCGCGTCGTCGATGTCGATGTAGAACATCACCGGCGACTTGTCATCCACGGCCCTTTTCCGCCAGTCGGCCTTGATGGCCGCGCATTCCCCGCAGCCCGCCGAACCGAAAAGCGCCAGGTATGGCCGTGCCTGGACCAGGCAGGGCAGGAGAAACAGGATGATGGCGGAGCAAAGACGGGACATGAGGGATTGCGGTTGTGCAGGGGGGATGTTTTTCTCTTGCCGGCCGCGGCGGCTTTCAGGACAGCCTGAAGCTGTCGTCGGCCATGGCGGCGATGGCGGGGTCATGGGTGACCATCACGATGGTCTTGCCGGCCTGGCGCAACTCCCGGAAGATCGACACCACCTGGCTGGCGGAGGCGCAGTCCAGATTCCCGGTCGGCTCGTCGGCCAGGATCACCGGCGGGTCGTTGATGAGCGCGCGGGCGATGGCGATGCGCTGCTGCTCGCCGCCGGAAAGCTCGGCGGGGCGATGGCCAAGCCGCCCGCCCAGCCCGAAGCCGCGCAGCAGCGCCTCGGCGCGCCGATAGGCCGCCGCGCGGTCGTCACCCCACCCGGTGGCGGGCAATGCCGCATTCTCCAGCGCCGTCAGCTCAGGCAGAAGATGGTACGACTGGAAGACGAACCCGAAGTCATGGCGGCGCAGCGCGGCCAGGGCACGGCCGCCCATTTTCATCAGGTCGCACCCGCGGTAGAGCAGCGTCCCGCTGTTGGCACGGTCAAGCCCGCCCAGCAGCTGCAGAAGCGTGGTCTTGCCGGAGCCGGAACGCCCCACCAGCGCAAACCAGCATCCCTCCGGGATGTCCACCGACAATCCGTCAATGACATTGACCACTGCGCGGTGAATCCGGAAGGACCGGTGCAAATCGGCTACATGGTACAGCATCGTCATATCCGTCACCACTATTCTTCGCTCCGCAGGGACTCCGCCGGCGAGAAGGCGGCGGCATAAAGCGCGGGGACCAGCGAGGCCAGCACGCAGATCACCATCGCGGTGACAATGATCCGCGTCAGATCGCCAGGGGTGGTCAGCGCGGGGATCCGGGTGAGATGATAGAGCTCGGCGGGGAAGACCTCCACCCCCATGATCGCGGAGAGCATCCGCGCAATGGCGTCCCGGCAATGCAGAATCAGCAGCCCGGCGCCCGTCCCCAGGGCAGTCCCGAGCATCCCGATCATCATCCCCTGGAAAAGGAAGATCCGTCCGATGGTGCCCGAGGAGATGCCCACCGCCTTCATGATGCCGATTTCGCGGGTCTTCTTGACCGCCACCGTGATCAGGGTGGCGGCAATGGCGAACGACGCCACCAGCACGATGAAGGTCATCAGGAAGCCCATCAGGTTCTTCTCGCTTTGCAGGGTGTTGAAGAACAGCTGGTTCTTTTCCTGCCAGGTGGTGAAGCGCAAATCGGGGAACTGCTGCCGCAGGCGCCGGGCAATGCCGGCGATCGCCATCGGATCCCTGACCGCGGCCTGGATCGCCGTCGCGCTGCCCCACTCCAGCCCGACCAGGTCCGCGGCCTGGTCGATATGCATCACGATGATGTTGTCGTCATAGTCGCTCACTCCCATGGAATACCAGGTGAGGACCCGGCATTTTTCCGGCAGATAGACCTCGTCCGGCTCGGAGATGTCGACCTGGCCGTCTTCGCGCCATTTGATGCTTCGGGTGAGCCGGGCGGGGGAATGCACCAGGAACTCGTCTCCGGGACGCAGTCCGAGGGCCCGCCCCAGCCGGGAGCCGATGGCGGCCTGCCCCTCCCGGAGCACCGCCGAGTTGTCCTCGAAATTCCTTTGCAGCGAGGTGACGAACGACTCGCGCTCGGGGAGGATGCCGCGAATGTACTTGGGATAGACGCTGTCGCGCAGCTGGATGAGCGCCGAGCACTCCAGCACCGGCGTCGCCCGCAGGCCATATTCCGCGCCGGCGGCTTCCAGCCTCGCGATCACCGGCAGCGGATCCTCAAAATAGCCCTGCCCGGAAGGCTGGATCGTCAGATGCGCATCCATGCTCATGATCCCCGCCTTGATGTCGTGGTCGAAGCCGGCCATCACCGAGGTGACGATGATGAGGATGGCCACCCCCAGCAACGGCCCCAGCACCGACATCAGGCTGATGACCGAGAGGAAGGTGCGCTTGGGACGCAGATAGCGGATGGCCAGGAAGAGGTCGGTCGGCAATGGCATAGGGTTCACACCATCTTGAGCACCAATGCGGTGCGGGTCGGCAAATAGAGCTGGACCGCGAATCTCCGCGGGCCGGCCGCAGTGGCGACGCCAAAGAAGCGCTGATTGGCGGCCAGACGCCCGAAGCCATTGAAACGGAACTCGTCGGTGTCCAGCAGCAGCCGGTATTCGCCGCCGTCGACCGGAATCCGGTAGTCGGAATAGGACTGGGTCGGATGGAAGTTGAACACGAATACCAGATCCGCGCGGCTGTAGGCGAAGACATGATGCTCCTCGTCCACCCACAGCGACTCGGCGTCGCGGTCATAGAAGCCGCCGGTGGCGTTGATCAGCTCCAGCATCGCGTTGTCGAAGACATTGAGGCGGCTGTAGCGCAATTCCGGGTCGTCGCACAGATCCCACCGACGCCGGGCGTGATCGTAATTCCAGTTGTTGCCCTCGCGCGGGAGGTCGATCCATTCGGGATGGCCGAACTCGTTGCCCATGAAGTTCATGTATCCGTGGTTGGCAGTGGTGGCAGTCGCCAGCCGCGCCAGCTTGTGCAGGGCGATTCCGCGTGAAACCATCATGTTCTGGCTGTTGAGGTCCATCGCGTCGTACATCGCCCGGCCGATGCAACGGAAGATGAAGGTCTGCCCGCCGACAATCGCCTGGTCGTGGCATTCGACGTAGGAGATGGTCTTTTCGTCATTGCGGTGGTTGGTGAGCTCATGCCACAGCGTGCCGATATTCCAGAACTCGTCCTGCCGGTCAAGCAATTTGAACCAGTAGTCGGTGACGCCCATCGCCAGCCGGAAATCGAAGCCGACGCCGCCATCGGCCTGGCTTGCCGCCAGCCCCGGCATTCCGGAGACATCCTCCGCAATGGTCCAGACCCGCCTTCCAAGACCGTGGCAGATTTCGTTGGCCATGGTGAGGTAGGCGACCGAATCCCAGTCGACATCCGCACCGAAATAGTCGTCGTAGCTGGTGAATGCCTTCCCCAGCCCATGGCTGAAGTAGAGCATGCTGGTGATGCCGTCGAAGCGGAAGCCGTCGAGATGATATTCCTCCAGCCAGAAGCGGCAATTGGAAAGCAGCATCCGCGCCACCTGCGGCTTGCTGTAGTCGAAGAGGTAGGAATTCCAGGCGGGGTGCTCCCCGCGCGGGCCGGAATGGAAGAACTGCTCCTGACGTCCGCAGAGACGCCCGAGCCCCTCCAATTCGTTCTTCACGGCGTGCGAATGCACCAGGTCCATGATCACGCACAGGCCCATTCCATGCGCGGTGTCGACCAGCTCCTTGAAGTCGTCTGGCGTCCCGAAGAGGTCGGTGACGGCAAAGAAATTCGAGACATGGTAGCCGAAGGATGCGTAGTACGGATGTTCGGCCACCGCCATGAGCTGCACGCAATCATAGCCGTCCGCGGCGATGCGCGGCAGAATCCTGCGGGTGAACTCCGAAAACGTGCCGATGCGCGGCTCCTGCTGCGCCAGCCCGACATGGGCCTCGTAGATCAGCGGCCACCGCGGGCGGGTGAAGTCGTCGTGCTTCCACTGGTATGGCGTCTCCGGCTCCCATATCTGCGCATTGAAGATGACATGGCCGTCCGGCTGCTTTTCCCGCTTGACCGCCCGCACCGCCGAAGGCAGCCGCCAGCCGCTGCCGCCATCCCATTCGACATAGAGCTGGTAGCACTGGCCATGGCGCATCAGCGTGGCCGGCAGATCGACCTCCCAGTCGCCGTTGCCCAGGGGATGCAGCTCAAACCACGGCGACGCCGTCCAGTCATTGAACTGCCCCAGCAGCACCGCGCGGGTCGCCCACGGCAGCCATTCGCGGAAGCGCCAATTGCCGTCCTCCAGGCGATGCATGCCGTAGTGCTGATGCCAATCCGCGACCTCCAGCAGCGAGGATCTGCCGCCCAGCACCTCCTGTCGGCGCCGCGCGACGAACTCGCAGCGCTCCCGGTAGACCTGGCGGTATGGCATCAGCATCGGATCGTCACGGAACAACGCCGGCAAAGACTCGCCGGATGACCTTTTTTCAGTGTCGTTCATTTATGAAATGCCATGTGAAGGAAAAAAACGCCAGAGCGTGGGGGGGGGGATGCCTCAATTCCACTCCACCAGCCTGCGGTGGAGCATCTTCTCATAGAGGTCGATGTACGCCTGGGCAGTGGCACGGTGGCTGAAGCGCTTGCGGCTCTCGACCATGATCCGGGCGATCTGCTTCTTGCGGACCTCCAGCGGCATCATGTAGAAGCGCATGGCCTCGTCAATGCCCCACATCAGCCCGGCGTCGTCGAAGAACTTGAAGACGAAGCCATTGCCGGTGCTGTTGGCCACGTCAAGATGCTCCACGGTGTCATGCAGGCCGCCGGTGTCATGCACCACCGGCAGGCTGCCGTAGATCGGCGCCGTCATCTGCGGCAGTCCGCACGGCTCATACAGCGACGGCATCAGGATGAAGTCGGAGGCCGCGTACCCCTGCCGCGAAAGCGCCTTGTTGAAATCCATCACCGCAATCAGGCTCTCGAACTTGTGGCGGTCGGAGATGCTGCGGAAGACGTGCTGGTAGGGCCCGTCCGCCACGAAGACCACCTGCAGCTGCTGGTCCCAGTACTTGTGGATGACCTGGTACATGATGTCCGATAGCAGCTGCGGCCCCTTTTGCACCGGGTCGAGCCGCGACGGCCAGAAGAACAGCGGCGCATCCGGGTTCACCTGCAATCCCACCTTGGCCTGGAACTCGGTCTTGCACTTGCGCTTGGCTTCGTAGAAGCTGGTTTCGTCGTAATGGATGTCCAGCAGCGGGTCGGTGCGCGGGTCCTCCTCCGGGTCCGGCGCATTGAGGATGCCGCTGGCCACCCCGGCGTAGTATTTGTTGGCGATCTCGTTGCGGATGTAATCCGGCACGAAGGGATGATGCCAATCGACGATTTCGCGCAGGAAGGTCGGCGAGACCGTATTGATGAAGTGGGCGGCGAAGATGCCGGAGGTCAGGAAGTCGACCCGGTTGCTGGAACGGCTCTCGTCATAGGAATAGGGCGGGCGTTCGAAATAGAGGTTGCGCCAGAAGAACGCGGCGTCGATGCCGGCATTCTCGATCTCCTCCATCGAGGTCTTCTGGGTGTGGATGTTGTGCACCGTGAAGAGGCTGGGGATGTGCATCCGCCGCGCGAACGGCGGAATGAGGCCGGTCATCCAGTCGTTGCAATGGATCAGGTCCGGCTGGATCTCCGGGATGGTGTGGTTGATCACCTCGCGCTGGAAGGCCAGGCTGATGTGCACCGACCGGCTGGGATCGCCGGAATAGACCCGCTCGCGGTAGTTGAAGATGTAGTCGTGCGCAAAATGAACCCGGTCCTCCGGGATCACGTTGGTCATCTCGTTGCGCCGGCGCTCGTAGTGGTCCAGCTGGTTGGGGTCGATGTGGTAGAGCCGCCGGTAGAATGGCAGCGCGACATGCACATCCGCGCCCATGTCATACAGCGCCGACACCAACGACGCCGACACATCCGCAAGCCCCCCCGCCTTGGAGACGTACGACGCCGCGTGGTTGGTCAGGTCCGAGTACTGCTTGGTTTCAAAGGAGTCGCTCAGGATCCGCTGCGGCAGGTAGGTGATCTCCGGCGTGACGATCAGGATCTTCGGGCGGTTCGCGCCCGCCTCCGGAGTCTTGAGCACCTGCACCTTCGCATTGCCCGACGACAGCTCCTCTCCGGTTTTCACCGGCTCCAATGGCACTTCAGATTTTGACATTGATATCATGCACCTCCATAACCAGCTGCCGAATCCGCTGCCGCCGGTTCTCCTGCGCCGGCCTCGCCAATCCAGCTCTTTTTTTTATTTCCCGAATCCGTGAAGTCCGGTGATTTTGCGTAGGAATGAGTTTTTCAGGACGCGCACCGTGGGCACGTGACCGAAAAATGACAAAATCATGGCGCAAAAGAACCAACTTCACGACATTCAGGCATTTGCACACCTCTTTCAAGAATCCCGCCGCCGGGGACAGCGGCGGAAACGCCAATGCGGGATTCGCCCAATTCCCCGCACCCCCGCGCCCTCACTGCCCCCCCCCTGACGCACCCCCGGCTCCGTGAAGCCAGATGATTTCGCGCCAAAGCGGAAAAATTGAGGGATCTGGGCATCTGGCCCAGGCCACTGAGCACACGCGCATCTTCGCCAGACGGACTCAAACCCGCCCGCAAAAAAGCCGGCGGGCCGACGGCGCGACGCGCTAGCTTACCACCAGCACATTGTTCTGCGACCCGAACTCATTGTAGACCGCAACCGGGTTGAGGCTGTCCAGCTGCCATTCGCCGTCGATGATGAACTTGTACTGGTATTCGCCGACCGGGAGCATCACCGTAGCCGTGTAGCACCCGTTCCCCCAGACATCCTGCAGGACATCGGCATCGCGCTTCCAGTTGTTGAAGGAGCCGGCCACGCACACGTGCATCCCAGGCTGTCCATTGAAGGTGAAGACCGCCGGACGCAGCTCACCCTCGCTGAAAGCCAGCATCGTCGCCTCCTTCGCCTGGCGGACGGCCTCCTGGCGGGCATTCAGCCACGCCTTGCGCTTGGCGGCCTTCTCCTCCACCGTCTTGCGCGGACGGCCCGGACCGCGCTGCCCGGGAACCAGCTTGCGCGCATTCTCCGGCGCCACCGCCTTCACCCGACGGCGCATCCGCTGTTCATTGGCCTCTTCCTCGCCCTCCCGGTGACGGATGTTCCCCGGACGGAAATGGCGCTTGGCGCTCTTGCGGACCTCCTTCGTGCCATTGCCCGAGACCTCCGCCAGCGGCGAAATCACGTCGGCCTTGCGCGCACGGCCACGCTTGCGCGCCGGCGCATCGCCAACGACAGGCGCCGCCGCCTGCGATTCCGCGGGGGAAGCCGCCGCCTGCGATTCCGCGACAGGCGCCGCCTGCGATTCCGCAGGGGGAACCACCGCCACCGCCGCATTTTCAGCCGGCGCTTCAGCCGCCAAAACCTTTTCCTCCACTACAGCTTGCCTTTTCGATTGTTTGGCCATGGTTGCATGCTCCTCATTGGTTTTGATGAAGGGGAAACAGGGAAAATTCACCGCCATTGCCGGGCGCGGTCACCGTGCGCCGTCCCGCCCCGGCGACGGATTTGGATCCGACAGCATCGCGGCGACCCGCCGGAATTCGGTCGCGCTCCACGCCTGGGCGCAACAGCCGCGTGGCAGATGCGGCAGGCTGCCGTCGATGATTTCCGGCAGATGGCCGATGCAGGCCATGCCCATCGCGTCGGCGGCGGTGCCAAGAATTGCCAGCGCCGCATCCTTTGCGCCCGGACCGTATGCCCGGAAAAGCGCCTCGCAGAACATCGGCAGCTGCCAGCACCACGCGGTGCCATTGTGGTAGGCGACCTTCCGGCGCGTATCCTCGTCTCCGCTGTAGCTCCCCCAGTACGGCTGCTCCGGATTGTTGAGCAGCCCTTTGGCGCCGTACACCGGCTGACGCCAATGCACCGGCTGGTCCGCCAGGCTCCGGATGCCGCCGGGGATGACCAGCGCCGCGCACGCATCCAGAATCCGCCGCACCAGCTGCGGCGACTCGATTGCGCCCAGGGTCACCGCCCAGAGCTGGTTCGGGCGGACTGCGTCATCCGCCTCCGCCTCCCCGGCGCCCTGCCCCGCCGCCGCATGCAGGCAGTCGCTCAGGCCGCCGCCGGATTCCTCCGGCAATGGGAAAAGCCGGTTGAGAGAGGACCGGACCTTCTCCGCCAGCCGCCCATAGCGGTCCCCCTGGCCGGCATGCAATGACAAAAATCGCAGCGCGAAAAACCAAAGCGCCTGAATCTCAACGGGATAGCCCTCGCGTGGAGTCGCCGCCGGATAGTTGGTGTCCATCCAGGTGAAATGCGACGGACTGAAAACCAGCCCGCTTGCGGCATCCATCTTGATCCCATTCGCCGTACCCGCAATATAAGCCGCCGCAATCGACTCGAGCACCCCCAGCAGAGTCCGCCCGCCGCATTTGAGCGACAGCACCGCGTCCGCATCCGTCTTGCCCTCCACGGCCTTGATGTAGTCGTCCACCGCGACAAAAAGCAGCAGCGGCGCATCCGAGGTCTCGCGGTTGGAAAGGTCGCCCCCGGAAATCATGTTCGGCAGCGTCCCGTGGTCCTCGAAAGAGGCGAAGGCGCAAATTGCCGCCAGCGAATCCGCCAGCCGTCCGGACGCAATCATCCCCCGCAGGCAGATCAGGGTGTCACGCCCCCAGTCCAGGAACCACGGATAGCCGGCAATCACCGTCTTGAGCGACCCGCGACGCACCACAAAGGCGTCGATCGCGCGGTCCAATGCCGCCGGCAGCGCCGACTCCATGCATTCCGGCGGCAGGTCGTACGGCTGCGCCTGCGGCGTTTCCGGCGCCGCCATCCGGCCATCGCCGATGCCGCCGGCCACCTCCACGCACTGCCCGCGCAGCAACTCGAAACGGAACATCCCCGGCGAATAGAGGTCGCCGTGATCGCGCAGCCCGCGCTCATGCTCCAGCCGGTAGAAGAGGTTGTAATTCCACTCCTGCGCCGGCAGGAATTCACCGGAACTGGAACGCATCATGAAGCACTGCCCGTTGTGCAAGCCGAAGTTGAAACCCCGCTCCTGAGGCGAAAGCCGCCGCGGAAACTCGCGCTCGCAATCCGGGAAGGCGACGGTGCTGGCGTGGTTGCAGCGATCGTCGATATCCGGACGCAACAGCACCGTCACCGGCGCATCCGCATTGAGGACATTGAGATGCTCATGGCTCCCCGGCGGCACGCAGCGCGTGACCTGCAAATGCACCATGCCGCTTTCGCGCTCCAGCCAATGGCGGATGGTGATGAAGACATTGCCGCCCATCCCCGTCGGGATGATGAAGCGCCAGATGCTCGAGCCGTCAGGAGCATGGATGAAATCACGCTGGCAGGACAGGTTGATCTCCTGCGAGTAGTCGCGATGGACCAGCCAGGCGCGGCAGCGCGCCAGCACCACCGTGCGGTCCACCGGGATCCCCGCATCGAGGTTGGCGGCCAGCATCGCGTCATACTGGCTGTCGAGATTGCCCCACGCCGCCCGCATCAGCGAGTACCCGCCCAGCGCCGTCGTGGACAGTGCGCAATGGCGCACGGAAATGCGGTCATGCGACAGCTGGAGACGAACCCGGCGCAGCTCCCACGGCGGCAGCGACAGCAGCGGCGCACTCACCCGCGCAGTGGAGCCGTCGCCGCTGAAGACATTGAGCCCGAGGGTGTAAACCGCGCCGCCATCCTGGCTTTCCGGCAATGGCTGGAAGAGCACAAAATAGCCGCCGTCCGCCTGCGGCAGCGAGATGAACTTCTGGAGGCAACGACCCTGGCGCGAAATCGTGGCGATGAAGCGCTGGCTATGGGCCACCATCAGATGATGGCCGGGCGGCAGCGGCACCATGCGGCGCTCGTCGCGGTTCGGACGCCATTGCACCACCGGGAGATACTCCTGCACGCCCATCACACTCTGAAGGAACTCCAGCGGATTGGCGTAGAGCGCACGGCAATAGCCATCCAAATCCAGCGCGCTGGCATCGCCATAGCCATGACGCGCGATCACGAATTTCAGGATCGCGGCCCGCATCAGCTGACGCTGCACCGCGCTCACCGGCGACTTCGGAAGGGTCGTCGCCTCCGCGCTGGTCAGGCAAAGCACCTCGCCCGGCGCCAGCGCGACCTTGACCTGGCAGTTGTCATAGCGCACCGGCACCCGCCTGCCGGTGATCAGATCCACCGGCGAGGTATGCGGATCGAACTCCTGCATGTTCCACTCGAATTGCGCCGGGCGGTTGATCTCCGGGTTGGCCACCACCATCACGGCATACTCGTCCTTGCCGGCGGGGATGCGCAGCATGCCATTCGCGCCGCCGCCGGCGCCGTAGGGCGTACGCATGGTCGCCGAGGCGGTGAATGCGGGATGGCTGGCCAACAGCTCGTTGAGACGCCTGATCAGCGGGATGATGTTCTGGGCGCTGCCCCAGTTGAGCGAGCCGGCATCATGCACGTCGATGCGTTCGGTCGCCAGCCATTCCACGCCATTGGCAATTCCAAAGCACCCCGCCGGTGCAAAGAGCGCCGCCAGCGCCACCCGCAGGCGCGACCAGGCCGCGCCCTTGCCTGCCAGACGCTCGTTGTCGTGCGTCTCCGCAAAATTCACCAGCGCGCCATTGCTGGCGGAATAGCGGGCCGCGAAATCGGCATATCCGGCAATCTCCTTCGCACTGTAATTCTGGAAGAGCTCGGAGTACGCCCAGTCCATCCCCGCCTCGCTCAGCAGCCGGGTGGTGGCATCCTGGCCGCCGCCCAGCCCCTCCAGGAAAAAGATGGTCGAGGGATATTGCAGCCGCACCTTGCAGATGATGTAGTTCCAGGCTTCGGCGGGAATCATGTACCCAGCGTCGCAGCGGAAGCCGTCCACGCCATTGCGGCACCAGTGCAGGAAGACCTCCGCAATATGCGGCCATAGCTGCCGGCATGAGAAGTCCAGCTTGCACAAGTCCTCCCAGACCACCCCCCAGGCGCCGGGGCTGGCAAAGGAGCCGTCCTGGTTGCGGCAGAACCACTCCGGATGCTGGTTCTGAAGGATGCTGGCCCAGCCGGTATGGTCGATCGGCAAATCGATGAACACCAGCCCGCCGCGGCCGTGGATGCAGTCCACCAGCTCGACAAATTGCTCCAGCGGCGTGGTGTGGCGGTCGAACTGCGCCATGCCGGCGTCGACGGCGAAGAAATCCAGCGGCGCGAACGGCGAGCCATATCGCCCCATCCGCGCAAAGGTCGTCGGAACCGGATGCACCGGAAGCAGCTGGATGATCCGGAAGCCCAGGTCCTCCTGGATGAACTCCAAATGCCGCCCGAGATCCCGGAAGGTCCCCGATGGCGGAATCACCGCATAGCCGGCCTGGTCCAGCTGGCTGGCGCATTGCGACAGCTCCGGCGACGACGCCCCGCCGCTGATGTTGGCGCCGAACTGCCGCACGAACGCATTGTAGATCGTGTTCTTCGCAAACGAGAGCGCCGGTGCCACCTTCACCCGGCAGTTCTCGCCGCGCGGCCAGCAGGATTTCCGGCTCACCGGATCAACGTAGTAGGCCTTGAACTCGAATATCCCCGCCTCATGCAACGGCAGCGTGATCTCAAAACGGCCGTTGCCGCAGTCGCGCATCGGCAGGTCCGTCCAGTCCCTCCCCAGCATCGCGGCGCCATTCTCACAGTGGTCGACGACCTCCTGGCGGTGGATCTGCGCGCCGCCGAGATTGGTGCGCACCCACGCCGCGCCGCCGCGGGCGGCCGGCGAGACTGAAAGCGAGACCTTCAGCAGATCCCCGGAGTGCCGCACGAAATGCGATTGCGGCGACGGCTGCTGCTTGAGGGCTATTGGTGATGATGTGCTGCTGGGCATGGGAAAAAAACGCTGCTGTCCTGCCGGCGGCAGTCTTGAAAAGAACTGTGCGCCTGTCGCCGGCAATCCCTGAAAAATTGCCGATGCTACTGCTTCTTCCCCGTCCTGGTGATGGTGATCTTGCCCTCCTCCACCTTGATCGCCTTCACCCGGTGATTGTCCTTCCGGAGCGCCTCGCTGAAAACGCTGCGCAGATTGTCGAACAGCTTCTCGCGCAGACCCTCCGGAATCGGGAACAGCCCGATCTTCGGCGAACCATCCAGCGTCAAGTCGATGCTTTTGTTGCTGGCCTTGACACTGACCATGCCGCTGACCGACACCGGCATCGCATACAGCCTGCCGCTGACAATCACCCGCGCGGACTCATCGCCCAGGAAGTGGATGGTCGCGGCGGTCGGCTTCGGCGACCCCAGGTCGTCCTTGCCGTCCGCATAGGCGCGCAGCCGCGCCGTGGCATAGCAGGACGCCTCCTCGTCGGTCAGCGTGATGGACTCGCCTTTGCCGATCTTCTCGATCTTGGCGATGGCGGCATTGCCGGCCTCTTCGCTGTAGGCGACCTTGCCGCACGACGGGAAGAGCACGCCGATGAGGAACACCACCAGCAGCACGCCGATGATGGCGCCGCCGATGATGTTCTGCATGGTGTTGTTGTTCTTCTTCACGCCGACATCGGCGAAGTCGTCCGGCTTGAGTTCATCCAGCGGGATCCTCTCGCCGCAACCACGGCAGAAAACCGCCGTCATCAAGTTGTCAGTTCCACATCTCGGGCATTTGAGCATGGCAGTATTCCTCTTGTCTATCCTTGAAATTGCCTATCCTTGAAACTCGCCGGTGCGGCGCGCCGCAAATCCGCCAGGGGCCGCCGCTTCAGACCTCACACCGGGTCACGCAAAACGCAGCTCCGACCGCAGTGGCTGCCGCAGAATCGAGTCCTTTCCATGGCTTTCCGGCGAGGCCGCCGGCAGATGGTCGATGTTGTAATGCAGTCCGCGCGACTCGTCGCGCGCCATCGCCGAATCGATTATCATCTCCGCCACCGAGGCGATGTTGCGCAGCTCCACCAGATCCGCAGTGACGTAGAAATTCCAGTAGTACTTCTCGATCTCCTTGCGGATCATCCGGATGCGGTTTTTCGCCCGCTCCAGGCGCTTATTGGAGCGCACAATGCCTACATAGTCCCACATCAGGCGCCGGATCTCGTCCCAGTTGTGCGAAATGACAATCTGCTCGTCGGAATCCACCGCATTGCCGGTGTTCCAGTCGGGGATCATCCCCGGTGAAATCTGGCTGTGCGGATCCGGTTGCGCAATGGCGTGCTTCACCGCGAAATTGGCCACCACCATCGCCTCAAGCAACGAATTGGAGGCCAGGCGGTTGGCGCCATGCAACCCGGTGCAGCCGCATTCGCCGATGGCATAGAGGTTCTTGACGCTGCTGCAGCCATTGACGTCCGTGCGCACTCCGCCGCAGCAGTAGTGCGCCGCCGGCACCACCGGGATCAAATCCCGGGCCATGTTGATGCCGAACTTCAGGCACTCGGCAAAGATGTTCGGGAATCGCGCCCGGAGGAACTCCTCACTCTTGTGGCGGATGTCCAGCCAGGCGCACTCCTGGCCGGTGCGCTTCAGCTCGTTGTCAATCGCCCGGGCGACAATGTCGCGGGGCGCCAGGCTGGCCAGCTTGTGGTATCCCTCCATGAAGGACACATATTGGCCGCCACGGCGGATCTTCAGGACCGCGCCCTCGCCGCGAACCGCCTCGGAAATCAGGAACGACTTCGCATGGGGATGATAGAGGATCGTCGGATGGAACTGGTAGAACTCCATGTTCGAGATCTCCGCCGACGCCCGATAGGCCATCGCCACGCCGTCGCCACAGGCCACATCCGGGTTGCAGGTGCACAAATAGACCTTGCCCGCGCCGCCGGTGGCCAGAAAGGTGAACTTGGCGATGATGGTGTCAATCTCGTTGGTGGTGGTGTCAATGACGTATGCGCCCAGACAGACGTTGTCGCCCTGCCACTCGATGTGGCGGGTCGAAATCAGATCCACCGCCAGATGATGCTCCAGTATCGTGATGTTCGGATTCTCGCGGCAGCGCGCCAGCAGCACCTCCGAGACCTCACGGCCGGTGATGTCGCCGGCATGCAGAATCCGCCGTGCCGAATGGCCGCCCTCGCGGCCAAGGTGGTACGACTCGCCGCACTGACCGGCCTTCTCCGGCTCCACCTCGCGCTCCAAAGTAAAATGCAGACCCCACTCCTGGATGCGGCGGATGCGCTCCGGACCGGCCTCGACGATCTTGCGCACCACATCCGGCTTGCAAAGCCCGGCGCCCGCAATCAGCGTGTCACGCACATGCGCATCAAATGAATCGTCCGCCGAGGTGACGCATGAGATGCCGCCCTGGGCATAGCGGGTATTGCAATCCTCCGCCCTGGCCTTGGTGACAACCAGCACCTTGCCGTACGGCGCAGCCTCCAGCGCGGCAGTCAACCCCGCCAGGCCGGAGCCGATGATCAAATAGTCTACGGTTATGCGTTTCCTTTTGCCCGACATGATTGCAAAACTATTGCGTTACAAAAATCACAAGTCCACTCCCACGAAATGTAAAAGACATAACTTAATGCAAAAATCCCGTTGCGTCTGTATGCCGTCAGACGGACGGAAACGGAGGTTGGCCATCGAGCATGACGTGCCGCCGTGCGTGGACGTAAAACGACCGCGCTCATGTTCTCACGACAAGAAAAGCCTCCCCTGCAAGGGGAGGTGGCGCGACAGCGCCGGAGGGGTTGGCGTCGGGCTTGACGTGCGTCCATGCGTAGTTTTGAAGAACGCGCTTTGTTTGCAAACAGACTTTGTTATTGACAACACATGCACCGGCCAAGTTCACTCACGCGGTTAACCCCT
>CAKUJM010000055.1 GCA_934661755.1 uncultured Lentisphaeria bacterium | reverse complement strand
TTATGCCATGTTTGCGGGGACGCAGGAGGGGAAAGGGGAAATCCAGCCTTCTGGCAATTTCATTCTTTGTTACTGGCTTCATGGAAATCGGCATTGACGGACAGGCATCGCAATCGCATCACGCCATTATATTGTTAGATTTTCAAATCCATCTTCTGGAATCGGGACTCCGATCGCCGCCGTTGGACGGCGTGGCGTCCCGCCCATGGCCTTTTCGCGCCCATTCTGGCCGCTATGACGCAGATGCTTCATAGGCCAAGCCGATCGGGCACGGCCGCATTTTCGCCAGTCATCCTCGGAAATCCCAACGGATTTACGGGACGTCCGCGCCACGATTCCGGTTCAATCCACAATCAGAGGCCCATCCATGCTCAGCTTCATTCTCCTCGGGCAGTCCAACATGGCCGGCCGTGGCGACTTCGGCGAAGTCCCGGCCATCAGCCACGACCGCATCAAGATGCTTCGCAACGGGCGCTGGCATCCCATGTCCGAGCCCATCTGCCCCGACCGTGCCATTTTCGGCCAGTGGCACTCCGGCATCTCGCTGGCCGCATCCTTCGCCCTCGACTATGTCGACGACCACCCGCAGGACACCATCGGCCTTGTCCCCTGTGCCGACGGCGGCACCAACCTCCATCACGACTGGCAGCCCGGCGGGTTGCTCTTCGACAACGCCGTCTTTCTGACCCGGCAGGCGCAGCGCACCTCCACTGTCGCCGGAATCCTCTGGCATCAAGGCGAGTCCGACGGCGATTCCCCCGAGCATGCCGCCAGCTACCGTCAGAATTTCGACATCGTCTTCGGCTCTTTTCTTCGTGCCACCGGGCTTGAGGGCGTCCCCGTCGTCATCGGCGAGCTCGGGCATTTTCTTGCGCACACCCGGAAGTGGGGCGAGCATCTCCCCGTCCTTTTCCGCCGGATCAACCGCGACCTTGAGCAGATCGCGCATGACTACCCGCATGCCGCCATTGCGCGCGCCGACGGCCTTTCCTGCAAAGCCGACGAGATCCACTTCAACTCGAAGTCGCTCCGCCAGTTCGGGCACCGCTATTACCAGGCATACAAGTCAATCGTGTCCGGGATGCAAGGATGACGCCGCCATCTCCAGGCAGTCGTCCCTGTAGCGCAATCATGCATATCATCTGAATTGCCGGTATAACGGCGACTCCAGCTGTTCCAGGCGGAGTTTACGGGCCTCCTCCGCGGAGAGGAAGCAGGTTGGCAGCCGCAGATTGCGGAATGCGGAATGCGGCGCATTGATCAATTCGATCATGCGTTCGACTTCAGCGACGGCACGTTCGTGATGAAAGGTCCGGACGTATCCGGCCACCAGTGGCGAATCGACATATTGGAACGGCAGTTCGTAGCAGCCGATGCAATCCGGGCGGTATTCCGGCTTTTCCGCAGAAATCATCTCAAGCAGCTCCCGCAGCCATTTTTCGTTGAATTCCAGGATCGCATCCGGCCGGTCGCGCAGCACCGCATGGAGGAAATCCCCGTTGACAAAGGGGTCCTCCGGAAGCGGGAAGATCCTCAGCTGCAGGCCGCACTGGCTGGCGGCCTCCGACAGCCAGCCGCAGACCTCGCTTTGCGGATTCTCCTGGAAATACAGCGTCTTCCTGCCGCGTGTCCTCAGGAACTGCGCCAGCTCCACGACCGATCCGCGATAGTCATGGTCAATGGTGTCGAATGCCTTGTGAGTCGTCTGCGCATGGAGCAGCAGCGGGAACTGGAGCTTCTGGATCCGCTGGGCGATTTTGCAGCCGTCCTCAAGGTCCAGCGTATAGATGATTCCGTCCACCTGTCGATCGAGCATCATCTCCAGGGCATTGAGTTCTTCCCGATGATCATAATTGGTGATGGCGATCAGCAGGTTGTATCCGCATCTTTTCGCCTCGTTCATCAGCGAATGGACGTAACAGCCGCGGATTCGTGCGGAGAATCCGCCCATGATGAGTCCGATGGTGTTGGTCTTTCCGATGGAAAGCGCCCGCCCCACGGCATTGACCCGGTAGTCGAGCGCCTTCACGGCCGCGTCGATTTTTGCCCGGGTTTCCTTCCTTACCCGGGTTGTCCGGGGATGATTCAGGTAGAAAGAGACCAATTGGGGAGTGACCCCCACCCGATCCGCAATATCCTTCAGTTTTGGACGCATAATTCGCGATGTCCGTGGTGTCTGGTGTGGCGTCCCGAAGAGTCGTCAAGAGTTTCCGCAGGCATTTTCGCGTCATTCCGGCAAAAATTCGGCCTTTGCGCGGCGGCTGCCCGGGAGGCAGCTGCGTCAGGCGGTCCTCCCCCCAAATGGGCGCGGGATTGTCCATGGCTCCACGGGTGAGCCACACCAGTTCAATCAAATGCCAGGCGGCGGCCTGTCCCCTCCGGATGAGTGCCGGAGAGCGCCCGTAGTATACTCCCGATTTCAGGGATTGTCGTGCAGTGGCTCACCTCCGGATGAAGGCGAGGTCCTGCCGGCGTCATTCCGCCCTGCTCCATGGATCTGGATTCTCCGGCCAGCGAGCCGGATGGTTGTCCTTTCCCCGGCGTTGCCGGAGAAATCCCCGCCGGCGAAGTTCCTGGACCGGGCAATCCGGATGCATCCCGGCTTCTGGAAGTCGATTTCAATCTCCGTGATGAGTCCGGATTCCAGCTTTGCCGAGACCAGCGCGCCTTCTCCAACGGCGAAATGCCGGAATGACGCCCGCTTCATCGGGCAGCCATGGAAGAGCGCGACCTCCTGGCCGGATTTCTGGAGGAGCATCTCAGAAATCGCCGCCGCCGTCCCGCAGGTGACCTCGAATTGGAAGAGCTCCAGCAACCGCAGCCCATATCGGGGATTGCGCGAGCCATGGAGCATCAGTCCGCCCGGCAGCATGAAGCAGTCGAAGAGCGTCTGCAGCATTCGCCGCGCGCCCTTCCCCATTCCCAGTCTGGCATGGACAGCCGCCAGCCAGGCATAGGTGAAGGAAGTGAAGCCGCGCTTTCCATGGGAGAGGAATTCCTTCAGTGACCGCCGTGCCAGTTCCGGAGGGCAAAGTCCCGGCAGCCATCGTGATCCCGGATAGATCGGGAAGAGCCGCGAGGGATGGCGATGCGACCACGGGAACACCCCCGGGCGATCACCGCCTTCGAAGAATCCCGCCGCATAGTCCGCCAGCGCACCGTCATGGACTGGCAGCGGCGCCAGACGCCGCAGAGCCGCGGCCGCCTGGCGTCCGACCGGGTCATCCTCCGGAACCAGCTTTGCAAACTCCCGGAAGAGAATCCTCGCCAGGGTCAGATCAATCGCCGGGTCCCGTCCAAGGACATGCCACGACGTGCCATCCGGACGCAATTCGACCTGCTCGGGCGAGTCGGAAAGCGGGACATGGAGCAGTCCGTCATCGCCATCCTCCAGCACCGCCAGCTGGAATTCGCAGCATTCCCGGAGAAATTCAATGATTTCCCCGCGCCATTCACCGGTGCATTCAAGATATTCCAGTGGGATCAACGCAGTCCATGCGGTCATGCCCATTGCCATTCCGAGCAGCGACCAGCAAAGGGCGCGTCCCTTGGGGTCGGCGCAAAGCGGCACCATCAGCCCCGGCAAGCCGGCAAGGCGGGCATTGTTCCGCAGTTCTTCCCGCCAGTCGAAAAGCAGGGTGCGCACGCAGCTTTTCAGCAGCTCCGGATGATTGGTCATGCCGCATGGCCAAAGCGCCTGCTGGAGATTGGTGTTGAAATGGAAGTCGCCGCACCATGCGGCATACCGGCTCATATTCCACACGCCCTGCAGATGCGGGGGCATGGTCTGGGGGGAAGTGGCGCAGCCAAGCGCATATATTCCGAATCTCCAGTAATCCTCCAGCGCCTTGTCCTCCAGCCAGACCCCCGACCGGTCATTGAAGCGCCGCCAGAAATCACGGTGCCTGCAATCCGCCTCATCCGCATTGTAGCCGAGCAGCTCACCGGCCATCGCCCCCGGGTCGCCGCCGCCGGAGACGGCGATTGACATGCGAAGAAGCAACGTCCCGTGGTCGCCGCCGAAATCCGCCGTCCCTGCCAGCCCGATCGGCGATGGCGTCAGCTGGGTCCCGGAGAAAGCGATCGCATAGCCGAGGCCTTCCGGGAGGCTTCGCCTGAGGAGGTTGACGGAGAGCTCCGGCTGTCCAAGTCCGGGCAAGTCGAACATCCCGGGGGATAAAAGCAGGCCGACCCGATGCCTTTCCGTCGCATCCAGACGGATTTCCACGACATTGCGGTCCGCCAGCACGCGCATCCGCATGAGAATGGGCGGCGGCGGCATCTGTCCAAGAGTCCGCCGGTAGAGCTCCGGCATCTTCAGCCGGACGCGGCATTCCGCCTGCACCGGATCCAGCTCCTGTACGAACTCCGGCCGATAGCCGTCATGGGGCACCATGATGGAGAGCATCCCGCACGCGAATGGCTCGCTGCTGCGTGTCCGCTGGCCATATCGGGAAAGGAAATCGCGGTTACCGGCATGAAGTTGCCGGACAAGCTCCGGGTAGGTGCCCTCCCAGCCGTCCTTCCCGCAAGCCGGCCCGAAGTAGTTGATGTCGTATTTGGAGAGGCCGACGCGGATTTCCTCCGGCCCGCCCCAGACCACGGCTCCGGTGTCGCCATTGCCAAGCACATGCCCTTCAAACCAGGCGGAGGCGGGCGCGTCGAGGCGGAAAATGGATCTACGCATTGGCGGCATTCCCCTTGAGAATCATCCGGACCGCCCGGGCGCCATGGGGCGGCAAGGCAAAATCGGGACTGGCCAGGTCTTCGCCCGCCAGCAGATCACGGAAGCGCGTGCAGTCGCCGGTCCGAAGCGGACAGGTTACCTTCTCGCTGACCTCTCCGAGATTGAATGCCGTGAACAGCACATCGCCGTTGGCAAGCGGGCGGCGGTAGAGCTTCACATGCCGCTCCAACTTTCCGTTCCGTTCGGTGCGGGTCTCCTCGACGCATTCGGCGCATCCCGCAAAGTCGTCCTGGTTCACTGCCAGCACTTCCTCGTTGGCGACCAGCGCACCGGTAAAATCATCCAGCCGGGACAGATCGCAGCTAAGCTGCAGCGAGCATGGGAAGCACGCCCAGGCCAGGAAGTGGGTGATGGCCTCGTCGCGGGAAAGCCCGTCAGTGGCGCCCTCGCGATTTTCCTCCGAGGGGACATTCATCTGCATGACGCCCAGGCCAAGCATGTCCATGTCAAACCAGCATCCGGGGCGCACCAGCCTGGACCAGTGGTCGCCGGTGAAACCGTTGCGCAGGATGACGCTCCAGCGGGCGCGGGTGTCGCCATTGGCGCGGAGGATGTTCGCGGACCGCGCATAGCCGTCATAGAGCCTCCAGTCGCAGCTGGTGCACAGCGAGAGCACGAAGTCGCGGCCGGTCTTGTCGAGCGCCTGGCGCATCCGCTCCGTATGCTCCAGGTCGCAGACAGGCCAGTCGTATTTCAGGTAGTCGAAGCCCCATTTTGCAAAGGCGGCCGCGTCGTTGTCCTCGAACGACCTCTTGCCGCAGCCCCCGAAGTAGGAGTGGTAATAGGCCGGGTCGAGCGGATAGCCAGTCGACCCGGGCAGGAACAGGTGGTTGATCGCCCCCCATGCCTGGACCATCGGCGTCGAGTAGATCCCCGCGTGCAGACCGAGGCGGTGGATGTGGTCCACCAGCGCCTTCATGTCGGGGAATTTTGCATTGGGGACAATGGCGTTGTCCTCTCCGCCGCGGGAGCCCTGCCAGCAGGAGTCGATATTGACATAGCTGTATCCGCGGGCCTGCAATCCGGTTGCCGCCATCTGGGTCGCCGCATCCGCCACCGCATCCTGGGAGACCAGATCCACGCAGGCGTTCCAGGAGCTCCATCCCAGCAGCGGCGTCCGGCAAAGATGATTCGGCCGGATTTCAAACCGGAAGGATTTTTCCGACCTGCCGAGACGGTTGGAGACAATGAGCTTCAGTCGGTAGTCTCCGGCCGGCGCCTTGCCGGAGATGAAGCCGCGGTCCTGGTCAAGCGCCAGCCCGGGCGGAATTTCGCCGTGCCATTCGAAGTGGAGCGGCCGCTCGCCGCGGACCGGGATGGCGTAGAGCAGCTCCCGTCCCGGAGTCGCGCCCCACGAGGCGGGGCCGTTGATGAATGGCGCCCCCTGATCCCAGGCTGGCGGCACCGCAACGGCAAGATGGTCAATGTAATCTTTCATTTGTGTCGAAATGGCTTATGCCTGAATCCGCGAACCTGGCATCCCTTGCTCCAGCCGCGTCTTCGCGGCCGGGGCATCCAGGCAGGCCCTATCTTGATCGGAGATTTTTGCGGAACGCCTCCAGCAGGACCTGCTTGCGGTCGGTATCCGGAACCGGAACGAGTTCGTCGTCGGAGGCCCCGTCGTGCTCCACGCTCCAGACTTTGGCTTCCCGGAATGCATGATAAGTCCAGTCCCACCCCAGCTCCTCGAAGACCGTGATCGAATCGCGGAGGTACTGCGCGGCGCCGGGTGAACCGGCACGGGCGGAGAACTCGCCGACGTAGATTTTCGCCTGGTGCTGCTCGGCAAAATCAATCACCCGCCCGAGATGGCTTTTGATGGACTCGGCGTTCCATTCGGCATTGAGGATCTTCCCCGGATAGGCAAACCGCGGCTTGCCTGCCAGGCGGTCCGCCTTGGTGTACGGCGTGTGGGTGTAGACGAAGGGGTCGTAGCAATGGACTTCGTAGATGATGTTGTCCAGGTCGATCGGCGAAAGGGTGTCAAAGGTGTACTGGCTGGCCAGCATGTTGCTCTGGACATAGATCGGCGTTTCCGGATCGATTCTGCGGATCCGCTCCGCGGCGAGCCGCTGTATTTCCCAGAAATCGAATTCCGCGGGGCGGGTCTGCCGGGGTTCATTGAAGAGGTCATAGCCGTACAGGGCCGGATGGCCCTTGAATTTCGTGGCGATTTCCTCCCAGATGGCGCAGAATCTCTCCACGTCCTCGCGGGAGTCGAAAATCGCCTTGCCCTCGCGCATCTGCCCACCGCCAGGGACCATGTGCAGGTCAAGGATGACCATGATGCCGTATTTCGCCCCCAGGTCCAGCACCCGGGGGATGGAGTGGTCGATATACCGGCGGATGTGCTCCTGGTAGAAATCCGGATCCCTGGCGCGCTCGCCGCCGATGTTGATCTGGAAACGCATCAAATTGACATTCCATTTCTTCAGTTCGGCGAAATTCTCCTCCTTGTCGGCATCGGCGCAGGGGCTCATCACCCCACGATGCACTGGACGGCTGCGGACGGCCTCGGAATACCGGCAGATCAAATCCGGATTCCGCTTTCGGGAAACGACCCGGATCCTCAAGGTCGTCAGGTCGTAGGTGATTTTTCCGGACGCCTTGGCAAGCTGCATGGCAATCAAGGCCGGCCCGGCATCCGCCGCGACAAGATGCCGGACGGCCAGCTCCCGCTCAAAGCTCCCCGCGAGGTTGTTGCATTCGGGATAGTGCCATTTCCCGTTCGCGCCCTGGTACTTCAGCATGAACTTGATTCCCATGTAGTGGAGTTTCGGCCTGGCGACATCTTCCGCCCGGGCGCGAATGGACAACTCGATCTCGCAATTCCGATACGGCGTCAGGTCGATGGAGCATGCCCCACCCGCCGCTCCGGTGTCCTTCTGGTCCTCCGGCACGGCGCACACGAGCTTCCCGCCATCCAAGGAGGCGTCCCCCCAGAGCTGGACGGCCTCTTCCTCCGGATTGATCCACGTCCATCCGGAAAGCCCTTCCGCCGCGGCCGCATCACCGGACGGCTTTGGCGTGGCGCCTTCCCCCTCCGCCGGCCGGTCGTCTCCCCCGTTTTCCCCAGCGGGTCGGCCCTGCCCATTCCTGTCAAAGGCCTTCAGCAGGACGGCCTTTGACAGGGTGCCGGAGTCCTTTTCAAGCGCATCCGCCGCGCTTCCGGAATATTCCACATCCCATATCCTGGCTTCGCGGAAGGCGTGATAGGTCCAGTCCCAGCCGTATTCCTCAAAAAGCCGGATGCAGGAATCAAGATACTGCGCCGCCCCCGGCGCGTAGGTCTGGGTCGAAAATTCGCCGACGAATATCTTGGCGCCATGGCGTTCTTCAAAATCGCGCACCATCGCGAGCTTCTTGCGGAATTCCACAAGATCGGGCCCCCAGAGCGTCCCGTAGTAGACTCCGGGGAACGACCGGTAGGCGACCTCGCCCGACAGCAGCTTCTGTCTGCTGATCATGAAATGGGTGTAGTCGAATGGCTCATAGAAATGAACCTGGTAGATGATGTTCTTGAGCTTGAGCGGCTGCAGGTAGCAATAGGCCAGCGGACTGCACATGTGGTTGCTTTCCACATAGATGGGAGTCTCCGGATCAATTTTGCGGATCCGCTCCGCCGCAATCCGCTGCAAATCCCAGTAGCTGTATTTCGCCGGCCGGTTCTGGCTCGGCTCGTTGAAGAGGTCATAGCCGTAGAGGGCGGGATGGTCCTTGAAACGCGATGCGATGTCCTCCCAGATGCGGAAGAAATGCTGCGCGGACTTTTCCGAGTCGAATATCGTCTCGCCGCCGCGCATCTGCCCCCCGCCGGGGACCATGTGCAGGTCGATGATGACCATGATGCCGTATTTCGCCCCCAGGTCAAGAACTCGGGGGACGACCACGTCAAGATAGCTGGCAAGATGCTTCGGATAGTCGGCTGGATTGCCGCCGATGTTGATCTGCAGCCGCATCAGGTTGACATTCCATTTCTTCAGCTCCGCGAAATTCTCCTCGCTGTCCGCACCGGCCAACGGGCTCATCACCCCGCGGCGGAGCGGTCGCGCCAGGACTGCCGCCGAATACTCGCAGCGATAGGATGAGTCGTCCTTCGGGAACAGCGGCGAAACCGCCAATGACTCCAGATCGAATTCGATCCTCCCGCTGACATTCCTGCATTCCAGGCTGACGCTGCCCCATTGCACATGGGGGTCAAGCGAAACCGGGAACTCGATGGCCCCGCCGAGCAGCTCACCGGGCTTGAAGAATTTCCCGCCGAGCCGGTCGTGGCTGTCGTCCTCCGCCCGATAGGACACCCGTACCATGACTCCGGCGTCCGCGCCCTCCGCCTTCAATGAGCTTTTCACCTTGATCGATCCCATGACAAAACTGCCGGCATGGCGCGACAGGTTGATCCGGAACACCGACGGCTGGACGGGCTGGTCAACGCCGCCCGGCGGCGCGATCGACAGGACCTGCCCCGAAAGCGACGCATGCGAGCCAAGCCGCAGATCGGCGATTTCCTCCGCGGCAGACACCATGAGGCCGACTATCGCACAGCAGAATATGCCCAGGCATTTCATTCGGCGTCCCTCCATTACCGTTGGATCCGGTGGATGACGGCATCCGCAAACAGGTTCTCATTGCGGAGCAGTCCATGGTCCTGGGCGCTGACATGCCCGTCCAATGCGAAGACATTGCAGCGCTGCAGATGACGCAGCACCACGCCAGTGTGATAGGGCGCGGTGGCGCCGTTGGCATTGGGGTAGGCTACGCTCGTCGTCTGATACTGAAACTGCCAGCTGCTGGTGTCCGCAACCCGCTGGGAATCCGCAAAGACGGCAAACCGGGACGGCGAGGTCGGAATCGTCCCGCGCCAGGAGGCGCCCAGGGCCTTCAGTGCGTCGGAGGAAGTGCCAACCCGCTGGATCAGAAAACAGGCGTCCGCAAAATCCCAGTTGCCGTTGACAATGCCATAGCCGACCCCACGGTTGTCCGGCGTCCAATTGTAAATGTCACGCTTCACCGCCGGACAACGCGTCACCGCCCAATCCTTGACATAGCCCAGATTGTACATCCGGTTCTTCCAGGAGGTCTTGTCCCCGAAACTGCCGGGACAATTCCATGGCGACATCCCGTTGAAGTCATCGGTATAAAGAAAAAAGGCGATGCCGACCTGCCTGAGATTGCTGATGCAGCTGGCCGCCCGTGCCTTCTCGCGCGCCTTGCTCAGCGCCGGCAACAGCATCGACGCCAATATCGCGATGATCGCGATCACCACCAGCAACTCAATGAGAGTGAAGAACTTCTTGACTGACATGATACTTTCCTCCTTTTTGAAAAAACGACTCCTGAATCCGCGGGGCGATCCCGCCAGATGAACCGCCAGCCGCGGCTTCCGGCATGCTGCACCGTAACTCCATGGCGTCTCCGTGACTTTTTGGGCCAATCCGACACAAAAAAGCCCGCAAAACTCCCGACTGCTCCTTGCGAGACACCACGCCAGCCCGTGTTTTAGCGATAAAACACACTATAGCATAAAATATGATGCTGTCAATCCACATGCCCAAAAAAAAATCCCTCCCGTAACTGGAAAAGTTAAACGCACGCGTTTTTCCTGATGATGCGAAGGTGCGTCAGCTTTTCGTGCCGCCTCCCTCCGCCCACTCAATCTCGCATATATTATCCGCGACTACCTATCCGTGGCCACCCAAAAACTGGATAATCTGTCTATGACAACTTCCGTTTTCGCATCGACTGGCAAAATCTCAAATTGGGCTGGCCTCAGGGCCATCTTCGCACTCCTGGCTATGACAACTTCCGTTTTCGCATCGACTGTCAAAACTTCAGATTGGGCTGGCCTCAAGGCCACTTGGCAGACTTTTCTGGGAATCGCGCCGCTGGCGCATCCGCAGGAACACAGCTTCGCCATCCCCGGCACGCTCCGGGACAGCCAGGGGGCGGCGATTCCGCCGGCCGCCATCGCCATGCGGGACGGGGTGCTGGATTTTCTCCCGCCATTGGGACTCAAGCGGGGAACAACCATGGAATTCTGCATGGCATTCTGCGAAATGGAATTCCCGGAAAACGCAGTGCTGCGGCTGGGCGTGGGCGCTGACTGGTGGTTCGCGCTTTATGTCAATGGGCAATGCATCCTGGACCGCCTCGGCACTGGCAATGGCTGCGAGGGCATCTCCCCTGACAACCATGTCATCGACATCCCGGTGCACTCCGGCAAAAATCTCATCGCGGTCTATGTGCGCAGCGGCAGCAATGGCTTCCGTTTCGCCTGGGATCTGCGCACCGATGCGGCAGTGACTGAATGCCTTTCGCCAATGCACGCCTACCGCGCCGCACGCGCGCCACTGCCGAAACTGCTGGCGGGACCATGGCTGATGAACCCGGACGCCGGTTCCATGAGCATCGCCTTTATCACCCATGGCATCATTCCAGGAGGCATCGACTTGCGACTGCATGGGGCGGATCAGCCGTGGAAACGCATCTGGTACACCGAATGCGGCCACCTGATCACACGCGATGACCATCACCAAATCGACTTGACGGGACTGCAGGAAGGCGCACGTTACGACTACCGCGTCGTCCTGCGGGACCCCGCAACGCAGCACGAGACAATCCTGCCGGAAGACGGCGGCTTCCATACCTTCCGCGTCCCGGACCGGAAGACCGCCGACTGCCGCTTCCTGGCCTTCGGGGACCTCCAGTTCCCGCGCGAAACCCGGCTGAAGTACATCGAGGACTTCTACCGCCATGGCGAAGGCGAAAAATGCGACTTCATTGTCACCCTCGGAGATATGACCGACGGACTGGGGGATTTCGAAAATGACGTCGCGAGGGATTATCTGCAATTGCTGGCCAAACTCACCCGCGGCGAACAGCCCATCGTCTTTGTGCGCGGAAACCACGAGCTGCGCGGAGAGGACCGCGGCGCATGGGGACGGTATTTCCGGCACCCGTCGGGAAACACCTACTTCCAATTCCGCTTCGGCGACACCGCGTTCCTCGTGCTTGACGCCTGGGAAGACAAGCCCGCGATGTTCGATCCCGTAAAGCACCCCTACTGCGCCTTGAATGACGACGCGGCATTCATCGACGGGGAACGACGCTGGCTTGCCGACATCGTGCGTTCCCAGGACTTCCGCTCCGCATCCAGGCGGATCGTGCTGAGCCACTTCGCCTATTTCTCCCTGGATGACGACTTCCATTTCCAGACCGACAACTTCAGGGATCTTGCCGAACAGCTCTTCGGCGGCCGCACCCCCGCCTTCCCATTGGCGCTCTGGCTCTGCGGACATACCCATATCTACACCCGCAGCATCCCCGGCACCGGCAGCCTCCGCTCCTTCGGCGACCACTACCCGCCATACGTCAAGTCTCCGGATGCACAATACACCGTGGCGGCAGTCAGCGGTCCGCACCGCCAGAAGGCGGGTGGCTGCCCGCAGTCATCGGCCTTCCTGGTAAATGTGGAATCCGGACGGTGCACGGTGCGCGCGATGGCGCCCGATGGCGGCGTGTTCGACGCCTTCCAGGTGGATGACTTGGGAAAACTCCTCTCCGAAGACACCCGGCTGGGGGTATATGAAGACTGACCACCCCAAAACGCCGGGAAGCGGTTTCGGCGACTTTGCGAGTCCGGTATTTTGTCATGGACCTGCTCTATCACAACCACAACCCCAATGTGCGCATCCCCGCAATCATCTCCACTTTTTGACGCAAAAAGAATCGACTTCGCCGGCTTTTGACTGGCTTTCACGCTTTTGAGAGCATGATCAATGCGCCATCGGCAGACCGTGTATGGTGTGCCCATGCGCGGCGTCATTGGCTCAATATTCATCCTCTCTCCGGCTTTGGCCGCATTTCTTTCGGCCTTTGCCGGGGCGTTCATCGGCGGATGCGGCGCCAGCGGACTCTATTTGCCGCTGGCACTCGGCGCGATCCTGACGGCGGGATGGCTGGCCGACGCCGACTTCATCCTTTCGGTGGTGTTCCTGCCATGCCTGTGCTTCTGCGGATACTTCCTTGCCGATGCCGCATCCCACCCGCCCCGCCCCCATTGCTCGTGGATGCTGCCACGGCCGGTGCATGGAGTGACCGCGCGGCTGCGCATCTGCGACCGGCCGCCACTGTCACCGGCACTGGCGCGATGCGACTCCGGACGCGGACGCTGGGAAGGCGAGCTGGTCTGGATGGCGCCAAATTATCTCGGACAACGCCACGCCGTGACCGGCAGAGTGCAATTGCGCACCCGGACACGGGAAATTCAAGCCGAATTGACGCAATGCCAGCTTGGCGATGAACTGCAAGTCGCCGGCACAATGCAAAGCCGCAGCGCCGCCAATGCCGATGATGGCGACATGGATTGGCATGGGGCGTCATTGCATTCGCGCAATATCCTCCACACCCTGGAAATCAGCAGAATCCACGCCAGATGGCCGGCGACAGGGCGGACTTTCCCGCAATGGATTGCGGCGTTGCGCATCCGGCTGGCGGAACGGCTGATCGACGGCATCGACAATGTGGATGACGCGCGGTTGCTGCTGGCGCTGGGGATGGGCATGGGCGAATTCCCGTCGCGCGAAACCCGGCAGCGCCAGGCGGCGGCCGGAACAGTGCATATCTTCGCCATCTCCGGAATGCACGTCGGAATGATGGCGCTGGCAATCGCGCTGGCATTGCGGCTTTTCCTGTTGCCGCTGTGGGCGCAATGGCTGGGGGCCGGAGGATTGTGCATGGCTTACGTGGTGCTTACCGGCGCGGCGCCGTCCAGCCAGCGGGCGCTGATGATGACGCTGCTGGTCCTCTATTCCCATTTCCGCCGCCGGCCGGTGTCCTGGCTCAATGCCCTGGGCTGCGCAGGGCTTGCCGCGCTGCTGATGAATCCGCTGGTAGTGCTCAACCTCGGCTTCCTGTTCTCGTACCTGGCGGTGCTGCTGCTGCTCATGCGCGCCCCCGCAATCCAAAACACCGCCATGCGGATCGGCGAACGCGCACTCTGGCTGCCGCGGGAACTGAGGCCATACCGGCGCCTGAAACTGATCATCGGCCTGGTCTGCGGATTGCAGACAGGCCTTGACGCGTGGCTGGGCACCGCCGGGCTGGGAATCTGCCTGACCCGACAGCTCTCCTTGACCGCACCAATCGTCAATGTCCTGATCGCGCCGCTGGCATACGCCACCTTGCTGCTGTGTCCTCTGCGCATCGTGATCGGCATGATGTCGCCGCCGCTTGACAATGCCATCGGGACAATTCTTGGCGTCTTCGCCCGCCTGACCCGCTTTGCCTCCGAATGCGGTTCCTATGGCGCCCTCTGCCTGCCAGTCGCGATGCCGTCCAAAACCATGGTCATGCTCTATCATCTGCTGCTGGCAGTCTGGCTCCTCAACGCCCCGGCCCGACGGGAAGATGCGCACCCGCATTGATTGCGCTGAACCATTGTGCGGCGTGCCGCAGTTCCATGGCATTTTCGCGCCATTCGCCCAAAATGACTCGAATTTGCCGGCAAAACTATTGACGGCATTGCAGGCCTCCACACTAGAAAAACCGCCGCCCACGGTTATATTAAGCGCGTTTCCAGGGGAAATTCATTCCTTGGCGTGGCGGCCCGTAGATGCACCAACGCCCTTGCCGGCTTTTTGGCCGAATTTGCTGTGGGTTTGCGGGATGTCGCGCCAGAAAAAGAAGTATTTATTCGGGGCATAGCGCAGTCTGGCTAGCGCGAATGGTTTGGGACCATTAGGTCGGGGGTTCGAATCCCTCTGCCCCGACCATTTAAGTCATTGATCGTCAATAGGTTACTGTTGGCGGCTCTTTTTTTGTCCACGCAAAACCCCTTGTGCCACAGAGATGTGCAAAGAATAAGGGTCTCCCCCTTTCTCCACATGGGAGAAACCAGCGAGGCATTAAGGACTTATGTCTGTGAAGTCGGGGTGGTTTTTCTCCGTTCGAGATCAGTCCCGGACTTACCACTATGATGAACTTGACAAGGGAGAGTCGCGCCAAATCACCAGCCGCTGGGTTACGACAAAAATTCAGCGCGGACGCTGCGGAAAAAGCGCTGACCTCAAAACGCCGTAAGACTTCGCGCTAAAAGTTCGGCGCAGACCCAACACCATGATTGGCGCGATGTTTTTTTGTGTCAAAAAGAAGGTGGCGGATGCAATCGGCGAGGTTTGTACTCACTCCGGTGCTACGCACTCATCGCCTACGTTTAGTCGTCGATGAATGGTAGCCGTCACCATAAAATCATTTTATCCAATCTGCCAAACGAAAGTGGCGGTATCTTTGAGTTTGATGTCCTCGGGGGCGATCTCCGGGGCGGCACATCCCAGTGCCGGAGCGCCGCAGATAATTCCGCTGCCATACCTCGTGTGTGAATAAATGTCGATCTCGCTCCAATTGTAATCGATCTTCACCAGTTCGCCGAGTTTCGCACCGAGGGCGGCACAGAGGGTCTCCGCTTTCTTCTTGGCATTCTTTGCCGCGCTGTCGAGCAATGCCGTTTGGATGGCGCCGGAGTCCGAAAGCGTAAAATTCACCTCGGCCTTGCAGTCCGCTTTGGATTTGGCGATGTTGTGCAGCACCTTGGTGAGGAGCTTGATGTCCAGCGGGAACTCCACCTTGAGGTCGTGATTACATTTCCAGCAGTCGAAAAACGATCTGTAATTTCCGAGCTTATCCTTTACGGAACGGTACTGCGAGGATATTTCGAAATTGGACGTCTTCACGGAGTCTTTCGGCAGACCGCTTTCGACGATGGCCGACTTCACGAGTTCGTCCCTTTCCCCAGACAGTTTCATGCACTGGTCGTAATCGAGGCTGGTCGTTTCCAATTCGAGCGACAGTACCACGAGATCGGGTTTCGCGGTGGCGTTCCCGATGCCCTTGACGGTAATCAGTTTTTCCATTTTAACCTCCTGTGGTTTTGTTTTTCAGTCGTTGAAGCCGGGAATTATTTTCCCCTTATTCTTCGGCAGGGCCAGCTGCCCGTTCAGCCAGTCATCAACATATTTCTTTGCCTTGGCATCTGGATTTGTGGAAAGGAATTTTGCATACGACCATGAGCCATTGAAAATAGCAAGCGTTACGCAGTGAATGCCTTCCTCCCATTGCCCATCGATAATCTGTCTCAATTTTTCATCGGTCATATCATGCCTGCAAATCAGCGGTTCTTTGTCAAAACACCCGCGATGACAATCACCCATACAAATGCCAGCACGACAAATTTCACTACTTTGAACTGCCCCATGAAAACGACCGCTATCGGATTTCTTTCTTCCATGATCTACCTCCGTTTGGTTATGCCGAACATCTCGCTGTTCATTTTTTTGACGAAAGCCTAATCTTCGCCAGCCCCTGAACAATATCCTCCCTGCGGAAACGGTGGGCCACATAGCGGAACTGAAGGAACGGGCAATCGAAGAAAAGACCCTCTGCCGGGCAATCCTCAAAACCGCCGTTCTTTCTTTGATACTCGCATGTTTCGCAAGGACCGATTCTCCGCAGCGGGTCGCGCCATACCATGATAATCGTGTCACCCTTGTGAAAACACCAGACCGGGAAATCGATGTTTGCATCATCGGGGATGCCGCAAGTGCAGGTGAATGGGGAATAGTCCCCATAGGCGCTAACTTGTTTCTAGATTCAAGAATCTTTCTAGCTGTCTTTTTCGTCGTCTAGGTTTTTCCTTTA
>CAKUJM010000054.1 GCA_934661755.1 uncultured Lentisphaeria bacterium | reverse complement strand
CCGTGTTTTCCGTGTTTTCCGTGTTTTCCGTGTTTTCCGTGTTTTCCGTGTTTTCCGTGTTTTCCGTGTTTTCCGTTTGCCAGGACGCCTATGCGCCGTCGAGGAAGCGCTTGACTATCCGCCGGGTGGTCTCCGATATTGCGGACAGCAATTCCGCCTGCAGTTCCGGAGAGCCGTTGCAGATATTGTAGGCGTTTGCGACTCTCCCGAGGGCCTGGTGTGCCATGGGCGGCATCTCCATCCAGGCTTCCGGCAAATCCCGCTGTCGCCAAAGCTGGAGTTCCCGCAGCCTGTCATCGAATTGTCCGGAAATCAGCGCCTGCAGGCGCGGGACATGCTGCCGTCGGCAATGGCGGATGGCGCCATTCTCCAACTTCCTGATGGTGGAGCTGTGAAGGCCGGTCAGTTCGGAGAGCTGGCTGTAGGTGGCACCAAGCTCGCGGCGCTTGGCGGCCAGCCGGGATCCAAGGGATTGTTCAGGCGAAATCATGGGCATGCTGGGCATTCGGGTTGGTTGGGATGCCTAATCTATATTTCCGCCAGCATTGCTGCCGTCGGCAGTAACAGTGTGTGTAAAAATTCCTCCTGACGACAGCTATTCCTTGAAAATGTTCCGGAATGTTGTCAAATTATTGTTTGCCTCGCTTGCATATTCGTACCGGGATATTATCTTAAGCGCAATCTCCGGAAATTGAGGCATGGGAATGTGCGGGTTTCCGGCTCATTTTTTTTCTCCCCCCCCCGTTAAATAACCACATAACCTCAAGGATGCTGAACATGAAGAAGTTCAATTTGTTCTTTGCGTTTGCTTGTGTGTTTGCGCTGTCCACTGCGCTTTTCGCGCAGGATGCGCAGCCTGCCGCCCCGGAGGCCGATCCGGTTGTCGCTGAAGAGTCCAATTCCCTGCCGATCTGGGCGTCCATCACCCTCGGCACTGACTCCAAGTACGTCTGCGACGGCTTGGTTGCCAACCCCGACCAAGTTGCCAACTATGACATCGCGATCGGGGCGTTCGGCTTCTACTTCGACATCTGGGCGCAGTATGACATGACCGACTTCAACGGCCGCAAGTACCGCTACGAAGAGGCTGACTACACCGTCGGCTATGCCTACACCTTCGATGCCGGTTTCTCCCCGATCACCCTTGACCTCAAGTGGCAGTACTTCCAGTACCCGGGCGAGTTCAGCAACCACGAGTTTGCTGACGAGCGCATCTGGAAGGGCACGGTCTCCATCGACAACGTACTGGATCCGGAATCCGACCACAGCCTCGGCTTTGGCGGCTTCCTGAAGTACAACCACGACTACAACTGGTCCACCGCCGATGTGTGGTCGGTCTATGGCTACAAGTTCACCGACAAGCTGAGCGGCAGCATCACCGCCACCTTCCACTGGTATGATCGCGATCGCATGAATGCCCGTAGCGACTTTGAGTTTGCGAAGAACCCGAATCGCAAGCACACCAATGCATACCACAGCGGCCGCATCCACGGTTTCGAGCTCAAGCCGTCCCTGAGCTACCAGATCAACGACAACCTGAGCCTCAGCGGCTATGTCGCCTGCAACTGGTTCGTGACCAAGAGCGCCCGCAAGGCGGTCCAGGATAACGGCAATTTAACCAACAACGACAGCCCGAACACCTGGGCTGGCCTCTCCCTGACCTACAGCTTCTAATCTGCTGACAGCCAGGTTAGCCTGAAAAGCCAAACGGGGCGTGTCGCTGCAAACGCAGTGGCGCGCCCCGTGTTGTTTTCATGCCGCGAGCTGACGAGTCCGCCGGATTCAGTTTTCGGTGTCTTTGAAGCGCAGGCGGTGGCATTCAGGGCAGCGGAAGGCCTCGATGCCGAAGACCGCGGTACGCTGCGGCGCGATGCGCAGTTCCAGCGACTCGCCGTCGCTCATCGTGAGCATTTCGGGGTTGTTGTCGGCTACGACGAATGCGGGGCCGCGGAGCAGCTCCAGGGCGACCACTGCCTCTTCACCCAGCACGGCAAAGCTGTCGCCATCCATGGGGTTGCTGTAGGCGATGCCCAATCCGCAACGGAAATTTCCGCGGGTGATGCTCTGGAAATACCCCGTGCTTCCGAAGGCAGTGCAAAAGACGATGCCGTCGGAGATCACCTGTGGACGCCGCAGCGCGCCGTTTTCGCGCAATCGGCAGCGGATGGCGCCGGACTGCACCTGGCGCATTACCACGATGTCATTGATGCCGTCGAGCAGGACCTTGCCATTTCGGGCGGCCTGGAGATGCGCGAGCATTTGCGGTTTGAGCTGTCCGGAAAAGAATGCCTCCAGCACCTGTTCGTCGCCATGGAGCGGGCATTTGGGGTTGTTGCGGCGATCGCGGATCGCCAGCTTTGGCAGCAGCGGGAACTGCCGTTCCGCGCCCAAAAGCGAGCCATCGCCGCCGGAGCAGATCACAAAGTCAGCATCATGCGTTTCCGTTCCCGGGGTGGCGTCGTCATCGGCGGCCACCTTGACGGGGAAGCGCTTCAGCAGCGGCCGGAGGTCATCGCAGTTGCGTCCGGTCAGGCGTGCCGTCATTCCTGGCCGGAAAACGAAATCCTCCTGTTTTCCTGAAGTTGGATGATGTTGCGTCATGGTCGGAAATTATGGTCAGGCGTGCGTCAATGCTGGTATTTCAGCGTGAATTCGAACGGCAGCGAGCGCACCGTGCCATCCATTTTCAGGCCGACTTGCGAGAACGGCGGGAAGGCGGTGCGGCGGATGGTCTCGCATAGACGTTCCGCCGAGTCGTTCATTGCGATATTGTTTGAGCGTCGGACGATGGAACAGAACAGCACCCGGCCGTTGCGGTCGATATTGAAGGTGATGACTACGTCCGCCGGCAGTGTTCCGAGGGCATTGGGGCCCAGCTGGGTCCAAAGGCGGCTGATGGTGGGGCTGACACACCGGGCATTGTAGGCCTGGTAATGCGCCATTTCGCTGGCGGCCACGCCCGCCACTGTACTGCCGGCAGTCCGGGTGCTGTTGGATACCACCCCGCTGTTGCGCTCCAGATTGCGCAGCCGCTGCTCCAAAGCCGAGGTGTCGATTTTTTGCGGTCGCGGTTGCGTCTTGGGCTTGACCACCCGCGCATTGCGCAGCCGTTCCTCAAGCGTATCCTTGGGCTTTGGCGGCTTGGGTGGCGCGGGCGGCTTGGGCTTGGGTTTGGGCGGCGGCGGTACGGGCTTCGGAGGCTCGACCACCAGCGACTCGGGTTCCGGCGGCGGCTCGGGCTCGGGGGATGGCGGCGCAGGTTCGGGTTCGGGTGGCTCGGGCTCATCCGCAACCGGCGTCGCTTCCGGTTCCGGGAGAGGTTCCGGTTGCGGGAGAGGTTCCGGCGGCGGTGCGGTCTGTTCTCCCTGTATCTCCATTATTTCCAACGGAATCAACTCAATTTGACTTTCCTCGTGGCGGCTGTTTCGGCGCCATTGCACCACCAGCATCACCAGTACCGCCAGATGCAGCGCCACACTCAGCACCAGGCTGGAGCCCCATCGGCGGCGCGGGGGCGGCAACTGTGATGGCGATGGCGCTGTTGACATGGTATTGGCGATATGGGTGGACGGGATGATGGGCGGCCGTCCTTATTCCAGCCCCAGGGTGCGGCGGAAAAAGCATTGCCGGGTGTTGTCTTCGCAGCGTCCGCCGGGCTGGAGGCCGCCGCAGGCGCCGCAGACCAGCGCCTTCGGGCAGCCGTCATTGTCAAGGTACGCGGTCTTGCGCAATTTTTCGACCGTGTCTTCATTGAGTCCGGCCAGGTGTTTCAGAGCCGCCGGGACGCCCTGTCGATCCAGGATTCGCCGCACGGAAGACTTCAGCCGGTCTCCCAGCCCTGGCTTTGGCGGCTGGCCATGCCAAGGCGGCGTGCCCCGCATCTCGTCATTGTCCTCGTATTGGCAATCTGGCTCGAGCAGATCCCGGTAGAGGTAGTCGGTTGATTGCAGCGGCGGCAATGCCTGGCAGCATTCATCCTGCCGCCAGGATTCCAGCCAGCGGTTGTAGTCGTGGAGATGCCGGGATGCCGCCTCCAGCGCATTCAGGAAGGCAAGGCGCAACTGCGGCGTGTCCAGGCCGCGCATCACCATTCCGCTGAATCCCAGCAGGCGGTAGCCGATGACCTGCCGGGCCAGCCGATCCATCTGGCAATCCCGGAAGGCCTCCGGCGACTCTTTCAAGGCGCCGCGCAGCTGCCGGAGCATTGCCCCGGCCACCAGCGACCGGTGGACTTCGCCATGGATGTAGTAGTCCAGGACTTCGGGCGAAAAATACTCGGCCTCGGCAAATGCGGGCACCGCGTAGTCGTGCAGGCGCAGATACCACTGGAGTTCCTGGGCCTTCTTCATGTCCCACAGCGCCGACATCACCAGAAAACGCGCCCCGGCGGCGATCTTCTTCTCCATCTTGCCATAGATCAGCGTGGAGTCCAGATGATCGTATTGCGCTGGCGTCACCGCCGCGCCGCAAAGCAGCTCAGGCGCGGCGTGCCGGAGCAGGTCCAGGGCGATGACGCTGTCCAGATGCGCAGGCCGCGGCGTGGCGGCCTGCAGATCTCCGGAGACCGCCATCACCGCATATTGGCCGCCGGAGGGCACGCCGCGGGCGAAATTCATCACCTCGACATCACTCCAGCCGCGGCCGGACATGACCAGGATCGCCGGCAGCTCCGGCGCCATTGCGCGCAGTAGCTGCAACGCCGGCACGATGGCGCCGGCGGAGGCCCCGGCAGTCCGGCATGACAGCACGATTCCGGACCATGCATCGCGGTCTGCGAGCGCATCCAGCTGCCGCCGCAGCGACTCCTCGTCCGCCGGCAGCGTCACCTCCAGCATCATGCTGAAATCGCCACTTGTGAGTTTATCCGCAAACACTTCTTTCCCCATTAAAGTGTGCCACGCTAGTACTTGTCCGGCATTGTCTGGTCCACCAGGTAGAAATCCAGGGATGGGACTGCCGCGTAGTGGTAGATCACCGAGCGGGAGTCCTCGCGTCCAAGCTGATGGCCGCCGACCAGATGCCGTTTTCCGGCGGCGATTTGCCGCAAATCGTCCGGCGGCGGCTGGGCGGTGGAGGCCTCGGCATCGGCATCGCCGGTGGCGGCGGTGGCGAACTGTCCGTCGGGGCCGCGCCGGATGCAGGAGAGGACTTGTCCGTCGCCGGAGAAAATATACCGTGCCTTGAGATAGGCCGTGTTGCGGTCGTAGTCGCTGAAAAGCAACTCGTTCAGGGCGTCGCAGGACAGGTCGAAGGCGGCGATGCCCAGGGATGCGCCGTCGGGGGCGGTCACGGGGGTCGCGCAAGTCACCATCCATTCGCCGCATTTGTCGTCGTAGTAGGGCGCGCCCCAGGTCGGGGAGACGATGCGGCGGCTTTCCATGATCCGCATGGCGTTGTCATCCCAGCCGCCGGGGCGGCTGTCGCTGCCGCCGGGATAGATCATCCGGAGGTTGTCACGGGTGAGAATGACATGCACCCGCCTGATCGGGATGGCAAGATGCGCCATGTCGTCCAGCAGCCGTTCGGCGTCATCCGGGCGGACTGGCGAGGCCGCATTGGCATTTTGCGAGGACAGCAGCAGCTTCTGCATCTGGCTCCCGAGGACGGCCATTTTCCGGAGCAGCTGCGGATCGATTGCGCCGTCGTCGCCGCGCCGGCTGGCGGTGATGCACCGCGGATTGATGATGGCGCGGTAGCGTTCGGAGTAGATGCCGCCATTGGCGGATGCCTTCCATGGCTCGTCGGCGTCATCGCGGGGGTAGATGGGCATGGCCGTGCCGGAGCCGTCCTCCAGGCGGCGTCCCGACTGCGCTTCGGCGGCGCGGTCCGCCAGCGCGCCCAGGGCCGTCTCCCAGGAAGCCGCCAGCCGCGACAGCTGCATGGCATTGCGCAGGGCGTGGGCGTCGATTGCCGCAATGGCGTTGGCAAGCTCTCCGGCGCTGGCATCCGTGGCTCCCAGCAATGCGGTGGTGTGCTGCGCCTGGGTTTGCAGCGAGAGGATGGTGTCGCGGGCGGCGTGTCCGCCGATCACCGCCGCAATCAGCCATCCGGTCAGTCCGCAGAGGATGGCGGAGCGCAGATGCCGCCGGAACCAGCGCATCGACCGCATCAGCCAGGTCTCCGGCATGGCCACCACCGCATCGTCCGCCAGATAGCGCTGCAGGTCCCGGGAGAACTCCGCCACGCTCTGATAGCGGTCGTCCGGATTGTAGGCGGTGGCCTTGTCGACGATCGCCCGCAGCGCGCTGGGGATCTTCAGCCCGAATTTGTGTTCGACTGGCCGGCGTTCATTTTCCTTGACCTGCCGGATCACCTCGTTCACTTCGCCGCCCTCATAGGCGCGCTGGAGTGTCAGCAGCTCGAAGAGGATCAGGCCGAGGGCATAGATGTCGGAGCGCTCGTCGCGGCGGCCGGTCAAATAGGCTTCGGGGGGGATGAATCGCGGCGTGCCGTCAAGATGTCCTTTTCCGGTATCCGCCACCGGCTTGCCCTCGGCGTCGCGGAGACGGCGGGCGATCCCCCAGTCCATGACATAGACTTCGCCATATTCGCCGAGCATGATGTTCTCGGGCTTGAGGTCGCAATGGATCACGCCGCGGGCATGGGCGTAGGCCAGCGCGTCGCAGACCTTGAGGAACATTTCGATGCGGCCGGGCAGCCGGACGTCATAGGCGTGCTGGCTGGAGCTGTTGCGGGTGTACGAGGTGATCTGCTCGGTGATGAAGCTGCGCATGTCCCGGCCCTTCACCAGCTTCATCGCCAGATAGATGCCGTGTTCGCGGTCCTGCAGCAACCCGTAGATCGAGACAATCGCGGGATGCTCCAGCTGCGCGGTGATGAGCGCCTCGGAGACAAATGCCTGGGTGATCGCCTCGTTTTCGCGCAGCTCCGGCCGCAGCGACTTCATGGCGACGACGCGGTTGAGCAGCTTGTCCCGCGCCTTGCACAGCACCCCCTGTCCGCCCTCGGCAAATCGTTTCTGGATGTCATAGTACTCATTGACATCCGGCAACGGCCGGTTGGCCACGCCGCTGTCGATTTCGACATTGTCCAGCTTCTTGATCTCGGTGATATGCGTGACCGTCGCGTTGTCGTCCCTGGCCTTTTCGGCAAAATCGGGGAGGATGGTGTCCTTGGCAAAGGTGAAGATGTTGTTGAGCAGCGCCGCGCCCGTCATCAGGTGGTTGCGCAATTCATCGTCGTCGTCATCCTCGGGCAGCGGGTGTTCATGGCGGTGCAGCGCCGCCTCGCGCGCCGCCAGCGCGGCATCGGAGAGCTGGCTGTCGGTCACCTTGAGAGTCCGGTCCGGATTGGCGGCGACGGTGGTGGTGCTGGATTGTCTGGTCTGGTCGTCGGCCATTGTGGGGCGGGCTACTCGTGCAGCATCACCGCGGTCTCGAAGTGCGCAGTGCGCGGGAACATATCGAAGATCGCCAGTTTTTCGACATGGTATGAGCCATTGGCGCACAGCCGCTTGAGGTCGCGCGCGAGGGTCGAGGGATTGCAGGAGACATAGATCACGGTTGCGGGATGGCGGGCTGTGAGCGCCTCGATCACCGCGTCCTGGCATCCGGACCGCGGCGGATCCAGCAGCACCGCAGTGGCGGCGGCATTGCATTTCCCCAGCAGCTTCGGCAGGGCCTTTTCGGTGGTCTGGGGGATGATCTGGCATCCCAGCTGCCGGCGTCCGGCCACATTGAATTGCGCGGCCTTGGCGGCCTCGCGGTCATTCTCGATGAGCAGCCGTTCCCGGAACGGGTTGCGCATGGCGCAGGTGAAGGTTCCGACTCCGGCATAGGCGTCGATGAAGGTCTCCGCCGTCAGCGGCTCGACCCATCCGGCGATGGTCTCCAGCAGCTGTCCGGCCACTGCCGGATTGACCTGCCAGAACGATCCCAGCGGCACCGAGTACTCGATGCCGTTGAGCGTCTCCCGGAGCCATGGCACCCGCCGGGGGGCGTAGCCGAAATACCACGACAGCGCGCCTTCGGAGGTGAGCCGCAGCGTCAATGCCCCCGGCCGGTCGTCCTTGCCGCGTTTCCTGGCATTGGCCTTGCCCCATTGGCTGTGGATGGCGTCGATGATGCCGTCATTGATGGCATCTGCGGCCAGCGGGCAATTCGTCACCCGCTGCAGCGTCCGGTTGTCATTGCCGTAATATCCGTATGCCAGGCGCAGTCCGTCGACTCCGGGCAGCTCCATGAACGCCGGCTCCAGCCGCAGCTTGTTGCGGTAGCCGTACGGCTGCGGCGCCGCCACCGCCGCCGCGAACTCCGGAAGGGGATCGATGCCGCCGATGCGCCGCAGCAGGTCGCGCAGCTGCTTCTTTTTGGCGGCGAATTCAATTTCGTATTCCAGATGCTGGTACTGGCATCCGGCGCACTTGCCGTAGAGCCGGCATTGCGGATCGCAGCGGCCGGGGCCGGGATGGCTGATGGCCACCACTTCCCCGCGCGCAAAATTCTTGCGCACCTGGGTGACGGAGACCAGCGCCACATCGCCAACCGCCGTGAGGGGCACGAAGATCACCGTGCCATCCGGGGCGCGGCCGACGCCATCGCCGCCAAACGCCAGATCGTCAATGGTGACAGGGATTTGTTCGCCGATCGTCATTGGCCAATCATCCCAGGAAGACGTTGTCAATCAGCCGGGTCGCCCCGAAATAGGCCGCCACTGCCAGAAGCGACGGCGTGTCCGCCTGCGCCACTGGCCGCAGCGTCGAGCGGCTCATCAGCTCGATGTAGTCGATCCGGTCCGCCGGCGCGGCCTCGACCTCGCGGCGCACCATCGCCTTGAGCGACTCGGCATTGCGCTGGCCGGCCGTGTATGCCGACAGCGCCGCGCGCAGGCCGCGTGATAGCGACAGCGCCCGGGCGTGTTCATCCCTGCTCAGGTATCTGTTGCGTGACGACTGCGCCAGCCCATCCGCCTCCCGCACCAATGGCGCGCCGATGATCTGGATGGGGATGTTCAGATCCCGCACCATCCGTTCGACGACCAGCAGCTGCTGCGCGTCCTTGCGTCCGAACACCGCGCAATCCGCCCGGGTGATATTGAAGAGCTTCAGGCAGACGGTGCAGACTCCGCGGAAATGGATGGGGCGGAACGCGCCGCACAGGGTTTTGGAGAGGCTTTCCTCATTCACCCATGTCGAGAAGTCGCCGTCATACATCTCCGAGGGCAGGGGGTGGAAGATCGCGTCCACTCCCGCGCCTTCGCAAAGCGCCTGGTCACGCGCCAGATCCCGCGGGTACTTGTCCAGATCCTCGTTCGGGCCGAACTGGGTCGGATTGACGAAGATGCTCACGATCACGCGTTGCGCGTATTGCCTGGCCAGCCGCATCAGCGACAGATGGCCTTCGTGGAGGTAGCCCATGGTGGGGACCACCGCCACCCGCTGGCCGTCTTCATGCCATTTGGCGCCCAGCGCCCGCACCTCACTTATCGTTGTCAGAGTCTGCATGTTGAATTTGCCTCACTTTCCCGCCGGCGTCAGGCTGGTGCTGTTTTCGGCCGTGGGGAAGTCGCCCTGCTGGACCGCCTGCACGTATGATTTGATCGCATCGATTGCCGCGCGGTTGAAATCCGCAAAGCGGCGCGCGTGCTTCGGCAGATAGCCGTCGGCGCCCATTCCCAGCAGGTCCGCCAGCACCTGCACCTGGCCGCTGCATCCGGCTCCGGCGCCGATGCCGATCGTCGGGGCGCTGATCGCCGCGGTGATCCGGGCGGCGACCTCCTGGGGGATGCACTCCAGCACCAATGCGCAGACCCCGGCCTCGTCCAATGCCTTGGCGTCGGCCATCAATGCGGCAATTTCGGCCTCCTGCCGGCCGTGGACCCGGTAGCCGCCGTCGCGCAATACCGACTGCGGCAGCAGCCCGATATGGCCGACTACCGGAATGCCGACTTCGACCATCCGCCGGATCACCGGCAGCATGGTCACTCCGCCCTCCAGCTTGACGGCGTCGCAGCCGCATTCCTTGAGGTATCGCCCGGCGTTGGCCACCGCGTTGTCCACTCCGACCTGGTAGCTCATGAACGGCATGTCGCCGACGACAAAGCATTCGTTGCTCCCCCGGCGCACCGCGGCGGTGTGGTGGAGCGACTCCTCCAGCGGCAACGGGATGGTGTTGGCGTATCCCAGGACCGTATTGGCCATCGAGTCGCCAACCAGGATCATGTGGCAGCCCGCTTCCTGCGCCCAGCGCGCAGTCACCGCATCGTATGCGGTGATCATGACAATCTTCTCGCCCCTGTCCTTGAGCGAACGAAGGGTCTTCACTGTAATTTTCATGGCAATTGAAAAAGAAACGGCCTCCGGCGCACCGCGCCGCAAATCCATGGCTTTTCCGCGTCCTTTAGGGGCCACAGCCTGGCGTAGCGGAAAAACTGACGGATTCACGCCACGCTAGTAGTCGTCGTCATCCGAATTGTTGAGGTTGTTTTCGCGGGTGATCTCCTCGATGCTCTTCTGTTCCTCAATTGCGGCGCGGAGGGTCTCCAGCGCCTGGTTCTGGATCTGGCGGACCCGCTCGCGGGTCCGTCCGATCGAGCGCGAGACCTCCTCGAGGGTCTTGGGCTTTTCGCCGTCCAGCCCGAAGCGCAGCTTGAGGATCACCCGTTCGCGCTCCGGTAGCTGCTTGACCAGCTTGTTCATCACATTGAGCGTCTCGTCGTCACGCGCGATGTCGTCCGGCGCAATCGACTTGTCATCGGCAATGATGTCCTTGAATTCGCCCTCCGCGCCATTCTGGATCGGATCGAACAGCGAGATGGTGCTGGTCTTGCCCTGGCGCAGGCCGGTGACGGTGCGTTCGGTGAGGTTGACCTCGGTGGCGATCTCCTTGTCGGTGGGCTCGCGCCCCAGCTGCTGGGTCAATTTGGTCTTGGCATTCTGGATCTTGCCGATCTTGCTGGCCGACTGCACCGGGATGCGGATGGTGCGCGCCTGGTTGGCCAGCGCCCGGCGCATCGACTGCTTGATCCACCATGCGGCGTAGCTTGACAGCTTGGCGCCCTTGGTCGGGTCGAACTTCTCCACCGCGCGCATCAGGCCGATGTTGCCCTCGCTGATCAGGTCAAGCAGCGGCAATCCCAGCCCCTTGAAGTCGTGCGCGATCTTCACCACCAGGCGCAAGTTGCTGCGGATCAGGGTCTCGCGCGCATCATTGTCACCCTTGGCGATGCGCTTGGCCAGAACTGCCTCCTCGGCAGGTGAAACCAGTTTATATTGTCCGATACTCTGCATATACTGCTTCATCGTATCGTTGTCGGAAAGCATGGGCTTGTCCTCCTGCCAGTAACTTGAAATCCGGGGAAAAACGGCGACTCATGTCGCTAACTACTACGTCGCCAGCCCCCCTTTTTTACAATGCGGTTATATGAATGTAACGAACGAAAACGCAAATTTATTGACAATTCATGAAAATTTCCTTAAAAAAAAAGCCCTGGCGGGGCGCAGTGCGGACGCGTGAGGGGGTCAAATATTTACCATTGGCGTGAATATCCTGCCGGATGCGGGGGTGTTGGATTGGGCATTTCCCCTGCAGCCGGAGTCTGGCATGGCCATTGCTAAAACCTGCGGTTCATCGTCTGTGCCGGACTTCGCCGGGCAGGCGCGGCGGCGACCCGCGCCGGTCACAGGCAATGCCTTTTAACCCAGTCGATGGCTTCTTCCCGACTGGCGAACGGCTGTTCGAGTTCGTGGTCGGCGGCTTCGCGCAGGATTTTCCCCATGTTGGGGCCCGGGGGGATGCCGATGGCGATCAGGTCGCGCCCATTGAGAGTCGGCTTGGGGGGTATTGGCCGCGCCTGCTCCTCCTTCCACCATTCCAGCAGCTGGCGGTGCAGCTGCATCCCCCCGAAGGAGGCCATGGTGTCGATCCGCACCAGTTCCAGCATCAGCGGATACAGCGGGTGCTGCAGATGGCGGCGGCGGGTGGCCAGGCGCGCCTCGGCCATGGAGAGCTGGTTCATGTGTCCGCGGACCAGCCATACGGCGCCGTCGATGATTTCATTGGGCAGGTGGAGTCCGGCGAGGTAGTCGCCCGCCATTGCCGCGCCCAGCTCGTCATGGCGATTGAAGCGGATGCGGTCTTCGCCGCGCACAAAGGTCGGCGGCTTGCCGATGTCATGGAGGAGCGTCGCCCATGACAGCATCCGCAGCTCGCTTTCGCCGGCACGCTGCAGCTGTCCGCAGTCGTCGAAGCGCGGCGAGTCCGGTGCGGCGGCCCGGCAGCGCCGGATCGTTCCATCCATGATGCCGAGGGCCTTGAGCGTATGCTGCCAGACATCGCCTTCCGGATGGAATTGCGGCGGCTGCTCCACGCCAATCATGGCAAAAAGCAGCGGGTAGACGTATTTGAGCAGCCCGGATTGCTCCATGAGCCCGAATGCGCGCCGCGAAGAGCCACCCAGCAGGATCTTTTCGCTTTCCGCGGCGATGCGCTCGGGGGATACGCACTGCGGGACCATCGGCGCCACCGGCCCTATGGCGGCCAGGGTGTCCGGGTCGATGTCAAATCCCAGCCGCGCTGCGAAGCGGATTGCGCGCAGGGTGCGCAACTTGTCCTCGGTGAATCGCCGGCGCGGATCGCCGACGGCGCGCAGCCGCCGCGCCGCCAGGTCGGCCTGTCCGCCGACAAAGTCATAAAGCCTGCCCGCCATCGGGTCGTAAAGCAGCGCATTCACCGTGAAATCGCGGCGCTTGACATCCTCCTCCATGGCGACAAAGCGTATGGAGTCCGGATGGCGGCCGTCGGAGTATCCATCCTCGCCGCGGAAGGTCGCCACCTCGTAGCCGACGCCGTCGCTTCCCAGCACCACGATAATGCCGAAGTTCCTGCCGACGGGGACGGTCCGGGGAAAGAGCGACTCCACCTGGCCGGGATGCGCCGAGGTGGCGATATCCCAGTCATGGGGGATGCCGCCCAGGAGGGCGTCCCGCACGCATCCGCCGGCCAGCACCGCCTGATGCCCATGATCCTGCAAGACCTGCAGGATATGCGCCACCGCCGGCGGCACGGCGGGAAAAACAGTGTCGCCGCTCATTGCTTCCAGCGGGTCAGCGGCGGGCGGCCGATGGGGAAGACGTTGTAGCCCATTTCATGCAGCGCCGTCGCGTCGAGGCAATTGCGCCCGTCAAAGATGAAGGCGGGCTGCTGCATCCCATCGAGGATTTTCCGGTAGTCCAGGCTGGCGTATTCCGGCCAGTCGGTGAGCAGCGCCAGGGCATGGGCGCCACGGCAGGCCTCGTATGGGTCGTCGCAGAATTGCACCGCGTCCGCCGGGGCGTCCGCCAGGTCATGCCGGGCATTCCCCAGCGCCTTGGGATCGCAGATTGCCAATTGGGCGTGCTCGGACAGCAGCTGCCGGCAGACGGCAATGGCGGGGGACTCGCGGGTGTCGCCAGTATGCGCCTTGAAGGCGAAGCCGAGGACGGCGATGCGTTTGCCGGCCACGGTGTTGAACATCGCATCCACCATGGTGTCGACAAAGCGGCTTGATTGGTAGTCGTTGATCTTCACCACGCTTTCCCAGTAGCGCGCCACTTCATGCAGGCCATAGTGGTCGCACAGATAGACCAGGTTGAGGATGTCCTTCTTGAAGCAGGATCCGCCGAAGCCGACGCCGGCCCGGAGGAATTTGCCGCCGATGCGGCTGTCACGCCCTACCGCCCGGCTGACCTCGTCGACATTGGCGCCGGTGCGCTCGCACAGCGCGGAAATCGAGTTGATCGAGGAGATGCGCTGGGCCAGGAAGGCGTTGGCGACCAGCTTGGTCAGTTCGCTGGACCACAGGCTGGTGCGGATGATGCGGTCGCCGGGGACCCACCGCTGGTAGATGGCGGCGATTTCCTCGACCGCCGCCTGGCCATCATCGTCCTGCGTTCCGCCGATCAGCACGCGGTCGGGGTCGTTGAGGTCGTCGATGGCGGTGCCTTCCGCCAGAAATTCCGGATTGGAGACGATGCGGAAGTGCAATCCCTTGGTGTTGGCCTGGAGCACCCGTGAAAGCGCCTGCGCTGTGCGCACCGGGAGGGTGCTTTTCTCCACCACGATCTTGTCGCTCTGGGAGAATTCGACAATTTCCCGGGCGGTTTTTTCCAGGTATTGCAGATCAGATGCCTTGCCGGCGCCGGTGCCGAAGGTCTTGGTCGGAGTGTTGACGCTGACGAAAATGATATCCGCTTCCCGGATGGCGGTGGCGATGTCGTTGGAATAGAAGAGATTCCGTCCGCGGCAGCGTTTTACCACCTCCTCCAGCCCCGGTTCGTAGATTGGCAGGGCGTCGCTGTTCCAGGCCGCAATCCGGTCGGCATTGATGTCCACCACGGTGATTTCGCAGTCCGGGCAGTGATCGGCGATCACCGCCATCGTCGGTCCGCCGACATAGCCGGCGCCAATGCAGGCAATTTTCCTCGTCATGGTTGTTTAATTCCAGGTTATTATGGCTCCGGGCGGGTGAGCACGTCGCGCTTCGCCCTGGGGAAGAGCCGCGATTTCGCCAGATGCCAGCGGCAGAGCCGGTAAAGCAGCCCGTACCACATGCACCCGATGGCATAGATGGCGCTGCGGCGCAGGTTGATGCTCGAGGCTTCGGGGAAATATTTGGTTGGACAGGAGACTTCGCCGATTATGCTCCCGCTCCAGATGATCTGGCACAGCATCTGGTTGTCGAAGATGAAATCGTCGGAGTTTTGGTCCAGATCCAGCAGCTCCAGCAACTGGCGTGAGAATGCGCGGTAGCCGGTATGGTATTCCGACAGCTTGGCGCCCGTCATCACATTTTCCAGGAAGGTCAGGGCGCGGTTGGCAAGGTATTTGTACCACGGCATGCCGCCTTGCAATGCGTATCCGCCCAGGATCCGCGACCCCAGCACGCAGTGGTTGAGGCCGTTGCCAATCATGGTCGCCATCGCGCCGATCAACAGCGGCGTGTACTGGTAATCGGGGTGGACCATGATCACGATGTCCGCGCCCTGCGCCAGCGCCAGCCGGTAGCAGTCCTTCTGGTTGCCGCCATAGCCGCGGTTTTCCGGATGGCGGAAGTAGGTGGCCTCCGGCAGACGCGACGCCACCTGCTGGGTGGAGTCGCTGCTGGCGTCATCGACAATGATCACGTGGTCGACGAATGGCTGCGCCATGACCTCGTTGTAGGTCTTGACCAGGGTCGCCTCGGCATTGTATGCCGGCATCACCACGATTACTTTCTGGTTGTTGAACATGGCCGGATTTACGACGCGTCACGCTGGAACCAGGTCACCATCAGCGGATGCGGCAGGTGGATGATGCCGTCCTGGCGTGTCAGACGGCCGTCGCGCCAGGCGAAGCGCGCCACCTCGCCGGAGAACTCGTTGGCGGCAAGAATCCATTTCCCGTCCGGGGTGAAGTTGAAGTCACGGGGGCAATGGCCGCCGCTGTAGCAGCGTCCCGCCAAACGCAGGCCGCCGTCGGGCAGCACCTCCCAGCTCACGATGGTGTCTTCGCCGCGGTTGCTGGCCAGCAGGAATCTGCCATCCGGAGAGAAGCGCAGCGCCGCGGCGATGCTGACGCCGGAGAACTCCGGCGCCAGGTTTCGGTAATGGCGACGGATGGTGAAAAGACCATCCTGGTAGTCCAGGAATATGATATGGCTGAACAGCTCGGTCAGCAGGTAGGCGTGGGCGCCATCCGGGGTGAATACCAGATGCCGCGGACCGGTGCCGGCAGGAGTGATCCGGCTGATTATCGGATCGCCGCCATCCAGCGGGTAGGCAAAAATTGCATCCAGGCCGAGGTCATTGACCACCAGATATCTGCCGTCCGGCGAAATTGCCGTGAAGTGCGGATGCGGGCCGTCCTGCCGCGGCAAATTGAAGCCGACGCCATAATGTTTCGTCAGCTTCGACAATTTTTTCAGCGCACCATTGCCGCCGACGCTGAATTCCGAGATCGAGCCGGAGAGGTAGTTGGCGCAGAAGAGCCGCTTTTCATCCGGGGACAGGCACAGATGGCATGACGCCGTGCCATCGGCCGACAGCCGGTTTAGTTCATGCAGACACCCGCTTTTGGGGTCGACGCGGTATGACGCCACGCCGGTTCCGCCATCGTCATCGATCCGGCAGGTCGCGTATGCGCGTCGCCGGTCCTTGGAGAAGATCAGCCAGTTGGTCCCCGGCAGCTGCGTAAAGCCGCACTGCACCGGCTGGCTGTCCTCGTTGAGTTCGTATTGGTAGATTCCGCCGGATACATCCGGCACACATGCAAGAATGTAGATCATGTTTTTGAGTATGGGGAGGTTAATTGCGGTCGGTCGCTTTCAATGCCGCTGCGCATGGCTTGCAAAACGACCGCGCTTCAGTTTTCACGACAAGAAGAGCCTCCCATGCAAGGGGAGGTGGCGCGTCAGCGCCGGAGGGGTTGGCGTTGAGCTTGACGTGCGTCTGTGCGTAGTTTGAAGAACGCGTTTTGTTGTAACAACACAATTGTCCAAGGGCGAGACGCCCTTGCTACCCCGGTGGCG
>CAKUJM010000053.1 GCA_934661755.1 uncultured Lentisphaeria bacterium | reverse complement strand
TGGCCGGAGAAGCCGTCAACTCGCCAGGCAAAGTCTGCACCTGGCTGAGATAGGACACCTTAATCAGCAGACACTATTTATATGAAAGGAATATTGATTTCTATCCATCAAAATTATCTTTACTTAGAACCAATTGATCTTTCGTACAAAGGGCAAATTGTCACACAGGTTCAAATAACAAAACCATGGGTATATGCAATAATCGGGACAGAATTGAAATTGATTCAACACCCCGATTCTTGTCCATGTAATAATGCCTTTCGACATCAAAGAGATTTTTTTACCTTAAGTGCAATCGAAGACTCCCTTAAACAAAATCTAAACTTATTTTTTGCTGCTCTTGAAGGGGAAGAAGTATTTCTTAAGGCTTGACTTCAAGTTATAAAATCAAATCATTGCGTGAGTTCCTGGTGCGTTATGACAACGGAACAATAGACGGCAAAAGTCATCGTCTTCCTGTTTTCGTGGACAATATCAAGGCCGCTCTTCACCATCTTTTGGGATAAGGAGTAGCACTAGTACGGGGAAAAAACGTCCACTAAAATCCCAACTTCACGTCAATCTCTGGCGGGGTGTTTGGGGTAACGGGAACACTCGGGCTGCAAAAGACCTCTTGTTTAAGGTGGGGCGGTGAATCTTTGGCGCGAAAGAGAAGATTTTGGATTCACCGCTGTTGTTGTCTTGAATTGGGAAAAGGAACTGCCTAGGCGGGGGAATATGCGTAAATGGCTGTTTTCAAGCAGTGATAGAATGACGGTGGATAAAGTCCCGGGACTTTGGAAAATGGAGTGGATAAATCGGAGAAAGGGGGATTTCGGGGCGGCGGGATTCCCCCGAAATCTTCTACAATATAAGCATTGAGGTGTTTTGACCTCGAAAAACAGCCTCGAAATGGCAAAAAGAAAGGCACTCGGGCAAAGACCCAAGTGCCTTGTGGTAAATGAATGGTCGGGACGGCGAGATTCGAACTCGCGACCTTTTGTCCCCCAGACAAACGCGCTAACCAGGCTGCGCTACGTCCCGACGTCTGATAATCCGTGCATGGCGCGTTGTCGCCGCCGCGATGCATTTTTCTTCTGCCATTCTTCCAATCCCCCAGCCGGTGCGGTGTGCATCCGGTCTGGAGGGGATGAAATAAATTTGGGGTGATAGAAGGGACTCGAACCCTCGACCTCCTGGGCCACAACCAGGCGCTCTAACCAACTGAGCTACGATCACCATCAAAATCTGGTAAGCGCGCTTAATTTAACCATGCATTCACGGATGTCAAGCGGTGTCATGGATTAAATCACGGCTTTTTTTGCGGTGGCGAGGGTCACGGGAGGGGGCGTCCGCCGCATCTTTTCTTCCAGGCGGCACCGCCGTAAAGCAAATTTTGCACTATATTTCGTCGTTGTCAAAATTTTTTCATCGCCTGAATGGCCTGATCCGGGCATTGTCGTGCATTGTCTCCGGCGTTGTGCCGCATTCTGGTGTCATTTTATCCCACCGATTCAAGGGGATTTCGGAGAAGCCATTGTGATAGGTCAAGAGGATTTCATCGTCGACTTGCTGATTGCCCGCGGTCTGGTGACTGACGAGCAGCTCCAGGCGGCCAAGAAGCGTTGCCAGGACGAGGACATGGACTCGGTGCTCAGCGCGCTGTATGCCGACAAGGCGGTCACCGAGAAGGCGGTGATGCAGATGCTGGCCGCCGAATACAACATGGATGTATATGACTTCGACGCATCCAAGGAGCGCATTCCGGAGGATGTCATCGCCCTGCTGCCGGCGCAGATTGCGCTGCGCTACAAGATGGTGCCGATCGGCTTCTCCAACGGCATCATGCGGGTGGCGGTGTCCGACCCCTCGGACATTGAGTCGCTCGATGCGATCCGGCATTTGACCCGTCAGGACGTCGAGGGGGTGCTGGCTTCGCAGCGGCAGCTGGAGCGGGCGCTGGACTTCTATTACAACCGCCAGGACGCCAACGACGTCATTACCCAGCTGACCGAGACCACCACCGACATCACGATTTCCGCAACCACGGACACGACCACTGACGCCACCACCGACCGCGAGGGAGGCGAGGAGGACGAGGCGGCGCCGATCATCCGCTATGTCTCGCTGCTGATCATGGAGGCCTTCCGTTCGCGCGCATCCGACATCCATCTGGAGCCGCTGGAGAAGAAGTTCCGGGTGCGCTACCGCATTGACGGCGTGCTCAACGAGGTGGAGTCTCCGCCGAAGTATCTGCAGAACAAGATCCTGTCGCGTCTGAAGCTGATGAGCGGCATGGACCTCTCCGAGCATCGCATTCCCCAGGACGGGCGCATCCGCACCAACGCGATGGGGCGCGAGCTGGACTTGCGCGTATCGGACATTCCCTGCACCCACGGCGAGTCGATCGTCATGCGTATTCTGGACAAGTCCGGAGTCATGCTGGGCATTGGCGAGCTGGGCTTCCTGCCGGACGACCAGGAGCTGATCTTCAAGATCCTGAATTTGCCGGACGGGATCTTCCTGGTCACCGGTCCGACCGGTTCCGGCAAGACCACCTCGCTTTATTCATTCCTGCACGAGCTCAACCAGCCGACGCGGAAGATCATCACTGCCGAGGACCCGGTGGAATACGAGCTTTCCGGCATCAACCAGGTGCAGGTGAACACTGAGGTCGGGCTCACCTTCGCCGCGGCGCTGCGCGCCATGCTGCGCCAGGCGCCGAACATCATCATGGTTGGCGAGATCCGCGACAGCGAGACTGGCTCCATTGCCATCAATGCGGCCCTGACTGGGCATCTGGTGTTCAGCACCCTCCACACCAACGACGCGCCTTCAGCGATCACCAGGTTGATCAACATGGGGATCAAGCCCTTCCTGATCGCCTCATCGCTGCGCGCCATCATGGCGCAGCGTCTGGTCCGCCGCCTCTGCAAGCAGTGCAAGCGGCCGCACCAGCTCACCGCCGCGGAAATCGAGGGGCTGTCGCTGGATCCGGAGACCATCGGCAAGGCGACATACATGGATGCGGTCGGGTGTCCGGAATGCAACAAGGGCTATCGTGGCCGGATGGGCATCTATGAAATCTTCATGCTCGACAACTCGATTGAACAGCTGATTTACGACAAGGCGGATGCCGGCGTCATCATGCGCCATGCACGCCAGAAGGGCATGCGCACCTTGCGTGACGACGGCATGCGCAAGGCGGCAATGGGCGTGACCTCCATCACCGAGGTGTTGCGCACCACTGTCGATGTCCACTAACAGGCACTCATCCAGCCAGGGATTATGAGCGATACCAACTTCGAAATGTCACCGGATGTCAGCATCATCTGGCAGATTCTGGTGAATCACAAGATTGCGACCGAGGAGCAGCTGGAGGAGGTGCTGGAGGAGAGCCACACCAGCGGCATGCCCTTCCAGAATGTCCTGTACAACTATGAGATCATCAACGAGGACAAGCTGCTGTCGCTGATTGCGGAGGAGCTGGGGACTGAATTTGTCGAGGTGCGCGCCACCGCCATCGACACCGACCTGGCCAAGATCATCAGCTCAGACACGGCGCGCACCTACAGCATCATTCCGCTCAGCCTGGATGGCGAGGTGCTGACCATTGCCACCGACCATCCCTTTGACACCAAGCTGGTGGACGAGCTGCACTTCGTCATCAACAAGGAGTGCCGGATAGTGGTGGCGCGGCCGAAGGAGATTCAGGAGACCCTGGACATCATCTATCCGGAGCAGGGCGGCAGCGTCAGCGACGTCATCAACGAGCTGGTGCAGGAGCACGAGGCCAGCAACCCGGTGGCCAACAAGGACTACAGCAACCTCACGGAGAAGGAGCTGCTGGCGGCGGCCAACGACACACCGATCGTCAAGTTCGTCAATGTCATCCTGCAGCAGGCGATCAAGGACAAGGCCTCCGACATTCATTTCGAGCCGTTTGCCGACGAGTTCCGGATTCGCTACCGCATTGACGGCGCGCTTTACGAGATGAATCCGCCGCCGAAGCATTTTGCGGTCCCGGTGATCAGCCGCATCAAGGTCATGAGCGGCCTGAACATTTCGGAGCGGCGCATTCCGCAGGATGGCCGGATCGAGCTGCACATCAGCCGCCGGCCGGTGGATTTGCGTGTATCCACGCTACCGACCCGCTATGGCGAGTCGGTGGTGTTGCGTGTTCTGGACCGTTCGGTGGTCAATCTGAGCCTGGACAGCCTGGGGATGCAGCCGGAGATGGTGACCAGCATCCGCAAGCTGATTTCCCGTCCGAATGGCATTTTCGTGGTGACCGGTCCGACCGGTTCGGGCAAGACCACCACGCTTTACAGCGGCATCAAGGAGCTCAACAAGCCGGAGGACAAGCTGTTGACAGTCGAGGACCCGGTGGAGTACGACATTGACGGCATCATGCAGGTGCCGGTGCGCGAGCAGGTCGGCATGACCTTCGCCAATGCGTTGCGCGCCTTTTTGCGTCAGGACCCCGACCGCATCATGGTCGGGGAGATCCGCGACAAGGAGACCGCCGACATTGCCGTCCAGGCGTCGCTGACCGGTCACCTGGTGCTTTCGACGCTTCACACCAACGATGCCGCCGGCACCGTCACCCGTCTGATTGACATGGGCATCGAGCCATTCCTGATCAGTTCGACGCTGATTGCGGTTCTGGCGCAGCGTCTGATTCGCCGGATCTGCCCGAATTGCAAGGAGCAGTACACTCCGACCGACGAGGAGCTGTCGGCCTTCGGGGTGACCCGCGAGCAGATTGGCGACCAGAAGTTCTACATTGGCACCGGCTGTGACAACTGCAATGGCTCCGGCTTCCGCGGCCGGGTGGGCATTTTCGAGATGCTGGTGGTCACTCCGGAGATCCAGTCGATGATCAACAAGCGTTGTCCGACCCAGGAGATCAAGGAGATGGCCTTGAGCCAGGGGATGTGTTCATTGCGGCAGGACGGCTTCAAGCATGTCCTGGCTGGGATCACCTGCGCCAAGGAGGTAATCCAATTCACCTTTGCCTGACATGTGCCGACGGTGGCGCGAAGGGCAATCCAGTCTGAGCTCGAATTACGGAGAGAGATTATAAATGGCAAAACTTGAGATGGCTGATCTGCTGGACCTGGTGTTGGAAGAGGGCGCAAGTGACTTGCACTTGCCCTGCTACTCGCCGCCGGTGATACGCATCCATGGCGAAATGACTCCGCTTGACGTGCCGCCGATGCAGCCGGAGGACACCGAGTACCTGATGAAGTCCATCACCAGCGAGGCCAACCAGCAGAAGCTGCAGCAGGACGGCACCGTCGACTTCGGCTTTGCCTTTGGCGACAAGGCCCGTTTCCGTGTTTCCGCCTTCCGGGCGCGCGGCAATATCGCCATGGTGCTGCGCACGATTTCCAACAACCTGCTGACTTTGGAGCAGATCGGGCTGCCGCCGGCCACCAAGGACGTGCTGTTCCGCCCCCGCGGCCTGGTGCTGGTGACTGGTCCGACCGGTTCCGGCAAATCCACCACTCTGGCATCGATGATCGACGTGATCAACCACGAGAAGAAGGACCACATCATCACCATTGAGGACCCGATCGAGTTCTACCACAAGAGCGTCAATTGCGTCATCACCCAGCGAGAGGTGCACAATGACGTGCCGTCGTTCGCCGATGCCATCCGCCGCGCGCTGCGTCAGGACCCGGACGTCATCCTGGTTGGTGAAATGCGTGACAACGAGACCATCAGCGCCGCCATCACCGCGGCGGAAACCGGCCACCTGGTCTTCGGCACCTTGCACACCACTGGCGCCGCCGAAACCATCGACCGAATAGTCGACTCCTTCCCGACCACCCAGCAGGCGCAGATCCGCACCCAGCTGGCGGCGACCCTGATTTGCGTGATTTCGCAGCTGCTGCTCAAGCGCATTGACAAGAAGGGGCGGGTGGCGGCCTTTGAGATCATGGTGACCACGCCGTCAATCCAGGCGCTGATCCGCGACGGCAAGACCTTCCGCATCACCTCGGACATCCAGACCGGTGCGAAATACGGCATGAACACTTTGGATTCGCATCTGATGAAGCTATACAACGAGGGCAAGATCTCGTATGGCGACCTGATCACCAAGTCGCGTGACCCGGAGGGCATTGTCCAGAAGATCCACGAGCAATACAAGCAGAATGGCGGCGCGTCGCTCAAGCGGTAGCCGAATCCCCCTCCCCCCGCGCCCATCCACTTTTCCCGGAGGCCACCCATGGCAAAATTCAAGTATACCGCATACAATACCGAAGGCAAGGAAGTCAAGGGCATCCTTGAGGCCGACGACGAGCAGCAGGCGACGATCCAGCTGCGCAACCAGTCGTTGGCGCCGACCAGCCTGACCACCATTGGCGGCGTCGAGAAGGGCCGCGGCGCATCGGCCGGCGCCGGTTCGTTCTTCGGGATGCCGAAGGTTCCCAAGAAGCAGCTTTGCACCGCCACCCGCCAGCTGGCCACCCTGCTGGAGGCCGGTCTGCCGCTGGTGCGTGCGCTGCGTACCCTCGAACGTCAGGCCAAGGGCAGCCAGCCGCAGCTTTGCAAGGTGATGGGCAGCCTGGCGGATTCAGTCGAAGGCGGTTCGACTTTTTCCGAGGCGTTGGGGACGCATCCCAAGAGTTTCAACAAGCTTTTTGTCTCCATGGTTCGTGCGGGCGAGGCATCCGGCGCGATGGAGGTTGTGCTGAACCGTCTGGCGGAGTTCATGGAAAAGGCCCAGCGCATCGCCGGCAAGGTCAAGTCGGCCATGGTCTACCCGATCGCCGTGCTCACCATGGCCATGACCATCACCGCCTTGCTGATGATCTTCATCATCCCGAAGTTCGGGGCGATGTTCGCGGAGATGCTGCCTGGCGAGAGCCTCCCGGGCATCACCGTGTTCGTCATCGAGTCCTCCAATATCCTGAAAAACCATGCGTTGAGCGTGTTTGTGATCCTCATCATCGCCATTGTCATCTTCAAGCTGCTGTTGAAGACCAAGCCCGGCATCTATGTATGGGACCTGTTCTGCATAAAGGTGCCCATGATCAGCGGCCTGGTGGTGAAAAACATCTCCGCGCGGTTCGCCCGCACCTTGGGGACCCTGATGGGATCCGGCGTGGCGGTGCTCTCCGCATTGCAGATTGTGCGCGATACCACCGGAAATGAAATATTCGGGCGCGCCATCGACACCATCCATGACGCCGTGCGAGAGGGCGAGGGCATGACCAAGCCGCTGGAAAAATCCGGGGTCTTTCCGCTGATGCTCTGCTCCATGATCGAAGTCGGCGAGGAGACCGGCGCATTGCCGGACATGCTCAACCGGGTGGCCAATGTCTATGAAGAGGAAGTCGACCGGGCGGTCGAAGGCCTGACGGCGCTGATCGAGCCGCTGATGATCATGTTCCTGGCCGGCGTCATCGGCACCATTGTCGTGGCGCTGTTCGCTCCGCTGGTCAAGATGATCGACAAGCTCGGCGGCTGACAAGGCGGCGTCAGGCATCCGCAGTCGGATTCAATGTGCTGTCCCGGATTGGCGGGGCGGCGCTTGACAGAATGCGGAATTTGGGGTAATGCATGGATGCCGCCCCGACCGGAGGGATGGTATGGCAAGAGCAATCTGCCATAAAAGAGCACAAGCAAGCCCACGTGGTTTGTGATGGGGCTATAAGTCCCGGCGTTATGCCTGGCGTGACTGGGGAGGGCGAAAGCCCGTGACCCGCTAGCCCAGGCGCCTCATTAACCCAAGCGCCTCATTAATAAGAGACGGGCGGCATTTCATTTTCCTATCTGATGGCGAAATCGCAAGGCACGGTTTCGCCATTGCTTTTTCGCTGGAATACCGTGCAATCGTAATGATGCATCAGGCTGTTCCCCCGCACCTTCCCGCGGATATGCCAGCATCTTGACCAGTCTATCCTGTTTTTATCTGGCTGTCCCCCCCCTTTATAAGCTTTACCGGTTCTTCGCTCATGAATCCACGCCTGAACAGACGCTGCAATTTGCGTGGTTGAATGAAGGAACAGGCCTTCAACCTGTCCACTGGGGAATGACAGTGGGCAACGCTATTGGGCGTCACCTTGGTTGGACCTGGCAAGTCATCATGCGCCAGGCTTTTTCCTTCGCTTTCCGAAATTTTTCAAAGATGTTGGCAGCTCGGGTCGGGAGCTCTTTCAATGTCTGCGATGGTATCGAGAATCCGCCACCATTTGTCCGCCTGCCGATGTTGTCGCGGGGCGGGGCGGGGCGGCTCCCCGCTGTCGGGCTGGAGCGTGGGGAAGGCGGCCTCGTCGAACACGAAGCAGCCCGCCGACGGCTCCTGCAACCCGGCTTTTTTGGGGGATGTCCCCGATTTCGGCTGCACCCTATTCTGACGCCAGACAACCAGCTTCACGGGTCCAGTGAAGTATTTTTATTCATGGCCGTCACCGTGGAGGCGTAAAAAAATCTTTTCATGCCATTGCATTTTCATCATGGCGGCAATATATTTAGTGAGATGTCCGATAATGTCCGAAAATCACTTGCAAGCCATGTTGAAACAATCAGACGGTACACAATTACACAAGGGCACGATGCTGCGCCATTACATTGTCAGCCTGCGCTACCAGCATCCGGGGGAGGCCTTCCCCATACCGTCATCGCGGGAGCTGGCGGCGATGTTCGGGGTTGCCCGCAGCACTGCGACCTTGGAGTTGAAGTCGATGGTGGAGGATGGCATCATCATCGGGAAGCGTGGCATTGGCACCTTCACCAACCCGGTGCAGGAATACATTTTTCCCCAGGCTCAGCATTCGTTGCCATTGGCGGGTCTGCTGTGCGGCGACGGCAGGATTTTCTTCCACGACAAATACAGCTGGAGCATGATTGCGCAAACTGGCCTGGAATTGACCATGCATCACTGCAATGTCAATTACATCACCGGGTCATTTGAGCGCACCTCCATTGACGACACTGTCATCAATTTCAAGCGTCTTGGGCTCAACGCGGTGGTCTGGATTCATCCGCCATCGCAGATTGCCCAGATTGCGGAGCGTCTGCGGTCCATGGGCATTGCGTTGCTGACTGCGGAGACCCCGGTGCCGGGCTTTTCCGGAGTGGGCTTTGACATCGTGCATTTTTCCCGGGACATTGCGGGCCGTCTGCTGAAGGAGGGGCGGCGTTCCATTGCGGTTGTTCCCAGCCACGGCGTCACCCAGGAGATGGAGCAGGTATTCAGCGAGGTCTACCGTGAAGCCGGGGAGGATCTTGAAATCCGGCGGTACTTCCGTTTTCCCCAGAAGCCGAATATGCAGGACCTCATCCAGGATCTGCGCGAGGGTAGGATTCCGGATGCCATATACGCCCATGGCTTCTATTCGATCCATGTATATCAGGCGCTGGCAGCCAGCGGAATTCCGCCGGAGCGATGTCGGCTGGTAGCCACCCGCCATTGCTGGCCTGGCGATGGCTTCCGCGGGCTGTTGCTCGCATACCCATGGGAGCAGCATGCCCGGACTCTGGCGGCACTGACCATCATGGAGCTTGGCGCATCCGGTAGGGGCGCTGCCCAATATCGCCGCATTCCCTGCGACGTGATTCCGGTCGAGTCCGCCGAGGATGAGGAGCGCGTCAAGCCGCCGCCGCTGCCGGATCTGTCGAATTGATGTGGGATTTCACGCAACCAGTCACACAACGCAACAGGAGACAAAACATGACAATTACCTTGTCCCATAGAATGAAATATGGCAATTCCTTTACCCTAATAGAGTTGCTGGTAGTGATCGCAATCATTGCGATATTGGCGTCGATGCTGTTGCCGGCCTTGAGCAAGGCGCGGGAGAAGGCGAAGAACATCAGCTGTGTCAACAACATGAAGCAGCTTGCGCTCTATCAGCTGATGTATGTGGACGACAACGACGGCTATGCCGCGTGCAACACCGGCTGGGTGACGAATTTTGCCGACAACCGCGCCTGGTGGTGGACGTTGATACTGAACGGCTATTATTCCCAGCCGTCTTCTCCAAACGAGACGGGCTGGACGGGGACTGGCATCACGAGGTGTCCCTGCCTGTCAGCCGTGTCCCCCGTCAAGAGGCTGGAGTATTCGGTCTATTCCCTCAATGTCTTCCGTGACGTGCCGGATGGCGGTTACTCCCGTCCATTCTACAAGAAGATGACCGCCCATTCGCGGCGGGTGATGCTGGTGGATTCGGTGTCAAACATCGGCTTGAATTTCAGCTGGGCGGGGATGTGGGTATGGGCGGCGCCGGGCGCCCTGGATCATTCGGCGGATTGGCGGCACAATTCCTATACCGGGTGCAATGCGGCCTTCTGGGATGGGCATGTCGGCTTCGAATCCAGGAATTCGCATGTCTCCTGGACCCGAAAAGACTTCGCGTGCCTGCTCAATACCATGCCTTGACCGTGCGGAGGAGACGACCATGAAGACGCCATTTGTCATCGTCGCTTTTTTATTCACCGTCATTGGATTGCGGGGGGCGGACGGCTGGGAGTGCGACTTCAACTCGGCATCGGTTCGCGAGGCGGTCGGCAGGAATCCCAATGCGGAGATCTACCGCGACTACGATGGCGCGCCGGTGTTGAGGATCACGGTTCCGCCTGACAAGAACCATGGTGCAATCGGCATTCCGCTGTCTCCGGAGCTGGTGGCGGGGAAGAAGGTGTTTTTCGAGGCCGAGATCGCCTATCGCAATGTCACCGAGCCGGTCAATGAGCCTTGGAATGGCGTGAAGTTCATGGTTCCGTTCCAGGGGGAGGACGGCAAGCGGGTCTGGCCGCAGTGGGGCGGTTTTTCGCCATCGACCCCGCGTTGGGGATCCCACGCCCGGAAATACACCTTCTGGAGCTACACTTTTCCGAAGGGCGTACGGAGCTGCAGCCTGGTGCTGGGGATGGAGGGTTCCGCCGGAGAGGTGGAATTCCGCAACGTGCGCTTTTCCACCAAGCCGGGCGCGGTCTCGATTTTCGAGATGAAGGAGGTGCCGAAGGCAAAATACGACGACGTACTGCCTCCGCGCGGACGCGGCGTGATGTCGCCCATGGTGCCGGAGCGCATGGACGAGGATGCATTCCGGACGCTGTCGGAATGGAATGTCAATCTTCTGCGCTGGCAGCTCAACAAGGCGCTTGACAGCCGTTTTCCCAATACTCCGGAGGGGTATGCCCGGTGGGTGCAGTCGCAATATCCGGTTCTTGACAGGGTGTTTGATCTGGGGCGCAAGTACGGGGTATGGATCATAATCGATCTGCATCTGTACCAGCAGGTCGGGCTGGATAGCGCAGAGGGGCGGCAAATCCTCACCGACATCTGGCGCGATCTGGCACGGCACTGCCGCAACCAGCCCATGCTTTGGGGGTATGATCTGCTCAATGAACCCGATGTCTCCGCCGCGCCGCCGTCGCTGGAGTCGCTGGGAGAATTCGAGGGGCGGCTGATCCGGTCAATCCGGCAGATTGACCCGGACACCCAGATCATCGTCACCGCCCCCGGCGGAGGCACCGGTCTGGAATTTCTGCCGATCTATCCGGAGAAGAATATCGTCTATACCATACATAGCTATTGGCCAAGCCAGTTCACCCATCAGATCGACAAGAGCAAGACGCTCCTCCAGTGGCCATCCCCCGAAAAGGAGTGGGATGTCGATGGACTCCGAAACGCCCTCCAGCGCGTCCGTGAATTTCAACAGAAGACCGGCGCCCGAATCCTGGTTGGTGAATTCAGCGCGATTCGCTGGGCGCCCGGCGCCGACCGTTATCTGGAGGACTCCATGCGGCTGTTTGAGGAATACGACTGGGATTGGTGCTATCACGCATTCCGCGAGTGGAATGGCTGGAGCGTCGAGCACTCGGATAATCCAGGGGACGACCAGATGGATCCGGACAACGCCCGCAAACGCGCATTGCTGCAAGGGCTGAAGCGCAACTGCGAACTGCGGTGAACAGAGGGGAAGGGGGGAAGGACGTGCGCAAGGGCAGGTCACGGCGGCGGAGGGGCCATTCCGGCGCCATGGCGCCGCACCGTCCCTGCCGAGGCGGGGGGCGTTTTTTAGGCCGCCGTCATCGCCCCCTCCGCTTTGGGGCTTGCGTCCAAAAGCCCTACGGCTGGTAGTCGGGGCTTTGGCGCTGGCGGGTGGTCATGAGGACGGACTGCCAGAGCTGTCCCTGCGGGTTGATTTTGCGCCGGGCGCTGGTGGCCATGGGGATTGGCACGTAGGTGTAGTATCCCTGCCAGTTGGCGACGACGATGTCGGTCATGCCGGCCATGGCGGCATGGACGGCATGCTGGGCCAGGTGCAGGCAGAAGATGGAGTCATTGGAGTTGGCCTGGAGGCTGCGGATTTCGTAGCTGGGGTCGAAGTACTTGATCCCCATGTCGATGTTTTTGGCGGAGAAATGCGCCTTGATGGTGTCGCGCAGGAATGTCCCGATGTCGTTATGGAGGATGTTTCCGGACTTGTCCTTGACCTTTTCGGTGGAGATCAGGTCCTGTCCGGCGCCCTCGGCCACCACGATCACCGCGTGATGCTTGCGCGCCAGGCGGCGTTCGAGGGTGTGGAGCAGCCCGCCCGGGCCGTCGAGCACCAGCGGCACCTCGGGGATCAGGCAGAAATTGACCACGGTATTGGCCAGGCTGGCGTATGCCGCGATGAATCCGGAGTCGCGTCCCATCAGCCGCACCAGGCCGATGCCGTTGTAGCAGCCGTTGGCCTCGTTGTGGGCGCAGCTCAGGATTGACGACGATGCCTGCACCGCGGTCTCGAAGCCGAAGGTCTTGTCCATGAAATTGAGGTCGTTGTCGATGGTCTTGGGGATGCCGATGATGCTCACTTCGACTCCGCGCTTCTTGCAGGCCATGGCGATGTCATGGGCGCCGCGCTGGGTGCCGTCGCCGCCGATGGTGAAGAGGATGTTGATGTTCAGGCGGTCGAGGGTGCGCACGATCTCCTCGGTGGGTTGCTGTCCGCGGGACGAGCCCAGGATGGTTCCGCCCTCGGTGTGGATGTTGTCGACGACATCCGGGTTCAGCTCCATGGGCTTGAGCTTGTAGGCGGGGTTGAGTCCCTCGTAGCCGTAGCGGATTCCGTAGATGCTGTCGACGCCGTAGATATGCCAGAGGGTATTGACCAGCCCCTTGATCACGTCATTGAGTCCGGGGCACAAGCCGCCGCAGGTGACGATTGCCGCGCGGGTCCAGCTGGGGTCGCGGAAGATCTTCCGCCGTGGGCCGGCGGCCAGGAATGAGGGGATGGCGTGGTATTTTTCCCAGAATTGCCCGTTGATCTTGGCATCGGAGCAGTAGCAGATGCGCTCGGTGTCATCGACGAAGTTCACCCGGTTCAGCGGCGAAGGCAGGGTCGGTTCCCCAAGATACGTCACCGAGAAATCCATTGCGGGCAGTTTTTCGAGATCGACGTTGATATTTTCCGGGAGCATGTTTTTTTCCGGGGTTCGGGGCTTGGTTTTGGCGGATATGTGCGTACAGTGCGCGTACGGCAAACTATAATACCGATATTCCGTGCCGCCGTGCCGCCGTGCCGCCGTGTCCCCTTTCCCCGAACAACCATCCAAGATGCCATTTCCCCGGAAGCACATCCCCATAGAGACGCCGCCTGGCAACGGGCCGTTGCCGGACGAAGGCGGGATGGCCGGCGAGTTGATCCACGTAATCTACTCCAATCCGCAGAATGGCTATGGCGTCGGGAAGTTGCGGCGTGAGGATCAGCCGGGCGAGGTGATGATTGCGGGGATGCTGAATGGGGCGATGGAGGGCATGATGCTGCAGCTGTCCGGGCATTGGACGGACAATCCCGGATATGGCCGGCAGTTCCAGGTTACGGATTGCCAGGCGGTGCTGCCGACCAGCCAGCTGGGGATGCTACGCTATTTGTCGTCCGGGGTCATTCCGGGGATCTCCAAGCGCTATGCCGGCCAGATCGTCGAGCATTTTGGCGACCGGTCGCTGGAGATCCTGGATTCCGCCCCGGAGCGGTTGCGGGAGATCCGCGGCTTTGGCGCCAAGCGCGTCGCACAAGTCAAGGAGGCCTGGCAGCGCCAGCACGCCGACCGCGACACCTTTGTCTTCCTGCAGGGGATGGGGATTTCGCCGGCGTTGTGCAAGCGGATCATCAGCCGCTATACCGCGGTGGCGGCCGCCGAGGTGATCCGCCGCAATCCCTATCGCCTGGCCTCGGATGTCGATGGCATCGGTTTCCTCACTGCCGACCGCATCGCCGCCAGCGCCGGCTTCGGGGCGTCGTCGCCGTTGCGGCTGAGCGCCGCGGCGCTGTATTGCCTGGAGCAGGCCTCCGGCGACGGCCATGTCGCGCTGCCGCCGGAGTCGCTGATGGCGGAGATGGAGAAGCTGCTGCAATGCACGCCGGAGAACGCCCAGGTCGGGATTGACGCCGCCATCAGGGATGGCAAGGTGGTGCGGGAGAATTTTCCGGAAGGCGCCGGCTATGCGTCGTTGCTGTACAGCCGGAAGCTGTACAACGCGGAGAGACGGCTGGCGGAGCTGCTCCGGGTGCTGATGCGGGTGGCGGCGCTGCCCGAGCGGGCGCAATGTGGCGACGGGGATTTTCCGGCGGTGCCGCCGTCGCGGCTGCGGAAAATGGAGGAGTCGCTGTCGCGTGTCATCCTCAATGACGAGCAGTTGCAGGCTTGCCGTCGTGCGTCGGAGAATGCGTTGTCGATCATCACCGGCGGGCCGGGGGTGGGCAAGACCACGGTGATTGCCCGGATCGTCTGCGACGCCCTGAAAAGGCGCTGGCGGGTCCGGCTGGCGGCGCCGACCGGCCGGGCGGCGCGGCGGCTGGGCGAGAGCGCGGGGCTTGAGGCCGTCACCATCCACCGGCTTTTGCAGTATGACCCGCAAACGCGGAAATTCCTCCATGGCGAGGACGACCCGCTGGAATGCGACCTGCTCATCGTCGACGAGGTCTCGATGCTGGACATCTTTCTGGCGCGGTCGTTGTTTGCGGCGGTGCGCCCCGGCACCCGGGTGGTGCTGGTGGGCGACCGCGACCAATTGCCGTCGGTCGGTCCGGGATGCGTACTCAACGACCTCATCGGCTGCGGTCGTTTTCCGGTGACTGCGCTCACCCGGATCTACCGTCAGCGCGAGGGCAGCCGGATTGTCACCAGCGCCCACGATGTCAACCACGGCGTCATGCCGTCATTGGCCAATCCGCCCAAGGGCACTGCCGGCGACTTCTATTTTTACGAATGCCGCGAGCCGTCCCAGGCCGCGGAGTTCATCCGGAAGCTGGTGTGCCGCCATATCCCCGGCTTTTTCGGCTTCGACGCCATGGAGGATATCCAGGTGCTGGCGCCGATGCGCCGCGGGCAATGCGGCGCGACTGCGCTCAACGAGGCCCTGCAGGCGGCGCTCAATCCGCCGTCGGAAGAGAAGCCGGAGATGGTCATTTCCGGCGAGACGCCGCGCCTTTTCCGGTTGGGCGACCGGGTGATGCAGATCAAGAACAACTACGACAAGCAGATCTACAACGGCGAAATGGGCCGCATTGTCAGCATGGACCCGGCCAGCCGGGGATTCTCGGTGCTCTTCGACCAGTCGCGGGTGAGCTACAAGGCCGAGGAGACCGACCAGCTCACCCTCTGCTACGCGATCACGATCCACAAGTCCCAGGGCAGCGAGTTTCCGGCGGTGGTCATGCCGATGCTCGACCAGCATCATATCATGCTGCAACGGAATCTGCTTTACACCGGCATGACCCGTGCCCGGAAGCTGTTCATCATCGTCGGTAGCCGCCACGCCGTCCAGACGGCGGTCAAGAACGACACGCCGGCATTGCGGATCTCGATGCTGCGGCACCGGCTGGAAAAAATCTGAAAACTTTTGTCATCTATGCTCATGGAAAAGGCCTTTGTGGTAATCCCCGCATACAACGAATCCCCGGAAGTGCTCCGCCGGGTGGTGGCGCCGCTGTGTCGCAGCGGCTACCGCGTGGTGGTTGTGGACGATGGATCGCGGGATCCGGCCGCATCGGCGCTTGCAGGGCTTCCGGCGGTGGCATTGCGCCACCGCATCAACCGCGGGCAGGGCGCGGCATTGCAGACCGGAATGGAGTACTGTCGCCGCCATGGCGCCACTTGCTGCATCCACTATGACGCCGATGGACAGCATGATCCGGCGGAGATCCCCGCGCTGGTGGCGGCGATCCGGAATGGCGCCGACATCGCGCTGGGGTCGCGTTTCCTGCGTCCGGAGGATGTCGCGGCTGTCCCGCCGATGCGACGGGGGCTACTGCGGCTGGCGCGATGCGTCAACGGCGCGCTCACCGGCATGTGGCTCACCGACGCCCATAACGGTTTCCGGGCGCTGGGGCGCCGGGCGCTGGAATGCATCGACATCACTGAGGATCGCATGGCGCACGCCAGCCAGATCCTGTCGCAGATCCGGCGTCATCGCCTGCGTTGCGTCGAGGTCCCCACCCATATTGTTTACAGCGATTACAGCGTCGGCAAAGGGCAGGGCGCCGTCAATGCGGTAAATATCCTGATCGATCTGCTGCTGGACCGCTTCATGGGGTGACGGAAAACACGGAAAACACGGAAAACACGGAAAACACGGAAAACACGGAAGACACGGAAGACACGGAAGACACGGAAGACACGGAAGACACGGAAGACACGGAAGACACGGAAGACACGGAAGACACG
>CAKUJM010000052.1 GCA_934661755.1 uncultured Lentisphaeria bacterium | reverse complement strand
CGCGGATTGGCACGCTGCAGTCCACGCTTTCACAATTGCAGCAGGATATCACTGCACGCCAGGGTGAATTGGCGACGGCGACGGCGCAACTGGCCGCGGCTGTCGATCAGCTCAAGGAGCGTCAGGCGCAGCTGGCCGCGGCGGAAGAGCGCGATCGGGCCTTGTCGCTGCAGTTGGAGAAGTCGGAGGGCGAGCTGTCATCGCACGCCAAGGAGTCTTCGGCCTTGCAGTCGCGGATTGGCACGCAGCAGTCCACGCTTTCGCAATTGCAGCAGGATATCACTGCACGCCAGGGTGAATTGGCGACGGCGACGGCGCAACTGTCTGCGGCTGTCGATCAGCTCAAGGAGCGTCAGGTGCAACTGGCCGCGGCGGAGAGCCGTCATGGCGAGCTGTCTACGCAGATTGCGTCTTTGAAAAGTGACCTCGTGGCATTGCAGCAGCGGCAGCATGAATCGCAACTGGCACTTGATGCGACCTCCGCGCAAATAAAGGATGCGGGCGCGGCCTTATCCGCCAGGAATGCCGAGGTGATGCAATCCGCCGAAAGGGCGGCGCAGTTGCGGGGGCGCATCGATGCGATGCAGGCGCAATTGCAGGATTTGACTGTCAGGGTCATGGAGACAACGAAGGGAACAGCTGAATAAAAGGCTTCTACGGATTATGACGCTATTGTCGCTATATGCAATTCTGGTGCTTTCGGTTGCCATCCTGGCCGCGCTTGGAGTCCATGCGGCGTGTGTGTACAAGCGTGCAATCGACTTGAATCCGGCTAAAATTGAGAAGCAGGAGTTGCTGGCGCGGATCGCGACCTTGCATGATGAATTGAACCAGTGTGAGGGGCGTCTCAGGGAATTGCGCCAGGAACAGGAAGCGGCAAAGCAGGTGATTGACAAGGCGGTTGCGGAGCGCAAGTGGCTGGAGGACAACGAGCCGAAGCTGCAGAATTCCAAGGCGCAGCTGGCAACGGAGAGCGCCCGGCTGGAAGAGGTGGCGGGGAAGCGTGCCCAGCAACAGCAGCTGCTGGACGAAGCCGCCAAAGAGCTGCAGGGCAGGAAAAATGATCTGGCGGCCATTGAGATCCAGCTCACCGAGCAATCGGGGCGCAAGTCGCAGCTTGAAGCGGATTTGCGCAGCATCCAGGGGCAGATCGCAGTCAATAGGAAGCAGGAGGCCGAGACCCGGGAGAAATTGCAGCGGGCGCAAAATGAGCTTCTGGAGCAGGAAGCCCGGCAAAGACAGCTGAAAACGCAATTTGAGCATGACCAGGCTGAGTGTGAACGGCAGCTGAGGGCGCTGCGCGGGGACTGTGAACGCAAATCCAATGAGCTTCAGGCGCAGCTGGCAACGGAGAGCGCCCGGCTGGAAGAGGTGATTGGGAAGTGTGTCCAGCAACAGCAGCTGTTGGACGAAGTCGCCAAAGAGCTGCAAAGCAGGAAAAAAGATCTGGCGGCCATTGAGATCCAGCTCACCGAGCAATCGGGGCGCAAGTCGCAGCTTGAAGCGGATTTGCGCAGCATCCAGGGGCAGATCGCAGTCAATAGGAAGCAGGATGCCGAGGCCCGGGAGAAATTGCAGCGGGCGCAGAATGAGCTTCTGGAGCAGGAAGCCCGGCAAAGACAGCTGAAAACGCAATTTGAGCATGACCAGGTTGAGTGCGAACGGCAGCTGAGGGCGCTGCGCGGGGACTGTGAACGCAAATCCAATGAGCTTCAGGCGCAGCTGGCGCAGAAGCAGTCGGAGCTTGCGGCACGGCTGGAGGAATTGGCGGCGGCGAAGCAGGAATACAAGTCGATTTCCAAGCGCAACCTCGGGCTGGAGGAACGCAACAGCGAGCTGGAGCGGCTGATAATCCGGAGACGCCCGGAAGCCAACCAATGGGGGGATTTGGAACGTCCGGTGATCCAGTCTGGCGGCAAAGTCCGGCTGAAGCCCAACGCCATGGCGGAGCCGGAGTGGCTGGAGGATTTCCAGGACAAGCTTCGGAAGCACGGCATTGTCTTTTCAGAGCGGATGATCTACGCCTTCCATACCGGCATGAAGGTCGCGGATCTTTCTCCGCTGGTGGTGCTGGCGGGAATTTCCGGCACTGGCAAGAGCCTGCTGCCGCAATTGTATGCCCACGCCATCGGGATGAATTTCGTGCAATTGGCGGTGCAGCCGCGATGGGACAGCCCGCAGGATATGCTGGGATTCTACAACTACACCGAGAACCGCTTCAAAGCCACCGAGCTTTCGCGGCTGCTGTGGCAATATGACCGTTGGAACAACCCGAAGAATGCGCCCCGTGATGATGAGTCCACCCCGATGAACCTGGTGCTGCTCGACGAGATGAATTTGGCACGGGTCGAGTACTACTTCAGTGATTTGCTCAGCAAGCTGGAGGTGCGGCGCACCATCAATCCGGATGATCCGGACAGCCGGCGGGCGGCGGAGATCGAGATCGAGTGCGGGGCCACCGGTGACAATGCCCAGACGCGGCGTCTCTTCGTGGCGCCCAACACGCTGTTCGTCGGCACGATGAACGAGGACGAGTCCACCCAGACACTCTCCGACAAGGTGATGGATCGCGCCAATGTCCTGCGTTTCGGATGCCCGAAGAGCCTGGACACCAAGCCGAACGCCGGCGATTTCATGGCGGAATACGACCCGGGCCGGCGGCTCACTTTGAAGCAATGGCGCAGCCAATGGCTCAAGGGCGACGGCGTTGCGAACGCCAGCCACCGGATTGGCAACCAGCCGCTGGTGGAGTACATGGAGGAAATAAACAACGCCATGGCGACGATCGACCGGCCATTTGCGCATCGGGTATGGCAGGCAATCGACCTCTATGTCGCCAATTATCCGGATGAGTCCCCTGCCGGCGTCAGGCACGCGGTGGCCGACCAGATCGAACTGAAGATCCTCCCCAAGCTCAACGGCGTCCAAAAACAGCAGAACAGCGTCGCCAGGGCCCTGAATGCCCTGCAGAACCAGATTGACCGGCTGCAGGATACGGAATTGAGCGCGGCCTTCAAGATGGCTGCCGACTCCAGCGATATCTTCTTCAAATGGCAGGGCGTGAAGCGATAGGGGCCGCTGCGGGGGCGGAAATGCCGGATGACATGGCTGCGCTGTCGGCGTATCTGTCACGCGCCGCAGATGACGAGTCCATCCTGCCGCCACCCGGCTTCTTCACGGTGTCGGTAGTCGTCGAGACGATGTCCCAGTTGCGCATCCTGGCGGAGGGCATTTACCGGAATGCGCCGCTGACGGCCAAAGACAATCGCCGCGAATTGCCGCTGAACTGGACTGACGCATACGAGATAATCTTCCATCGGGAGATGGGGCCGCCGCAGACCACCATTACCATGATTGCGGAGCGGTTTTCCACGACGCTGACGCTGCTGCTCACCAGATTGCGGCGGCAACTCCGGCGTGAGCGCCAGATGGTGCCATTGTCGCAGGCGCGTCAATTGGATGCCCAATGCATGCGCTGGCTCAGCCGTCAGCCGGGAGTGACGGTGGCGGACAAGGCCGGCGGACGCCAGCGCATCATGGCGGTGGTGCGTGCCGAATGCGTGGATACGCCCGAGAATCGGGTTCTGAAGGGCTTTTTGCTGCAGTGCCAGTTGTCGTCGGACGAGTATCTGCGCAAATATGCTCCGCAGTTCCCTGGAGCCGATCGCATTGGGCGTCTTCGCCGGTTGCAGGCGCTGGTGACGGCGGCACTGTCGCTTCCGGATTTGGCGGCGGTGGCGCCATATGGCTTCCTCCCGCCTCCCAATTATGTCCTGCGGTATGATCCGCTCTATTCCGAGATGTGGCGCTGGCATGAACGGCTGATGCGCCAGCTGCGGGTCATCACCATGGTCTGGCCGTACCGCCATCAGCTGCTGGATGAATTCATGCGGCTGGCGCTGGAGGCGCAGCTACAGCAGTACAGCGGCTGGTCGCCGTCATTCTGCAACCAGCTGTGGCTTGCCTTCCTGCCGGAAAAGGGGCGCTTCCTACGGCAGGTCAAATGGGACAACCTGTTCTTCAGGGAAAAAGACGGCGAGGAACTGCAGGTCACCGGCAACGGACAGCCGCCGCTGTCGCGATGGCTTTGGCGGAATGGCCCCCGCCGTGCGTCGTGCATATTGTCGTTGGATTGCGGCGGCTGTCGGGATGGCGCGGATGCCGTGGGTGCGGCTGGGCATCGGGAGGTGGTGCATTTCCTGCCGCAGTCAGAGGGGATGCGTCCGGATTCGCAGTCGCTGTATTGGCGGGAATCCGAGGAGCCCGGCGTGGCCATGAAGCGGATTTTCAATGCCATCATGGGCAATTTGCGCAAAAAAGGCGTGCCGTCATGATAATTGATGTCTGGGATCTGACTTGCCGGTTGCGCTTTACACGCTGGCGAGACTGCTCGCCGCGGGATGCGGAGCGGTTGCGCGGCGGCTATTTGCGCGACGAGCTGATCATCCCGCGGGATGACGGCAACCGGACGCCATATCTGCAGGATTACAAGCTGCCGATGGTCGGGGATTTTCTCGGCCCGGACGGCGCCTTCGACTACAGCAACGCATGTTTTTTGGAGGAAATGCTCGCGGCGCTGCAAGACGACGACCCCCCGGCGGAACTTGCCAGCCGCGTCCGCGATTGCTTCCAGCTGCAGGAGGCGCATTTGCGGGATCGGCTTGGCGGGAATGAGGCCGGCGGTTACCATGACCCGGACGCCGTTGTCCTGGTGGTTCCGGATTGGTTTTCGCCAATGGCGCAGACCCGGCTGCTTCGTTACTGCGGGATGAACCCCGGCCAGGTGCGGCTGCTCTGGGCGTCTGTCGCCGCCGCCATCGGCGCGGAAAAACACTATCTGCACTGCAGGGAAGGTGACGTGCTGATGATGGTGACGCCGCAGCGCTTCATTGGCTGTGGCGTGCGGCTGGAATTGCGGCGGGATGCCCAAAGCGGTGCGCTGATCCCCCGCCGCCGTTGCTACAAGGAAGGCCTGACGCAATATTATCCCCGGGTGAATGCCTTGAAGAAAATCACGGTGCCGCCATCATGGAGGGGTGCCGGGAATCCGGCTGAGGAGTTGCAGTTCATCCGCCATGCCTACGGCATGAGCAATGGCGTGGTCGCATTGCGATGCGGCAACGGTGAATGGAGGAGTGTCCGGAATTTTGGCGGATTGAAATTCATGCCGGTGCAATTGCCACGAATCGAATCGAGGATGATAATCGCCTCCGGGCCGGTTGACGTGGCTTCAAATGCCGGCCAATGCATCATCAGTGACGCGAAGGAAGACTTCATCGCCTGCGGTGCCGCGCGTTTTGCGGTTCGCAAGGCCAACCATCTGCCGACATATTTCGACCAGTGCGAGGCGCTTTCCATCATTGTCCAGGATGGCGAAAAGGAACGCGTTTTTGCCCAGGAACTCATCCCCGCCCAGGACTGCTGCCCTGGTGGCGAGGCAATCATTGGCCAGGACAACACCGATTGCTTTCTGGAAAGCCAAAACTCCACCGGGCGGTTCTATCTGGCGATGGGCGAGGTGAAGGGCTTCACCCCGTTGAAGGTGCTGGTACAGGATTTCGGGCGCGAGGCCAGACAACGCCAGCAGCTGATCATGAAGCCATCGATGATTCCCGGGCAGGGCGTGGCACAGGTGTCAATCGAGGGACGGCCGCTGTTTGATGCTCCGGTCCAGCTCGATTTTCTGGAGATGCGAACCAGCAAAGATACCCTTGGCAGTCTGCAAAGCAAGCTCATGCGCAGCTTCCCGCCGGATCTGCCGGCCGTCGAGGCCAGCAAAAAGCTGTGGGATGAGGTGGAGCTGGAGGTTGATGGCTACCTGGAAAAGGGTCGCTGGATTTCCGGCGACCTGTTCGCCAAAAAACGGCGGCAGTATCAACTCGCTTCGGGATTGGAGGCCTTTAAATGCATCAATGTCTTCGGCAATGCGGCAGGGAAGGGATTTCCGGAAGGCGTCCCGAGGAAAAGGCTGGATCGGCTGTTTGCGCGGCTGGCGAATGACTACGATCGCGCCTGCCGCGGCCTTGGCAGCCAGGAAGCCCACGAACTGCTCCGGCTGATCGCCTGGAGCTACCAGCCGGAGTTTGGGCCATTCAGGGAGATAGTCAAAAAGGCCGTATGCGAGCTATACAATGCGGTGCATGGCGGGGCGCTGGGTGGAAATGCAGTGATGCATACCGTCTGCGCCAACCTGCTGTCTGATCCCTGGGACGTGGAGATGTATTTTTACGCATGGATGATTCATGCGGAAAACCTGCTGGGGCCGCAGAGCAGGGAGGTTCTCAAGAGGTCCAACTGGAACCGGTCGCTGTCCCAGCTGCTGATTTACAACAACGAGGCGTTGCAGCCGGTGAAAACAGAGAATTGCACGAAAATCGTCGAAATGCTTTGCGGAATGCTTGACATGAAGGCGACATCGCCGTCTGCCTACAGGCAGGTGCTGGTTGCGATGCTGTTCATGCTGAAACGGCGAAAGTACGACCGCGGATTCCTGAAGGATCGAGGTGACATCATGGCGGTGGATGACAGCCTCTTGCGCTTCCGGCAAAGACACTCCGCCGACGGTGAAAATTGTGACTTTTGCAAAGCGATTTCGAAGTTCCTCAACGGCGCCGGCACGCTGGAGGGGCTTCCGGCGACGCTTGTGGATGACTGAAGGCAAGGTCCGTGAGGTACGGTGGCGTTTGCGCAAGGGAAAACACCCCAACCTCACGGTTCCAGGATCAAGAGAAGACGGTTGTGAAGGCATGATGACTGACGGGCAATTTTCCAGGGTATTGTCGCTGTGGCGCTTTTCTGAGGGTGGAAAATGCCAGGCAGTCCGGAGGGAGGACCTGCTGGCACATCTTGAGGGCGCGGTTCCGGGATGCGACGAGGTGAAGCTGTTCAATGACTTGTGCGCCGATGGATGGATTGAAATCGACGATTTTGCGCGGTATGTCCTGACTCCGGCGGCAACGGCGAAATACCGTAAATTCCAGCAGTGCGGATTGCTGAGGTCTGGAGTCGTCCGCAACCGCGCGTTGGCGCTGGAGATGCAATGGAGCCGCTTCCGGAAGGTCGTGGACTACTATATCGACTGCATGCGCCACGAGTCGCGCCGGCAGGAGTCGCTGTTTTGCGATGGCCATCACCGGAAATTCTTTTTCCCGCTGCTGGACACCGTGGCCGGTGGCTGGCTCAGGGCGCTTGATGCGCAGACGCGTGAAATTGAGAGCGAGGTGCCATATCATTTGGATGACCAGGCGGTGGTGGATATGCTCTGGGGGAGGGCCGGCGCCGGCGAAGACGAAATCTACATCGGCTACCCGATCGAGCAGTTCGTCGACCGCAATGGCGCAACGCGGTACTCGCCAATTTGCTTGCTGCCGGTGAAATTGCAGGAAAATCTGCACTGCGGGCGGCTTCGGCTTCGAATCCTTCTTGATGACGCGGAGATCAATTTCTCCTGGCTGGAGCGGGGAGTGCGCCAGGAAGACCGCGAGGCCGTGATCACGGCCTTGCAGGGATTGCATTGCGATGACGAATTCCACGGGTGCATCGATGTCCTCTTGGCGCTGCCGACAATCAGTGCGCAGTTCGGCGGCGGGACGGTGCTTGACCCGCAGTGCCTGGAGCAATATCCGACGATGCCGGTGGCTGGGCGGAAGCGCACCCTTCGCAATAGCGCGGTGATGTTTGCCGGTAGCCAGAGCAAATATACCGGACGGCTGATACGCGAATTGAAATATATCCGCTCCAATGCCTCGGATGAGGAATTGGAGCGCACGGCATTGGCGTATGTCTTCCGTGAGGAACCGCTGTCGGCCTCGCCACCGGATGAGCAGTCAATGCCGTTCCCGTTTGTGGATATGAACTCGGAACAACGTCAGGCGGTGTCAGTGGCAATCAACATGCCGGTGTCGCGCATTACCGGTCCGCCGGGCACCGGCAAGTCCCAGGTGGCGGTCAATATCATCTGCAATCTGCTGCTCCGGAGGCGCAGTGTGCTATTCACCAGTATGAACCATAAGGCGGTGAATGCCATTTCGTCACGGATCGGCGCCGTCGAAGAGGCAATGAGCCAGAGTCTGCCGCATCATGACCGCCTGCCATTGGTGACTTTCTGCAAGAGTGCCGACGGACTCGGAATGCGGCAACCGTGGAACCGGCAGGACGTGGATGCGATTGCCGGGGAGTTGGAGGCAATGCAATCCCAGCAAGGCAGAATCAGCTGCGGCATCGTGGAGCGGGCGGAGGAATGCTGGCGGGCAATCGAGCAACAGTCGTCAGATCGCGAATCGCTGAAGGAACGGTATGCGGCGGCTGAATGCCAATGCGAGATGCTGGTGGACGAGTTGAGGCATCTCCATCCCGCGGGGAATGCGGATGACATGAAGACGCCGCTACCGACGCACGAGGAGTCCCGAACTTGGCACGACGTGGCGGAAAAATTGGGTGACGAGCCGCCATTCACGTGGTCATGGCGATGGCTCAAATGGCGGATTCTTGAATGCCGGGGGCAACGCCGGGCACGGCGATACATGGCGGATCATTTCCCGGAATTCTGCCGGGGCTTCACCTCGGTCGCGAAGATGCGTGGCGCATTTGCCAAATACCTGGACGTCGCGGATCGATGCCGCGGATATCTGCAGCAGCTTGAGCAATTGGAGTCGGCGATCCATCGCCTGCCGAATGACAATGACACCATTGCACGGCTGGAAAAATGCATGGGGGACATCCAGGAAAACCAGATTGCCGCATTGTCGCAAAACCTGGTGGACAACGCCAGCGTCCTGTCCGCAGAACCGCAGGCGCGTGTCCGGCTGCGCGAGGCGATGGCAGTGCTTGAAAAATCGTCATCTGAGTCCATCTTCCGCGATCGCAGGGCGGAAACGCTGTCGCGTGCCAAACAGCTGGCTCCCGGCCTCGCCCGGCTGTGCCCCGCCTGGGCGGTCACCATGCTTTCGCTGCAACATGCGGCCCCGTGCATTGCCGGGTACTATGACCATGTCATCATCGACGAAGCGTCGCAATGCCTGGTGCCGCCGATGATTCCGGCGTTGTTCCGCGCCAAGGCACTGACAGTGATCGGCGATCCCAAGCAGTTCCCTCCGGTGATTAACATGTTGCCCTTACGCCATGGCTATATTGCCGCGCGCCACCAAATCAACACGCTGGAGGATATGTCGTTCAGCTTCATGGGGCGAACCGCATACAGCATCCTGTCCTGCGCCTCGGTGATGCTTCGCGAGCACTTCCGCTGCGCCTACCAGATAGCGCAATATTGCAATCAGGAATTCTACCGCAGCGAGCTGATAATTTGCAGTGACGAAGAACAATTGCGACGGCTTCGCCCGCAGGATGTCCGGAATGCCATTGATTGGCACGCATGCAGGAGCCGTGACGAAGAAATCAACGAGGTTTGCAAATGTGTCGACAGCTTGTGCGGGAATGGCTACCCCGGAACGATTGGCGTTCTGACCATCCTGCGGGATGACGCCAATGAAATCGAGGAACGCCTCAATGATGCAATCGTTCGGTTGGGTGGCGATCGCCTACTGGTCAATACCGCCAATGGCTTCCAGGGGGGAGAACGCGATGTCATTTTCCTGGTGCTCGGCTACCACGCCAATCTTAGCCCTGGACAACGATGGTATTTTGAGGCGGACGAACACCGGTACATCTACAATGTGGCCGTCAGCCGCGCCAAGGCGTGCCTTGTGGTGATCGGTGACCGCGACTATTGCCGGAGCTGTCATGTCCACGCCTTGAGGACGCTGGCGGCGCTGCCGAGGGAATCGCCTGGCTGGCGGCTGGCAGGCGCAAATGAGCCGTCAAGGCAGCCCGGGACACTGCAATTTGACTCAATCTGGGAGCAAAGGCTCTATTACGCCCTGGAGGATGCCGGAATCGCGACTCAGCCTCAATATCGGCTTGCTGGCCGCAGACTGGATCTGGCGTATGTCAGCGACCGGGTGAAAATCGACATCGAGGTCGATGGCGTGAAATACCATGCTTCTCCCACCGGTGGCCGAAAATTGGATGATTACTTCCGCGATATGCAAGTCACGAACCGCGGCTGGAAGGTGATCCGTTTCTGGGTGCAGGCGCTGAAGGAGGATATGCCCGGCTGTGTCAAGAAAGTGGAGGAGATGATTGTGGCTGGGTAGGCCGGGACTCGCCCCCAGTTCCCCTCCGTCCGTAAGAAAAATGGCGGCGCCCGCCATGTCTGGGCGACGCTTTTTTGGGGAAAAAGGACAGAAAATCCTGTTCACCATTTACATTATGCGCGCTGTTGCACTCTTTCACTGGCCGCCCCGTGCTCCTCAAATCGCGTGCGGAAGACAGGGGGGATCGCTGGCGCAGGGGCCGCAATTTTCCTGTGCCAGCGCGTCCCTTTGGGCCATAATGCAAAACGTCCCGAAATGCACCATGTGATCATGCGCCAAAAAACTCGCGACATCGTCACCCGAATCATTCCCGTATTCCTTGCGTTTTTGTCGATGGCGCTTCCTGGCCAGTCGGCCGAGACCCGTGCGCGTTTCCAGGGGGCGTCGCCGAATCCGCCGCCTATCGCGCCGAATCCGCTGCGGCAGCAGCTGCGCGGGTTGCCATTGCCGCCGCCGCAGCCGCCGATGACGCCGGAAAAGGCGGCGGCGCTGCCGCCGATGCCGGAGTTCTCGCCTGCGCTGTCGCTGTCGGCGGAATGGGCCACGCGCTACATGAAGGACGGGTGGTGCCGCAACGACCAGCCGGTGGGGATTCTCCAGGCGGAGTTCAGCGAGGGCGTCGGCTATGTCGGCGTGCGTGGCGTCTATGATTTCACCGATGCTGCGGATCGCCAATGGAAATTCCAGGAGGCGTGGTTTTACGCCGGGGTGTCGACGGATTTCACTGACGCGGGGGATTTCGGGCCGGTGTCGGTGGATTTGTCCTGGACCCACAATGTCATGCCGGGGAATTCCGGGGAGAACCATGGCGAGATCGGCCTGGGGTTCTATCTGAACGAGATGTATGCCGGCGAGAAGTGGACGATGACATCCGGGCTGCAATTCGATTACGACTACGACCGTCATGCCGTCAATGCGCGTCTGCATCTGCGTGGCGACTGGCTGCTCAACGATGACGGCACATTGCGCTGGAATGCCTCGGCGGCGCTGTACTGGGGCGACACCAGGAAGCTGCGGCTGCTCACGGACGAACGGCGTCACGAGCACGGCTTCTACGCATCGGTATGGCGCACCGGGCTGGAATGGGATTTTGCGCCGGGGTGGACGCTTTCCCCGGAGGTGTCGCTTTCGTATGTCCCGGAGCGTCCGGTCCGCCGGATTGCGGAGGACGACCGCTTCCATCATCCGGCGGTGGCCTGGGGCGGCATCCGCCTGACCTGCCGGCTCTAGTGCGTCGCCGCGCCCTGCCGCCGGATTGCGGTGCACCTTATGCAGCTTCCTGCCATGGAGACATACGATGTAATAGTAGTTGGTGGCGGCCACGCCGGTTGCGAGGCGGCGCTGGCTTCCGCCCGGATTGGCGCCAGCACGTTGCTGCTGACGATCAACAACGACCATATTGCGCAGATGTCCTGCAATCCCTGCATTGGCGGGGTCGCCAAGGGACAGCTGGTCCGGGAGATCGATGCGCTTGGCGGCGAAATGGGCCGCAACAGCGACGCCACGGCGATCCAGTTCCGGATGCTCAATGAGTCGATGGGGGCGGCGGCATATTCGCCGCGGGCGCAATGCGACAAGGAGCTCTATGGTCGACGGATGAAGCTGGTGCTGGAGCGCACACCGGGACTGCAGATTCTGCAATGCGAGGCGGTCGCGCTGCATCTGGATGGCCATCGGCAGGTCGATGGCGTGGTGACGGCCTTCGGCGAAGTCTGGCGGGCGAAATGCGTGGTGCTGGCGACCGGCACCTTCCTGAACGCGGTGCTGCATTACGGGCTGCTGCAATTGCCGGGCGGACGGGCCGGGGATGCCGCGTCATCGCACTTGACGGCGTCGTTGCGCGACGGCCTCGGGCTGGAGACTGGCCGGTTGAAGACCGGCACGCCGGTGCGCATTCTGGGCAAGAGCATCGACTTTGCGCAATTGCAGGAGCAGCCCGGCAATGCCGACCGGCACGGCTTCAGCTTCGGCGATCCGGATGAGTCTTTGCAGTTTTTCGGCAGGTTGCGCGTGGAACCGCGTTCATGCTATCTTACCCACTCGACGGAGGCCACGGCGCAGGTGGTGCGTGACAACCTCAGCCGTTCGGCGATGTATTCCGGGGTGATCAAGGGGGTCGGCGCGCGCTATTGCCCCTCCTTCGAGGACAAGATTGTGCGGTTCAGCGACCGGGTCTGCCATCACATCTTTGTCGAGCCGGAAGGCGACTGCACCGACGAGTACTATCTCAACGGAATGTCGACCAGCATGCCGGTGGAGGTGCAATGGCAGATGGTGCGGTCGCTGCCGGGGTTCGAGCACGCCTTCATTTCCCGTTACGCCTACGCGATCGAATACGACTTCGTGCATCCCAGCCAGATTGACGCGTCATTGGCGGTGCGCCGTTATCCGTCGCTGTTTCTGGCGGGGCAGATCAACGGCACCTCCGGGTACGAGGAGGCCGCGGGGCAGGGGCTGCTGGCGGGGATCAACGCCGCCAGGCGCGCCGGCCAGCTGGGTGAGCCGCTGAAGCTGCGCCGCGACCAGGCGTATCTGGGGGTGATGGTGGACGACCTGTGCACCAAGGACATTGTCGAGCCCTATCGGCTTTTCACCTCGCGTGCGGAGTACCGTCTGCAGCTGCGGCAGGACAATGCCGACCGGCGCCTGACCCGGATCGGCCGCCAGGTCGGACTGGCGACCCCGGCGGCGCTGGAGCGGGTGCAGGCGCTGGAGTCGTCGATCGAGTCGGCCCGGCAGTTGCTGGGGCGGACGCGGCTGGATGGCCACAGCGTGCTGGAGTTGTTGATGCGGCCGGATTTCCGCTATGGCGACCATCCGCAGCTGCCGCAGCTGCCGCCGCGGGTGCTGGAGGAGCTTTCCATTGACTGCCGTTATGCCGGGTATGTCGCCCAGCAGAAGGTGCAGATCGACAAGCTGCAGCAGCTGGAGGAGTGGCGTCTGCCGCCCGATTTCGACTACAACCTCAAGGGCATTTCCGTGGAGGCGCGCCAGAAGCTGTCGAAGCGTCAGCCGGAGAGCCTGGGGCAGGCCGCGCGCATTGACGGCGTGACCCCCGCCGAAATCGCCATCTTGCAAGTGCACGCCCGTCGTCGCCGGGAGGGCTCCCAGCCATGATCCAGCCGCTGTTTCTGGACAACCATCTTTTGATTGCGGACAAGCCGTGGGGGATGCTGACCCAGCCTTCGGGGACCTCCCTTGCCTCCCTCGAATCGGAGGCGAAGGATTATCTGAAGGCGCGGTTCTGCAAGCCGGGCGCGGTGTTTCTGGAGGCGGTGCACCGCATCGACCGCGTTGTCGGCGGAGCGGTGCTGTTTGCGCGCACCTCGAAGGCGCTGTCGCGGCTCAACGCCATGCAGCGCAATGGCGCGATCCGCAAAGTTTATCTGGCGCGGGTGTCGCCGCCGCCGGCGGGCGAGTCGGGCCAGCTGGTGGATTGGCTGCGCCATGACGACCACCGTGCGGTGGTGGCGTCGCCGGGATCGCCCGGGGCGTTGGAGTGCCGGCTGGCCTGGCGCCGGCTGGCGATTGAGGACGGTACCGCGTTGTTGGAGATTGATTTGAAGACTGGGCGCTACCATCAGATCCGGGCGCAATTGGCGCACGCGGGGATGCCGGTTGCCGGCGATGTCAAGTATGGCGCGGTGGAGATGCATCATGTGCCGCCCGGCGGCATCGGGCTGATTTCCGCCCGGCTGGAATTCGGGCATCCGGTGAGCCATGATCAGGTTTGCGTGTCGAGCCGTCTGCGGGTATGAGCACTTCGCCGCATGAAATCATCCTCGCGGAATGCATGGGGCTGTGCGGCGGCGTGAAGCACGCGCTGGCGCTTTTCGCGCAGATCCGTCGGGAACTGCCGGAGGAAAACCGGCTCTACGTGATGCATGAGCTGGTGCACAACCGTTATGTGACCGACGGCATGAGGGCGCGCAACGCGGTGTTCATCCGGCAGGCGTCGGAATTGCCGGCGGGCGCCACGGTGCTTATCGGCGCGCATGGGCTGGACATCGGTGACGAGCGGCGTCTGCGCCTCCGGGCAGGGCGGGTGATCGACGCCACCTGCCCGATGGTGAAGCGGCTGCAGCAGGCCGCCGCGGCATTGTCCGGCGAAGAGCAGATGGTCTTTTTCGGCACGCCTGGCCATCCGGAGGTCTCGGGGGTGATTTCCTACAATCCGCATGGCGTCTGCCATGCCATCGCCTCGGCAGGGGAGGTGGCGTCGTTGCCGGAGCTGCCGCGGCCGGTGCTGTTCTGCCAGACGACATTGAACGCAGAGGAATCGCGGCAGGTCTTTGCCGCGCTCCAGGCGCGCTTCCCAAATGCGCGGCGGGTGGCGCCGGTTTGCAACGCGTCCTCGGAACGGCAGGCGGCGGTGCTGGCGCTGCTGCCGAAGGTCGATGCACTGGTGGTGGTGGGGTCCGCCAACAGCTCCAATGCCAACCGCCTGCGGGAAATCGGCGCAATGCATGGCGTGCCGTCCTGGCTGGTGGACGCCGCCGCACAGCTGCCGCCGCAGCTGCGTCAATGCCGCCGGATCGGGATCACGGCCGGCGCCAGCACTCCGGAGGAGCAAATCAGAGCCATCATCAACGCCATCCAGGGTCAAGAATAAAATGACTGCATCAATACCAAGGCATATGGCCATCATCATGGATGGCAACGGTCGCTGGGCAAAGCAGCGCGGGCTGGACCGCTCCGAGGGCCACAAGGCGGGCGCGCGGCAGCTCTTCAAGGTCGCTCAGGCAGCGATGAAGGCCGGGGTCGAAGTGCTGTCGCTCTATGCATTCTCCACCGAGAATTGGAATCGCCCCAAGCGCGAAGTCGAGCTGCTGATGTCGCTTTTTTCGCATTACGCCAGTGCCAGCATCAAGCGCCTCAACGAGCAGGGGGTGCGGCTGACGGCCATGGGGCGGCTTGACGGCATGCCGCTGATGGTGCGCACTGCCGTGCGCCATGCGGTCAAGGCGACGGCGCAGAATGCCGGATTCACCGTCAATATCGGCCTCAACTACGGTGGCCGGGCGGAACTGGCCGATGGCATGAGCGCCATTCTCCGGTCGCGGGCGCAATCCGGCGATTTTTCCACGCCGGTGTCGGAAGATGAAATCGGCAATTCCCTGTACAATCCGCAGCTGCCGCCGTTGGATCTGCTGATTCGTCCGGGCGGCGAGATGCGGCTTTCGAATTTCATGCTTTGGGAGGCGTCGTACGCCGAACTCTACTTCACGCCGGTGCTCTGGCCGGATTTCGATGAATCGCAATTGCAGTTGGCGCTGGACGAATATGCGCGGCGAAACCGCCGTTTCGGGGAGGTCAAGTAGAAGATGAGCCGGAACTACTGTCCGATTTTGAGCACGCTGGGGTACATCCTTTCGCCGGATGGCAAGTCGGTGCTGCTGTCCCATCGCATCGCCCGCAAAAGCGACGAGCAATACGGCAAATACAACGGCCTGGGCGGCCACATGGAACCGGAGGAAAATGCCGCCGCCTGCATGATCCGGGAAATCCGCGAGGAGTCAACTCTCGAGGTGACCGCCATGCAATTGCGCGGGACGGTCAATTGGACGGGCTTCGGCCCCAACCATGAGAGCTGGCTGGCATTCGTCTTCCTGATCACCGGATTCAAGGGCACTGCGGCGAGCCGGAATGCCGAGGGCACGCTCTCGTGGGTGCCGCTGGCGGATTTCGACCGCTATCCCATGTGGGAGGGCGACAGGCATTTCCTGCCGCTGGTATTCGACGGCGACCCGCGGCCATTCCATGGCTATCTGCCGTATGACGGCGAAAGGCCGCTGCGCTGGGAATATCTGCGAATGTAGCCGTCGCCCGTCATCCACTTTTTTTTTACGTTCACTGAATTCTCCCGTAATCCCCCCAAAAAAACACCACCCCCGCAAGGAGAGTCATCCATGGCCAAGATCTGGCAGGACTGCTGGCGTTTCGGCGCCAATTTCATCCCCTCCACCGCCATCAACCAATTGGAGATGTGGCAGGCGGACACCTTCGACCCCAAGACCATCGACCGCGAATTGGGCTATGCCCAGAAGATCGGCATGAATATCATGCGGGTCTATCTGCATGACCTGCTGTGGCAGCAGGACGCCTGCGGCTTCATGAAGCGCATGGAGGAGTATTTGGCAATCGCCGACGCCCATGGCATCGCCACCATGTTCGTCTTCTTCGATGATTGCTGGCGCACCGACTTCGCGCTTGGACGGCAGCCGGAACCCAAGCCGTTCACCCATAACTCGGGGTGGGTGCAGTCCCCCGGCAGCGCCGCCGCCGATGACCTGGCGCAACGGCCGCGACTGGAGGCGTATGTCAAGGGCGTGCTGAACCACTTCGCCCATGACCGGCGCATCGCATTGTGGGATCTGTACAACGAACCCGGCAATGGCAAGTCCGGCGACCATGTCACCAGGTCCGGACTGCGTGGGAATGCGTCGATGCCGCTGCTCAAGGACGTCTTCCGCTGGGCCAAGGAGGTCGAAATCGACCAGCCGGTGACCGCCGGGATCTGGAACCGCTATTCGAGCGATTTCGATGAACTCAACCAGCTGATGCTCAAAGAGTCAGAAGTGCTTACCTTCCATTGCTACTGCAATGCGGTCGAGACCACGGTCACCTGCGATTTCTTCCGCATGCTGGGCGCCGGCCGGCCGGTGCTCTGCTCGGAGTACATGTGCCGTCCAAATTGCACCTTCAAGGAGTGCCTGCCGATCTACAAGCGCAACGGCATCGGCGCCATCAACTGGGGGCTGGTGGCCGGCAAGACCCAGACGATCTATCCGTGGGGATGGGATGAATCCAAGGGACAGCCCGAGGCGCCATTCCATGACATCTTCAACCCCGATGGATCGCTGCTGATCCCCGGGGATGCCGAAGCCTTCGCCGAGGCGACGGGTGTTGCCCGGTAACACGGAAAACACGGAAAACACGGAAAACACGGAAAACACGGAAAACACGGAATCTTCCCCCGTGTTTTCCGTGTTTTCCGTGTTTTCCGTGTTTTCCGTGTTTTCCGTGTTTTCCGTGTTTTCCGTGTTTTCCGTGTTTT
>CAKUJM010000051.1 GCA_934661755.1 uncultured Lentisphaeria bacterium | reverse complement strand
CGGCGCGAACCATTTTTTTTAGCCCTGCGGAGCGATGACGCCCCGCAGGGCTTTTTTTGTGGTGGGTGGCAAGGGCGGGACGCCTGTGGGGTAGCAAGGGCGTCCCGCCCTTGGATAATTATGTTGTTAAAACATGGCGCGTTCTTCAAACTACGCATGGACGCACGTCATGCCCGGCGCCAACCCCTCCGGCGCTGTCGCGCCACCTCCCCTTGCAGGGGAGGCTTTTCTTGTCGTGAGAACGAGAGCGCGGTCGTTTTACGGCCATGCACGACGGCACGTCATGCCCGGCGCCAACCCCCAGGCTCCTCAGCCTCCCCTGCAAGGGGAGGTGCCGCCGACAGGCGGCGGAGGGGTTAACCGCGTGAGTGAACTTGGCCGGTGCATGTGTTGTCAATAACAAAGTCTGTTTGCAACAAAGCGCGTTCTTCAAACTACGCACGGACGCACGTCATGTCCGGCGCCAACCCCCAGGCTCCTCAGCCTCCCCTTGCAGGGGAGGCTTTTCTTGTCGTGAGAATGTGAGCGCGGCCGTTTTACGTCCATGCACGACGGCACGTCATGACCGGCGCAACCCCCTCCGGCGCTGTCGCGCCACCTCCCCTTGCAGGGGAGGCTGATAGAGCGCTGTCGCGCCACCTCCCCTTGCAGGGGAGGCTGATAGAGCGCTGCTTTTTTCCCGTTCCGCTCGTTACAGGTTATATTACGTCGGTTTTCATTAAGATGGAGAAAGCGCGATATGAGTGACGAGAATTCCTCAGCAGTGCACAATTTCTTTTTTCCGCGGTTGAATTTGCGTTTTTTTGTCCGTGTGTCATTGGTGGCGCTGGTGACCTTCGTGGCGTGCCGCTACGTGGTGACTCCGGCATGGACCAATGGTGCCAGCATGATTCCGACCTATTCGGAGCATCAGTTTCTGCCGATTTGGCGTCCCGCGTATTGGTTTCGGGAGCCGCGGCCCGGCGATATTGTGATGGTGCGTTACCTGGGGCAGCGTCAGCTTTTTCTCAAGCGGGTGGTCGCCACTGCGGGGCAATCGGTGGAGTTTCGCGGCGGGCGGCTTTTCATCGACGGCAAGGAATGCCAGGCCTCCTGGGCTCATCTTTCCGATTGCGATTGGGAGATGACGCCGCGGACGGTTCCGGCGGGGGAGATCTATATAATTGGCGACAACCGTTCGATGCCGATAAATGAGCATCGTTTTGGGCATGTATCGATCAAGCGGGTAGTCGGGGCGCCGTTATGGTAGAAAGATCCTCCTGGATGTCCTGAAGCTGGTGCTTTTGCGCCACGATTTCGTCACTTTTCGGTCACGTACTCCCGAAAAATTCCCTCACAAAAAAAAACTCATTCCGACACAAAATCACCAACTACACGAATCCAGGGGATTCTGGTTTCCGTTTTTTGATTTTCAATGGGCAGCAATAGACTGATTTTTTTTGACACCACGTTGCGCGATGGCGAGCAGGTTCCCGGATGTCAGCTCAACACGGTGGAGAAGATCCAGCTGGCCCGGGAATTGGAGCTCCTGGGCGTGGATGTCATCGAGGCGGGGTTCCCGGTTTCCAGCCCGGGAGATTTTGAGTCGGTGCAGGAGATCTCCAAGGCCGTCACCTGGCCGGTGGTATGCGCCTTGACCCGTGCGGTGGAGAATGACATTGATGTGGCGGTGCAATCGCTCAAATTTGCGCGTCACAAGCGCATTCACACCGGAATCGGCACTTCGGATTACCACATCAAGTACAAATTCAATTCGAACCACGAGGAGATAATCGAGCGCGCCGCTGCGGCGGTGAGGTACGCCAGGAGATTTGTCGACGAGGTCGAGTTCTACGCCGAGGATGCGGGGCGTACGGACAACGGCTATCTGTCGCGGGTGGTAGAGGCGGCGATCAAGGCGGGGGCGTCGGTGATCAACATTCCGGACACCACGGGCTATTGTCTGCCGGATGAGTATGGCGCAAAAATCAAGTACCTGTGCGATCATGTCGCTGGAATTGAGAATGTAGTGATTTCCACCCATTGCCACGACGATCTGGGGATGGCGACGGCGAACACTTTGTCGGGGGTACTCAATGGCGCCCGCCAGGTCGAGGTTACTGTCAATGGCATTGGCGAGCGTGCCGGCAACACCGCATTGGAGGAGATTGCGATGATTGTGCGCTGCCGCAAGGACATTGATTTGGATTTCAACCTGAACACCAGCCGGATTTGCCAGATCAGCCGGATGGTGTCCAGTCTGATGAACATGCCGATCCAGCCGAACAAGGCGATAGTGGGCCGCAATGCCTTTGCGCATTCATCCGGAATTCATCAGGACGGCATTCTCAAGAACGTCCAGACCTACGAGATCATCAACCCGAAGGATATCGGTCTGGACGACAATTCGCTGGTGCTCACGGCCCGCAGCGGGCGGGCGGCGATCAAGCATCGCCTGCAGGGGCTGTCAGTGGAGCTGGATTCGGAAAAGCTGGACAGCGTCTACCAGTCCTTCCTCAAATTGGCGGATACCAAGAAGGACATTTCTGACGACGATCTGCTGATCCTGGCCGGCGCGCACCGCAATACCAACAAGCGCATAAAGATCGACTATCTGCAGGTCACCAGCGGGGTCGGCTTGCGGTCGGTGGCCAGCCTCGGTCTCAATGTCGCCGGAGAGCATTTCGAGGCGGCGTCAATCGGCAATGGCCCGGTGGATGCGGCGATCAAGGCGCTGAAGCGCATCATCGACCGGCCGATGACGTTGCGCGAGTTCACCGTGCAATCGATCAGCAAAGGCAGCGACGATGTCGGGAAGGTGCATATTCAGCTGGAGCACAACGGCGCCATCTACTATGGTTTTGGCGCGCACACCGACATCATTGCGGCATCGGTCGAAGCATACATCGACTGCATCAACAAATTCCGGGACTAGCCGTCTTGTCCTTCTGGCCAGCCATCCAGAACATATCATCCACAATCATGCGCAAGATCGAACAGCTCAAGCACTGGCAATTTCATCGCGACAATTTACCTGAAGAGGCCGTAGTAGTGCCGCACGACTGGGCGATTTACGGTCCCTTTGATCGTGGGAACGACCGTCAGCAGGTGCGGATTGTCCAGGATGGCGAGGAGCATGCCAGTGAGCACAATGGCCGCACCGGCGGCTTGCCGCATGTCGGGCATGGCGAGTATCGTTGCCGGATTGCGGGAGCGAGTGTCCCTGGCAACCGGGTATATCTGGATTTTGACGGAGTGATGAGCCATGCCAAGGTCTATGTGAACGGCCAATTGGCGGGCAGCCGGAATTACGGCTATTCGTCATTCCGAGTTGATGCCACTGATTTTTTGCACGACGGGGAGGACAATGAGCTGTTGGTGACGGTGGACAATCCTCCGGACGCATCGCGGTGGTATCCGGGGGCGGGAATTTACCGTCGGGTGCAGCGCATCGAGACTGCCGCGGTGCATTTTGCGCAATATACGCCCTGGGTGGAGTTTTTGCCGGAAGCGGGGCAGATCCGGGTGTCGGGGCGGCTTGAGAACCATGCGGCAATATCGGGCGGCGCGGATTCGGCGCGGATTGCCTTCAAGTCGCCGTTGTTTGATGACCGGGTTATTTCCCTGCCGTTGGAAGCAGACGGCGTGCAGTTTTGCGAGATGTTCGAGTTGAAGAGCTTTGAACTCTGGGATGTCGAATCACCGGCATTGTACGAGGTCATGCTGTCATTGGCTTCCGAGGCCGGTGACGATGAAGTGGTGGTGCGCACCGGCTTGCGGATGCTGAAATTTGATGGCGACCGTGGATTTTTTCTCAATGGCAGGCGCACGCCGATTCAGGGAGTATGCCTGCATCATGACCTGGGGCCGCTGGGTGCGGCCTTCAACCGGGCGGCTGCGCGGCGGCAGTTGGAGATCATGCGCCAGATGGGGTGCAATGCCATCCGCACCTCGCACAATCCGCCGGCGCCGGAGCTTCTCGACTTGTGTGATGAGATGGGCTTCCTGGTCATGGACGAGGCCTTTGACATGTGGCGCAACCCAAAGATCAAGAATGACTACAGCCGGCATTTTGACGATGACTCCGAATTGGATCTTTCCTCGCTGGTTTTGCGTGACCGCAATCATCCTTGTGTAATCCTCTGGAGCATCGGCAATGAGGTGCCCGAGATCCGGCTGCCAATATGCGATGGCGCCGAAACTGCGGCGCGCCTGACGGCACTCGTCAAGAGATACGACGCTTCGCGTCCGGTCACCGCCGCCTTCGACAACGGCATGATGGCGGTGGAGAAGGGGTTGGCGGCGGAGGTGGACATCCCCGGCTGGAACTACCACCCCTTCCGATATGCGCATTTCCATCGGCTTTTCCCGCACGTGCCGGTGCTGGGATCGGAGACGTTGTCGACTCTTTCATCTCGTGGCGTCTATTATTTCCCGGCCGATGAGTATGTCTATGGCCGGTCGCCGCGACGTCAGGAGCATGATGAATTGCAGTGTTCGTCCTACTGTCTGGATCTTTGCCCGTGGTGTCAGACGGCGGATGCCGAACAGCTGGGGCAAGAGGAAGGCGATTACGTCATGGGGCAGTTCATCTGGACAGGCTTCGACTATCTGGGCGAACCCACGCCATACAATGCGGAGTGGCCGGCCCGCAGCAGCTATTTCGGCTGTGTGGATCTGGTTGGCCTGCCGAAGGAGCTGTTCTACTTGATGCAGTCCCTCTGGACGGACAAGCCGATGGTGCATATCTGCCCTTCGCATTGGAATTGGGAGCGTGGCCAGAAACTGGACATCCATGTCTTCACCAATTGCGAACAGGCGGAGCTATACGTCAATGGCTGTCTGGTGCCGGGCGGGGCGCGTGGGCGGATGATAGGAAGCAGCAACCTGGCGGAGCGTTATCGCATCATCTGGCGTGACGTTGAATGGCGCCAGGGGCAGATCCGGGCCGTCGGATATGGCCGCGATGGCATCCGCCGTGCCGAGGATGCGATTTTTACCGCCGATGTTCCGGTCAGGCTGTCGTTGGAGACCGGACGGGCGAACTGCCATGCCGATGGTGAGGACATGGTCTTTGTGACAGTCGGAGTCACCGACAAGGCTGGCGTTCCGTATCCGCGTGCCGCAAACCGCGTGAACTTCACGCTAGAGGGCGAGTCGCTGCGCCTGGTGGCCGCCGACGGGGGCAATGCGGCGTCGGTCGAACCCTTCCAGACTCCGGAATGCACCCTCTTTTCCGGCAAGGCGGTGGTCTATTTGCGCAGTACCGGCAAGTCCGGCACCACCATCCTGCGAGCCACGGCCGAAGGCCTGCATGACGCCAGCATCGAGCTCCATGCGGGCAACTAGCGATTAGCAATGCGGGGGATGGCGAATTCCCGTTTCCCGTTTCCCGTTTTTCGTGTCGTTGTATTTTAGTCCAATTGACGCGACAGGCACGCCCCCGATGTTTGCGGATTTACTCCATGGACATTGGAGGCATCTAGTTGTGGCTGATCAATTGCAGCAGATATTGGCTGTAGGCGGTGTTGCCGATGGCATGGCAATATCTGCGGATTTCATCGGCGCTCATCCAGCCGTTGTCGTAGGCGATTTCCTGCAGACACGCCACTTGCAGTCCCTGCCGGGTCTGGATGGTGCGGATGAAATTTGCGGCATCCAGGAGGGCGTCATGGGTGCCGGTGTCCAGCCAGGCGAAGCCGCGTCCGAGGCGTTCCACATGCAATTGTCCCCGCCGCAGGTATTCGTTGTTCACGGCGGTGATTTCCAGTTCACCGCGGGCGGATGGCTTGACGCCTTTGGCGATTTCCACCACTTGGCGATCGTAGAAATATAGTCCGGTGACGGCGTAATGGGATTTTGGCGCCGCGGGCTTTTCCTCGATGGACACCGCGTTGAAGTGCGAATCGAACTGTACGACGCCGAAGCGCTGGGGGTCGCTCACGTAATATCCGAAGATGGTGGCGCCAGTGGTGCGTCCGGCGGCTTGCCGCGCAATTGCTCCCAGGTTGGCGCCGTAGAAGATATTGTCGCCCAGGATGAGGGCGACGCCGCCATCGCCGATGAAATCCTCGCCGATCAGGAAGGCCTGTGCCAGTCCCTCGGGGCGTGGCTGGACGGCGTAGGTCAGCCGGACGCCGAATGGGGTGCCATCGCCCAGCAGCTTCTGGAAGGCGGGCTGATCTTCCGGGGTGGTGATGATCAGGATCTCCCGGATTCCCGCCAGCATCAGCACGCTGAGCGGGTAGTAGATCATCGGCTTGTCATATACCGCAAGCAGCTGTTTGGAGACGCCGCGGGTGATTGGATGCAGGCGGCTGCCGGTGCCGCCGGCCAGGATGATTCCTTTCATGGTCGTCATTCCGATCGTGGATGGTGGCTGCGGTGTGGTCTATCGGTTCCAGAGTTCCTCGCCGATCAATGCCGTGAAGAAGGACCCGGTGAACAGCAGCGGCTCATTGGGGGGGAGGTCGTTTTTCGAGGCGATATGGGGGATGACGGCGCGGATTTTCAGTCCGGCGCGAGCGGCGGCCTCCTGCAATTGGGGCAGGGCGCTGCCGCGGGCGGTGTCGGGGTTGGTCAGGATGTATTCGGCGTCCATGGGCTTGAGCGCCTCGGCGATCCGGGTGACATCCTTGCCGGGGACGCTGCCCAGGACGCAGATGAAGTGTGTTCCCGGATAGCATTGCCGGACGGCTTCGGCAAGCCGCCGGGCGCTGTCGCCATTGTGGGCGGCATCGATGATTACCGGTGGGTTGTCGGCAATGAGCTCAAAGCGGGCGCGCAGCCTCGGGGCGGCAAAGGTCTGGCGGCGTGGCGACAATCCAAGGGCGGTGACCGCAGTCATGGCGGTGCGGAAGTTGTCGCGCAGATATGGCGCAAGGTTTCCGGGCAGCCACGCCTCGACGTCGATTGGCTTCGGGTCGATCACCGGCGCATGCAACTGGCCGGCAATTTTCCGCACCGCGGCTTCCGCCTCGGGGTAGGGTTGCGGCGACAGCACCAGCGGGGTTTCCGGACGCAGGATTCCGGCTTTTTCGGCGGCAATCTGGCCGATGGTGTCGCCCAGCAGCGCCATGTGGTCGTAGCTTAGCGCGGTGATGACGGCAAGTGCCTTGTCGGGGATGTAGTTGGTGGCGTCGAGCCTTCCGCCGATGCCGGTTTCCATCACGGCGTAGGCGGCGCCCTTGTCGGCAAACAGCTTCAATGCCAGCACCGTGAAGATCTCAAAAAGCGATGGCGTGAGCCGGGCCGCGCGCAATTTGGCGCAGAACGAGCGTGCGGAGCTGATCAATTCGTCATAGCCGACGAGCATTCCGTCGAATTGGAAGCGTTCGCGGACGGTGTCCAGATGCGGGCTGCTGAAGCATCCGCAATGCAATCCGGCGGCATTGAGCAGCGCCGCGATGTAGTAGCTGGTCGATCCCTTGCCTTTGGTGCCGGCGACGTGGATCACCTTCAGGCGGCGTTCGGGATGTCCGGCGATTTCCGCCAGCGGCGTCATCCGGTCGAGGCTGTAATTGGCGCAGTCGTGCTGTTTGCCGACATCGCGTTCGAGATCAAAGTAGTCCTTGAAGATGTCGAAGAAGATGGATTCCCTTTCGGGTGAAAGGTCGCGCATATTGTGATGATGGGGTCTTGTATTGCCTATTGTTCGAGCTGTCGTGGAGAAGGCGCGCCTGGCGTGGTGCCGATGGCGGTGGGGATCTTCAGGTTCCGCCCCATTTTTACGCCTTCGCCGTAGGTCTCCAAGTCGGTTTCCCTGCGGATGGAGCGCTTCACGGATCTTAGCCCCGGGCAGTAGACGCCGATGTATTCATCCAGCCGGGTGCGGTCGGCCAGCATCAGCGCCCGCTGGATCAGCGGCGATTCGTTTTGTCGCTCGAGGGTGTCGGAGAATCCCTTGAGCACTCCCAGGCGAAAATCCATTCTGGCGCGTTTGGAGCGCAGCACCCGTGCCAGCAGGGCGGCCGGCAGATCATATATCGCCCGGTCCAGATAGCGGGAGATGCAGTCATGGACATGGGTGGCGATGCGCAGGTCCTTCCTGCTGCCGCCGATGTGCATGATCTGCGGCGGCGGCCACGGCTGATCGGCGGCCGGCTCGTAGTCACGGCCCCAATATACGCAGACATTGAAGTATCGTCCGAGGATATTCCCCAGGTCAGAGCGGTCCAGGGTGATGCGCCTGACGGGTTTTCCGATGGTGATGACATGGAAGGATCCGGAGTCCGTCCCGGAGCTGTCAGCCATGCCGTCCAGGTCGATGTCATATTTTGCGGACAATTCGCGGGCCTTGAGCAGCGCGGCTTCGGCCTCCGCCTGGTTTTCGCTGCCGGAAAGCGAGAGCAGCTTGCGGATCTTCACCACGAGCCGTGACTGGCCGCAGGCGTCTTCCTCGGCGGGGTCGTCTCCGTCGAGCAGTTCGTTAAGCAGCGGATAGTCATCTGACGCGCAGGGGCGTGCGCAGGTGTATTTGCAACATTCCCGGAAGAGCGCGCCGTGTGGCGGCTCATCCTGGCCGCGGCCTTCGCGGATGCGGATTTCCTCGGCCAGCTGGTGGGCCACTTCGTGCGCCAGGACGTCAACGACGGCGTACCAGGGGTGGTCGGTGAGCAGCCGGCGGTTCAGGACGATGCGCCATTGCGGGCGTCCGTGCCACATCCCCCAGCATTTCATCTGGTCGTCGATGGCGAATTGCGGCTGGTTGAGCCATTTGCGGAATTTCGCCGGCAGTCTGGCGTTGATGATTTGCCACTCTGCGGAAAGTGCGGCAAAAGCCGCCCGCTGGCAGCAGGAGTCCAGATTCATTTGCAGTGGCGATGAAGGCGCATCCCCGCCGTCCGGGAGGAGTTCTGCCAAGGGCGGGTCCTGCCGGCCGTCGGGGATGCATTTTTACAGGAGTGCCGGATTATGCCGCCGGTGGCGGGGTGGTTTCAGCCGCCGGCTTTGCGGCTTCGGCCGCGCCGCCCTTTTTACGCGCATACCAGGTCACGGCGATGGCCGCAGCGATCAGCGCAATGCCCAGGACCGGGCGGTAGAAAAGCCAGGAGATGGCGATGACAAGCAGCGAAATCACCGCGGACAGGGCGAAGGAGAGCACTCCGACGCCGGCGCCCAGGGCCTTCCCCAGGAACGGGATGATTGCGCCCAGGGTCGGGATGATGGCGAAGATGGAACGGAAGCCGGAGAAGATCAGCACGAAGCCGACCAGCCTCAGGATCCAGGTGAGCATGGCATTGCCGCGTTCGGCGCTGGTGAACATCTGGGCCGAGCTGTTCAGGCCATTATGGAGCATGTAGATGGTGCCGTTCTTGCTCTGCCACGGAATGATGGTGTTGCCCGCCTGCTGGCCGACCACCGAAATATCGCACGGCGAGGGTTTGTAGGAGAAGGAGATGCGGATGTCGCCGATCTCCGGGTCGTTGGGATTATCGCCGATGAAGAGCGTGTTGCCGGAGAGCTGGCAGGGGCGATCGGCCAGTCCGAATGGGCCGCCATCCTCGGCAGTTTTCGCCAGTTCCGCCTTGATCGCCTCGTTGGCGGCCAGGTCGAAATCCGTGGCCTTGCCAATGCCCTTGACATCATCATCCTTGATGATCCGCGCGCCGAACTGCGCCTGTTTGGCATACTGCGCGGGGGCGCGGTACTGCATTGGCGGGTTGTTATGGCCGGCCTCCTCAAAGCCGCTGGAGTCGATGGGGCTGTCCGACCACACCTTGTCATAGTTGTAGGTGATGGTCACGTCCATGCTGCCGCCGGCATTTTCCTCTTCGGTGCGGGTCTGCCTTTCCTTCCACTGGTACATCTCGGTCTTGCGAATCAGCGCGAAGCCATTGACGCTGACCTTGAAGTGCGGGTCGGTGAGCACTTCGCTGGTGGAGGCGGAGCCCATTACGTGGATCAGCTTGCCATCCAGCTCGTTGTCGATTTTGTCATAGGTGGTCTCGACGCAATTTTTGCGTCCCAGCTTGAGGTCTTGGGCGGTTCTTACCGCACGGCCTTCGTTCCACCAGAGCAGGACGATGCCGATCAGCAGCATTGCGAAGCCGCCGACAACGCCCTTGAGGGAATTGCCGAGGCGGGAGCCATAGGAGACGTGGGTAGTTTTGGTTACTGCCATGATTTTTCCTTGGTTGGATGTCTGGAAGAAGCGGCTTGATGCCGCCTTGGCGGATTTTTATGATTGCGACGCCGTGGTTGCGGCGTTGCAACTACTATACACGGTGAAAAGAGCCTGAAGCCATGAATCAGGCTCTTTTTGCGCCGTTATTGGGCGGCGGCGGCGCGATCACGGCCGTCGCATCCGGGGAGGGGCGCCTTCTGGCCAGCCGGCCATGTCCGGGTCAATAGGCTTCCAGCAGCTCTTCAAGCCCGGACCACCGTTCGGTATGGCGGTGGCTGATTTTTCGCAGCATCATCTCCAGCGGCTTGCCGTCGGCGGGCTCGGCGATCATGAAGAACTGTTTTTTGGTGCGGGTGATGCCGGTATAGAGCAATTCGCAAGTGAGGATCGGCAGATCATGGTCCGGGAGGACCATCAGGATATTCGGGCAATCCGATCCCTGGGACTTATGGATCGTCATGGCGAATGCGCATTCATGTGGCGGCAGCTGGACGGGGGCAAAGGCGTTCAATTTGCCATTCTCGCCGCGAAAATGGATGCTGCCATTGAAGCATACGCCGATGTCGCCGTTGTTAAGCCCGGTGTCGGCGTCATTTTCCAGGATCATCACCGGCATGCCATCAGGATACTCTTCCGGACGCATGCCGAGGCAATCGCACATTTGCAGATTGAGGTTGACCACTCCGAATTTTCCGGCGCGGATGGCGCACAATATCTTGAAGTTGTCGCAAAATTCAAATGCCTGTCCGGGGCTGCCGCATTGCCGCCAGGCGTCGATGGGGATGCGGCAGGCCTCCAGGGTCTTCCGCAATGCGCCGGTGAGGCCGGATCCATCCAATGGCAGATGTCGGAAGACGCCGTTTTGCTGATTGAGGCCATTGGCCAGCAATCTGAAATCCGGCGTGCCGTGGCCGCCGACCAGCGCCTGGGCAAAATCGCAGAGATTGCGGTTGCCGCCGGAGCGGTGGTTTTCGACAAGGGTGCAAAGCTGCATTGGGGAATGCCGCGACAGGAAATTGCATATTTCGCCGAACACCACTCCGGATTCCACTGACGCCAGCTGGTTTTTATCCCCGATGAGAATCAGCCGGGCATTGGCGGGCAGCGCCTCCATGAGCTGTGAGAAGAGCTGCAGCGAGGTCATGGAGCATTCGTCCACCACCACCAGCTCGGCGGTCAGCGGTCTTTCGCGGTTGCGTCCGGCGACGCCGGTGTCCGGGTTGATTTCCAGGAGCCGGTGCAGTGTCTGGGGGGCGAGGGCTTCCAGGCGCCGCATGGCGTTTTCCTCCAGTCCGGTCAGCGAATGCCGCAGTTCGTTGGCGATGGCCTCCTTCATGCGGCCGGCGGCTTTGCCGGTGGGGGCGGCCAGCGCGATTCGCATCTCCGGATGCGCCGCCAGTTGCAGGGCCATGATCACGGTCATGACCGTAGTCTTTCCGGTCCCCGGTCCGCCAGTCAATGCCAGCAGCCGCGATGACAAAGACTTGGCGACGGCCTGCATTTGGCGATTCTGGGCAGGATCCGCGTTGGCGAAATGCCGGCAGATCCGCCGGATGGCGTCCAACTCTGCTGGCGTTGGCGTCCCAGCCGTCGGGGCATCCTCAAGAAAATCGCGCAGGCGCGCGGCGATCCGCCGTTCGCATTGACGGAATCGCGAGAGGTACAGCAGGTCGCCGCACAGGGTCATCGGTGCGCTGGGCGGCGAAGCGGGGTTGTCCTCGGTGCAGACGGCATTGGGAAAATGCGACAGCACCGTCCGCCAGGATTTGGCGTCAGGCAATGGCGAGGCGCTCTGGCATTGGCCGCACCACTGTTGCAGATTCAGGCAGCTGTGGCTTCGTCGCACGCAGGAAATGGCGGTGGCGGCGGCAATTTCCAGCAGCTGCAGTTCATCGGGAGGCGCATCCCGCCGGGCGCAATGGCGCACGATCATGGCGGCGAAATGCCAATCCACGGGCGAGTATTCGCGGCGTTGGCGCAGCTCATCTGGCTTTATCATGGCGGCGGTCACGGCAGTGGTGTGGGCAGTGGTCATAGGGCACGGAACAGCCGGTCGATCAGCGGCCAGCAGGGGCGCCGGAGGCAGCATCCGCGTCCGGGGCTGGCCTTGGACACTCCGCGCAGGAAGATGTAGCAGCAGCCGCCGAACAGCTGGCCATAGCGTTCTTCGGTCCAGGAAAAGCCGGGATGAAGCCCGGCATACCAGCGCATGAAGGCGACAGTATAGAGGAGGTACTGCAAAGTATAGAAGTGGGCGTCCATTTCGGCGTCCAGCGCACACTGGGGCGAATGGTGGTCGAAGCGGTCGAATGACGGCCTGTCGCCATATTGGCAGAGGGCGTTGGTCTTCCAGTCGACGATCCAGAATTTGCCATCGGATTCGAAAAGCAGGTCGATTTGTCCGACGAGAGTGAAATCGCGGTAGGCGATGGTGTCATGCCGGTCATCGGCGTTGTCTTCGCCGGTGGATGCGGTGCAGAGCCAGCCATTGGGCATGGCAATGCCAAAATCTTCCAGGATGGCGCGGATTTCCTGGCAGTCGATGCCATTGCCATCGGCCAGCCGCATCTTGAAATTCATCTCATGTCGCCGTTTTGACGGGGGGATTTCGCCAAGGCGGATCCGGGTGCCGGGCAGCGGATTGTCCAGGAGGCCATGGATCATGTCGACGGCGGCGTCCAGCATGGCCTGGCGGCTCCGGGGGTCATTCAACGGCAGCTGGCGGGCGGCATCCAGCTGGGATGCCGCATATTCGCGCAGCCGCTCTGCGTCATGCTGCTGGTAGTCCAGCTGTTCCAGGAGCTTGTGCCATGCTTCTCCGGCGCTGGCGCCGCGGGGGAAGAGGAAGATCGGCGGGATGTCGTCGTTGGCGTCATTGCCATCGGCGTCATCGGGGGCATCATGGTCATCATGGTCATCGGCGGGCGCGAGGATTGCGGGGGGCGGCAGGTCATTGTCATCCTCCGCATTGCCTTCAGTATCGTGGGGGGCGGCGGCCGCCACGCCGGCGTGGTCGTCCGGAGACACCGCGCTGCGGTTTCTGGAAAGCGAGGAGTAGCTGCAGGTCTGCCATCCCCGCGGGCATGGCGCATCGAATGGCTCATATCCGGCGGTTGCCGGCGGGCTGGCTGCGGGCGGCGTCTCGGCGGCGGCTTTTTCCCACGGCGGCGTGGAAAATACCGGCAGGGGCGGCAAATCGGAATCCGGGAAAAGCCCGGCCTGCCTGGGCCCTTTTTGCAGTCCGCCGATAATGCGGCACAGGTATTGCGCACGGGTGATCGCGACATAGAGCAGTCGCCGCTGCTCCTCGATGGATTCGCGGCGGCATTGCGCCGCTGATTGCGCGTCATCATCATCCATCATGATTCGCCGCACGCCGTTGCGGTCATGGTAGCGGTCGCCTTTGAAGGAAGCAGATCCGCAGATTTGCGGGAGGAAGACGACCGGGAACTGCAGTCCCTTGCTGCCGTGGATGGTCATGATGGTGACCGCATTGTCCTGGGTGCGCATCCGCCGTTTGAAGAGCGCCTCGGCCTGTTCGTCGTCATCCGGATTCCCCGTTGGCTTGACATCGGCCGCATTGGCGCCGCGATGCAGCCGGTCGACGAGCCAGGCGAGGGTTTCCGCCGGACCCAGCCGCCGGGTGAGCGCAGTGTAATGGATCACCTCGCCCAGCTGTTTCCAGATGGCGACATCGCTTTCGCCAGGGGGGCCGGCCAGCATCTGGGCGAAGGTGCGGTCGCCGTCATCATCATCGCTTGCCAGCAATTCCCTTCGGGTGAGCCGCAACAGGCGGTTGAACATCTGCAGGAAGGTGCTTTCCTCCCATTGCTGATGCAATTTCAGGAGCACGCCTTGCACGGCGCCGGCATCATGGTCATGATAACGGCAAAGATCCATCGTGTCCAGGTGGAAAACCGGCAATGCGAGCATCGCCATGACCCGATCCCGCCGTCTTGGTTCGGCAATGGCCTCGAGGATGCAGCGCAATGCCGCCGCCTCGGGGCGTTCGAGCAGCCCTCCGGCGCCGTGCCAGGAGCAGTTGATGCCGCGCGCCAGCAATTCCGCCTCGATGCTGTTTCCCATGCTGCCGGTACGCACCAGCACCGCGATGTCGCCGGCATTGATCGGGCGGCCTTCGGCCAGGATACGGTCACGGCATGACAGCATTTGCGCAATCTCATCGACAGTGCGTCTCACCGCCATTTCGCAGGGCAGGCCGTTGGCGGAATGCGCCGACAGCAATGGCCATTGGTCCGCGCCCGGCAGCAGGATCTGGAGGTCATGGACCCGGTCGTTGTCCCGGATCTGGTTGAAGGCGATTTGCGGGGTCTCCCCGCCGTTGCCCGCGGCGGTGAAGAAATCACAGTCGTCAAAGAATCGGTTCATGGCGGCGATATAGCCAGGCGATGACCGGTAGTTGACGGTCAGGGTGCTGCGCATCTGCCGGCTGACGGCGTCACGGGCTTTGCAGTAGGTGAAGATGTCGCCGCCGCGGAAGCTGTAGATCGCCTGCTTGGGGTCGCCGATCATGAAGAATGCATGCGCCGGTGATTGGCCGAAGAGGTCGTCGAAGATCCGGTATTGCGACTCGTCGGTGTCCTGGAACTCATCGACGATGGCGCAGCTGTAGCGTTGGCGGATGGCGTCGCGCAGGCGGTGTTTGGGGTCGTTCTCCAGGGAGTTTCGCATCTCCCGCAGCATGTCGTCGTAGGTCATGACGCCTTCCTGCGCCATGGCGTCGCGGGTGTCCAGGCGCACCTGGCGGATGGCCGCGGCGGTCACTGCGCGGGCAAATTTGCCGTAGGCGGAGGTGTTGAAGAGGCTGTCGATGAAGTCGTTGGGGAAGCTGGCGCTTTTCCCCGACAGCATTTTTTCTCCCGCGGCGGTCAGCGCGAGGCCGAAGCTGTCCAGGTTTTTGCGAATGTCACTTGTTTTTTTTCTCAGTTCCTTGCCGTCCTTGGTGTGCAATGCGAAGTCGAGTTGCTTCAGCCGGTTCCGGCAGGCGAAGACCGCTTGCTGCCAGCCGTCTTCACCGGGGGTGGGCGGGGGCGTGATCTCCACCAGCTGCGACGCGGCGGCGACCATTTTCAGGAAGGCGTCATAGGCGTCCCGGGCCGCGGCGGCAATCCCGGAACTTGTGACTGCCTCGTCCCAGTCGCATCGGGCGTTGCAGTCCTTCAATACGCGGCTGCAATCGGAGGCCAGTCGGCTGCGGGACAATCCGGAGAACTGCCATGCGAACTGGCGCATGGCCAGGGATTGTCCGTCGTCGCCGTCGGGATCGAAGAGCAATCGCCGCACGAAGTCATTGACTGCGCAATTCATCAGCTCATCGGCATTGGTGCAGATTGCAAGGCCGTATCGCCGGTTGCTTTCGAAGGCGTTTTCCGCCAGCATCCGCTGGCAGAATCCGTGGATGGTGTAGATTGCCGCGGAGTCGAAATCCCGCAGGGCGGTTGCCAGGTGGCTTTCGGCGGCTTGGCGCTCGCATCCTGCCAGCACCCGGGCGGCGCGCGACTGCGGTTCGGTGTCGCCGGTGCGCAGCGCAGCGAGCAGCTCAGCGAGGATGTTGCGGATGCGCTCCCGCAATTCCGCGGTTGCGTTGCGGGTGAAGGTGACCACGAGGATCCGTTCCACCGGGATGCCGGAAAGGATCATCCTGGCGACCAGGATCTGGATATTGTAGGTCTTGCCGGTCCCCGCGCCGGCCTCGACGATATGGTTTCCGGAGAGCGGGCACTCGTATGAGTCAAATTCGTTCATTCAAGGCATTGCTGGTGGCGGGGAGCATATGATGCTGCCAGGCTGACGCCGAACAAGGTCAGGGGGAAAGGCAGGGTGCGCGCTTGCAGGGAGGGATCGACAAGCTGTGAGAGGTATTCGGCGTCTCCGCCGCAGAGGATGACGGCGGCATTTTCCAGGCCGTCGATTTTGCGGGTGGCGCGGATGATGAATTCGATGGCTCCGGCGATTCCCAGATCGACCCCACTGGCAATGGCGTCGGCGGTGTCAAGCGCAACCGGGGTGATGCGCCGGGGGTCGTTTTCGGGGATGTCCGGCAATTGCGCGGTCGCCGTGGCCAGGGCAGACCGGGCGGGGCGGCGTCCAGGCATGACCACCCCGCCGCGGAAGACCCCGCCGGCATCCACTACCACGCTGTTGATGGCGGTGCCGCAGTCAATTGCCATCACCGGAGTGTCCGGCATGAGATGATGGGCGGCGGCGGCATTGGCGATACGGTCGCCGCCTAAAGTCCGGCAGTCATAGCGGTTGAAATCCACCGATGGGTAATCGGAGACGCCGATGAAATGGATGCGGCTGCCGTAATGGTCCGACAGCGTCTGGCGCACCGACGGGACCACGCAGGAGGCAATCGCATGATCCCCCTGCGGCAGATGCCAGGAGTCGGCCACCTGCGCAGTGGGGTGATGCTCAATGCCGGAAAAAAACTCTGTCTGCCTCTGGCAGAGCGCGGTCCGGCTGTTGCCGATGTTGAGAAGCCAGCACGCCATCGGCTAGACGCGGAATTTGATGATCGCCTTGCGGACCATGCCTTCACCCAGGCATGGCGCATGGACATCCTGGGGGAAGAAAATGACAAATTGTCCCGGCTTTACCGCAATTTGGCACTCCGGCTGGAATTTGGACAGCGCGCAGTCCTTGACGCAGTCGTATTGCATTTCATCCGGCGCCTCGGCCAGCGGCATCCAGCCCATTTTCTCCACGCAGGTAAAGGGAAGCTGGATGTCAATGTATTGCCGATGGAACTCGATTTTAGCCTCCGACGGCGGTTTCATCGGGGAATCGGAAATGCGCACGAAGGCCTCCTTGTCCGGGAGGATGTCGTATTCCCCTGGCGCCATGCTGGCCAGATCGTGGGTGCTGAGGTATTTGATGATTGCCGGCAGTCGCGGGGAAAGCGCACTGTATGCGGAAAGGTTTTCCAGCTGGTCGAGAATCATGAGTCGGATGAGTTGAGTTAGGATGGGGGACTGGACGTCGTGAAGCCTGGTTCCCTTGCGCCATGATTTCGCCTTTTTCGGTCGCGTACTCCCGGTACGCTCCCTCAAAATTCCTGATTCTGACGCAAGCCACCCAACATCACGGATCCAGGCGGGGAGGAGTTTTTTTGCCGAGGCCGCCTGCTGGCGCGGGTGGCGCAGGTAATGTAGCCTTCTGGTGGCGTATTGCCGATTTTTTCAGGCAAAAAAAAAGACCCCGCAAAAACGAGGTCTTTGAAAATGGTACCAGAGAAAGGACTTGAACCTTCACGGGCGTAAGCCCACTGCGACCTGAACGCAGCGCGTCTGCCAATTCCGCCACTCTGGCATCGTTATTTTTTTTGATTTTCGGTCAGCGCACTTAATATAGGAACTCAAGTGCGGATTTCAAATCGCCGCCGCAATTTTCGCCTCTTTTTTTTCTCCGGGGAGAATCTGGAGCGGGTGATGGGAATCGAACCCACATCATCGGCTTGGAAGGCCGAAGCATTACCACTATGCTACACCCGCGGCAAAAGAGGAGCAGAATCCGGAAGCGCGCTTACTATAAGTATCCACGGCGGTTTTTCAAGTCCCGAACCCGCGAAGTTGTTTTTTTGTGCAGTAACAAAGAATGAAATTGCCAGAAGGCTGGATTTCCCCTTTCCCCTCCTGCGTCCCCGCAAACATGGCATAAA